>NZ_DAMBKZ010000009.1:0-202933 GCF_032066345.1 Brucella sp.
CCATTGCGCCGCCCGGGATCGGAACTTCCGTGCCGACAATATAGACAGGCAGATCAAAGCCGGATTCAGCGGCTGCTTTTTCTGCAACTTTGGCAAGACGTGCTGCACGTTCAGCGGTCACGGCATCAGGGAGCGCTACTGGTTCACCGGCACAGCCCATGGAGGTGTCGAGGTGGATTTTGGTGAAGCCTGCACGAACAAAGCCATCCATCATCACTTCGGACTTGGCCATGGCTTCTTCAGCAGACAGATGCTTCCAAGGATTTGGGCCGAGGTGATCGCCACCCAGAATAAGGTGCTTGGTATCAAAGCCGAGACGCGCTGCGATGTCTTCGACAAAACGGCGGAAATCGGCCGGTGTCATGCCGGTATAGCCGCCATCCTGATTGACCTGATTGCAGGTGGCTTCGATCAGAACGTCGGTCTTGGTTGCAATGCCTTCAAGAAGAGCTGCTTCGATAACCAGAGGATGAGCCGAGCAGATCGAGGTGATGCCTCCACGCGCACCGCTTGCATAACGGGCGGGAAGTTTGCTCAAGGTCTGAGTGCTGCTCATAACAAGACTCCGTTTTTTGCGATGAATGCATTGATTTCATCCATCGTTGATGTGCCTTCCATCGGCCCTTTGACACCGACCGCGCGCGCGCCTGTCGCGTTGGCTATCGTCAAAGCTTCCTTTGCTGCGATACCGCGCAACCAGCACGTGACGAAGGCTGCGCCAAAGCTGTCACCTGCGCCGGTTGGATCAATTTCATCCACCTTGAATGCTGGTGCTGTGACGTCGCCAGACTGGTCGAAATAGCTTGCGCCTTCCGCGCCACGCTTAATGACAATTGCCTTGATGCCACGAGCGAGGAGCTCCTCGATGGCTGCCTTTTCGTCAAAAGCCTTGGTGAAAAGGAAGATTTCAGGCCCGCTCGGCATGAACAAATCGGTATGTTCGAGTGCGTGTACGAGGGCGTCGCGCATACCTGGAAGATCAAGCATTTCCTTGCGGATATTCGGATCAAATGAGACCGTGCCGCCTTTCGCTTTGATGCGCAGCGTTGCCTCGTGGATAGCCGTGACAATGCCCTCCGAGAAAAGCGCTGAGCCCATGATATGAAGATGATCAGCGGTCTCTATCAACTTTTCTGCTTCAGGTGTCAGCGCAATCGCGCTGCATGCACTGTGCTTGATGTTGAAGATGAAATCGCGATTTCCATCGGGGCGATAACGCACGAAAGCGCTGCCAGTGGCAGCTGTTGGATGCACGCTGATTGCTGAAACATCGACGCCATCTGTTTGCAAACGTTCGATGTTGAGGGTGCCAAAGTCGTCATTGCCAACGGCACTGACAATGCCACAGGGTTGCCCCATCTTGGCTGCCTGGTCAATGAATATCGCCGGTGCGCCGGAGGCAAAAGGGCCAATCAGCGGGATGGCGCTTTTGAAGCCGTTGCCGGTTTCGATAGCCATGATCTCAACGAGGATTTCGCCGATTGTGATGATCTTTTTCATAGGAGCACCAAGTTATGTTCTGACGGATTTCGAGCGGACATCAAGCCAGACGGCGACGAGAATGACCACGCCCTTAACGATGAGCTGATAAAAATATGGCACTGACAGCATGTTCATGCCGTTGTTGATGACGCCGATGATCAGTGCGCCAAGGATTGTGCCAACCATGGTGCCGACACCGCCGGCAAGCGATGTGCCACCCAGAACCACAGCTGCAATCGCATCAAGCTCGTAGCCCATACCAGCATTGGTCTGCGCCGATGATAAACGTGATGAGAGCAGAATACCGCTGATCGCGGCCATGACGCCCGAAAGCATGAAGACGAGGATCTTGATGCGATCGACCCGAATGCCGGAATAGATCGCTGCTTCCTTGTTGCCACCCGCCAGATAGATGCGTCGGCCAAAAACTGTTTTGGAGAGCAGAACATAGTTGACGAGAAGTAGAACACCGACGATCCAGATGATGATTGGCAGACCGAGCCAGCTCTCAGAACCGATTGCGAGCCAGATTTCATTCTCGATAATTTCCGGCGCACCGTTGGTGGGCAGGCTGACCATGCCGCGATAGATGCCCATTGTTGCGACTGTCACAATGAAGGACGGAAGCATGAGCTTTGCGGAGAGCACACCGTTCAGTCCGCCCATGATGGCGCCGGCCGCGAGAGTGAAGATAACCGTTGGCGCAAAACCGAAGCCCATGGAAAATGCCTGTGCCGCCACCATGCCAGCGACTGCAATGATTGAGCCGATGGAGAGGTCAATTTCACCGAGCAGGATCACATAGGTCATGCCGTAGGCCGCAACAGCGATGACCGCCACCTGCTGCATGATGTTCATGACATTGTTGAACGCGACAAAGCGAGGGTTCAACATTGCAAAAACAATGCAGAGAACGGCCAGGGAAATGACAATGCCGCCATATTGACGGATCATCGGAGAAGAGAAAAGCGAACGACGAATTTCTGCATCTGTGGCTTTTTTCTGAATATCTTGTGGGTTGCTCATTGATGCATTCCTGCTGCGTAGCTCATGACGGTTTCTGGTGTGAGGCCATCTGCGTCGAGTGTTGCGGCGACATGCTTGTTATGCATGACGACAACGCGATCACTCAGTCCCAAAACTTCTGGCAACTCGGACGAAACCATCAGGATTGCCGCACCATGGGCGGCAAGTTCACGGATGATGCGATAGATTTCAAATTTTGCGCCGACATCGACGCCACGGGTCGGCTCATCCAGGATGAGGATTTTGGGCTTCATCTGAAGCCACTTCGCCAGCACAATCTTCTGCTGATTGCCACCACTAAGCGAACCCGCAGCTGTGTCAATGGAAGCGGTCTTGATCGCCAGCCTTAGCACTTCAGCTTTTGCGCTCGAGCGTTCAGCGGCGGAACGCATCATACCAAAAGGTCCGGCGAGTTGCCCGAGAGCAACCATGTTGATGTTGCGTTCAACGCTTTGCGGCAGAACAAGGCCTTCTTCTTTGCGATTCTCGGTCACAAAAGCGATGCCATTGGCAATCGCTTGTGCTGGAGAGACAAGAGTGATTGATTTTCCATCCAATAAGATCTCGCCGGTTGGATGGAGCATCCCAAAGAGTGCCTTCATCACATCCGAACGGCCAGAGCCAACAAGACCAAAAAGCCCTAGGACTTCGCCCGGTTTCACTTCAATTGATACATTGTTGAATTTGCCCGGAACGGAAAGCTGGTTGGTTTTCAGGATGGGAGGAATGATTTTTGACGGCGGCGGGGCTTCACGCGGGGGATAGATGTCGTTCATCTCACGACCGACCATCAAGGCAATCAGTTTTTCAATGCTGGTCTGGCTTTTTTCAGTCGTTGTTACATATTCACCATCGCGCACGACGGTAATGTCGTCGGACAGTCGCATGATTTCTTCCATGCGGTGGGAAATGTAGATGACGGCTGTACCGCGCGCTTTGAGCCGTTCAATGACGGTGAAAAGGATCTCGGCTTCGCTGTCAGAGAGCGATGATGTCGGTTCGTCTAGAATGACGACGTCAGCCGGTTGGCTCAACCCCTTGGCGATTTCAACCAACTGTCGCTGCGCAATCGATAGATCGCCGACTTTGGCACGCGCGTCGACGGGCAGACCGAGTTCTGCAATGAGCTTGCTGGCTTCGGCGTTGAGTTCTCGTTCACGGATAAAGCCAAAGCGGCTAGGCTCATTGTTTGCCAGAATGTTCTCGGCGACCGATAGGTTGCGAGACAGGCTTAGCTCTTGGAAAACGATTGAAATGCCACTGGCGCGTGCGCCGCGCGGGTTCTGGGGCGCGTAAGGGGCGCCCTTGAGCACAATCGTGCCTGATGTTGGTTTAAAGACACCGGCAAGGATTTTCATCAGGGTGGATTTGCCGGCACCGTTTTCGCCTAGCAATGTATGCACGCGCCCGCGCCGAACAGTCAGGTTCATGCGCTTGAGTGCAACAACAGGGCCAAATGTCTTGGCGACATTGCTGATTTCAAGCACAACATCCTGATTGGTCGCGGTCGCAGAATTGATAGCGGTCATCGGAAATCTCCGCTCTCCATTTGAGGTCTGTATTTGTTACGCTTGAAAATGCCCAACAGACAGCCTTGTATCGATCATGTGCTGCGGCGGCACGGACGCGTGGTGAGCGTCGTGCCGCCGCGCACGAAAGCGAAATGACGACTGGGAGGAGATGCCGTCATTTCACGCGGTTTTACTTGGTTTCGCCGTCCTTGGTGACAACGCCCGGTACGATTGGCTGCTTTGCAGGAACCTCTTCGCCCTTGATCACCTTGACTGCGGTTTCAACGGCAACCTTGCCCATTTCTTCGGGATACTGCGCAATCACCCCGACCATGATCGGGTCGTTTTTAACCGCGTTGCGGGCTTCTTCCATACCATCAAAGCCGATAACCTTGACCTGCTTTTCGAGCTTTGCAGCTTTTACAGCGGAAGCGGCTGCGAGAGCGGCGTCATCGCCAAAGCCAAAGATACCTACAATGTCTGGATTGGCTTGAATGATGTTCTGTGCTGCTGCCAAGGCTTCCGAACGGGTGATACCAGGCTGGATCGATACGATCTTGATGTCTGGATGATTTGCGATTGCCTTTTTGAAGCCTTCGACGCGGTCCACCACCGATTGAACAGTCGGGTATTCAATCACAGCAACATTGCCTTTGTCGCCAATCGATGTTGCCATCAATTCGCCAGCCTTTTCCCCGCCAGCAAAATTGTCGGTACCAACAAAGGAGGTCACATCAATATTGTTGGCTGGTACGTCAACTGTAATGACCTTGATACCCGCTTTCTGTGCCTTGGTAATGGCCGAGCGGACGCCCTTGCTGTCGACGGGCGAAATGATGATCACATCGACGCCCTTGGTGATGAAATCCTCGACATCCGCCAGCTGCTTGCTCAGGTCCTGATTGGCAATGGAGACTTCCAGCGCAACGCCCTCTGTGGTGGCCTGCTTCTTCATCGCCTCGGCGAGGGAAATGTAGAAGGGATGCTGCTGGGTGAGTAGCGATGCGCCAATGCCTTCGGCGGCGGCGATACCGCTGAGCATTGCCAAGGCAACGCCAGAGAACAGAATACGGCCGAGCGACTTACGAAACATGATTTCCTCCGACGAGAACCGGGCTGTCCGGCTCCTCCTGATGATTGGGACCTCCGCGCAATCCGTGCGGCGTGGGCACCGGACCGGTGACCAGGTCGTGTGGAAGGCAGGCTCCGTGCGTGGCTCACGCGAGCCGAATATAGACATGCGTAAGCTTGTTCCGGGAGTCAATATAAAAATTGTCGCGTGTAAAAAAGCGGCTGATTTTTTCCCGGGATTTCACAACGAAATCACGGTGTTTCTGGCAGGGTTATGCTGGGATTGCCGGGCAGACATCACAAACGCGGTTGCTTCTGTGTTAAAAAAATTTTACGCATAGAAAGAAATATGCCGCTGGAAAAATGACTCGAGCGGATCGGGAAGAATGCGCAATGGGTGGTCACAAGATCCGGACGATGGAGGAATTCGCGGCGGCCAGTGGGCTTTCGCGGCCAACCGTTTCGAAATATTTCGACAATCCCGAAAGTGTCAAGGCCTCGACCCGCGCCCGCATTGAACAGGCGCTCAAGGACCATAATTACCAGCCCAATATATTTGCGGTCAGCCTCAATCGGAAAAAGCCCAAGAATATCGGGGTGATTGTTCCGCACATCTCCGATCCCTTCTACGCTGAAATCATCCGTCAGATCGAGATGCGCTGCCTTTCCGAAGGCTATTGGACGATTGTTCTGTCATCGCATGGTGACCGCAAGCTGGAAGCGCGGGCAATGCGCACATTAATGTCGCTGAAAATTGCCGGCGTGCTGATGGCGCCGCTCGGATTTGATACCGACACCAAGCTGCTGGCCAGTCTGTCCAACGCCATGCCGATGGTGTTTCTGGACAATCGGATTGGCGAGGATCAGCCGTTTGTCGGCACCGATAATCGCCAGAGCATTGGCAATATAACCGAATATTTGTGTCGGACGGGCGAACATCCGTGCTTTTTGGAAATGCCAGCTGTCAATCAGAATGCATTGGACCGGCGTTCTGCTTATATTGCGACGATGGAGCATCTGGGCGTCGAGCCGATCGTGCTGCCGATGGCGGCCCGCAACTGGAATTTCGAAGAGCTCGGCTATTGCGAGGCCGGGCGAATTCTTGATCGCGGTGGCTTTCCGACGCGCACGGTGCTTTGTGCCAATGATCGGCTGGCATTCGGTGTCATCGCGGCCGCCTTTGAAAGACGCCGCCATGTCGGCCGCGAGGCCGGTTGCGATCTGCGGGTCGCCGGCCATGATGATCATCCGCTCAGTCGCTTCACCTGTCCGCCTCTGACCACGGTGGCGCAGGATTATCGCAATATCGCGCAATTGGGGCTCGATATGCTGTTTTCGCGTATTCATGCGCAGGAGAGTGGCGCGGCGGTGGAGACCGAGCTGCGCAGGCTCGACAGTCACCTGATCATGCGTGGCTCGGCCTGATCGGTTCTATGGATGTCTTGATCTGATGGTGTCGCGGGATGCAGTCTTTCAAGGCGTATTTCTCAACCAGGCCACCTCCAAGAATTTTCTTATTGAAACATCGTTTTTGCTGTTAGCATTGTGAGAAGGCAGGCAAGAGAAAGCCTCGCTTGACAAGCCGCATGGGACTGTTCATAAATTTTACACATGTAAGAAATTTGCTATGCATTCGTAAAGGAGGAGACGAAATGCGAACCAAATCTTATCGTGCAGGACTGATTGCATCGGTGGCAATATTGGCCATTGGATGTGGAGCGGCGAGTGCTGAGGAACTCACCATCGCCACAGTCAACAATGCTGACATGATCATCATGCAGAAGCTGTCGTCGGAATGGGAGAAGGAAACCGGCAACAAGCTCAATTGGGTGGTTTTGGAAGAAAACGTGTTGCGTCAACGCGTGACCACCGACATTGCCACCAAGAGTGGACAGTTCGATATCATGACCATCGGTGGCTACGAGGCGCCGATCTGGGGCAAGGCAGGCTGGCTGCTTGAGGTCGGCGATCTTGGTGATGATTATGATTATGATGATCTGATCAAGCCGGTGCGCGCGGGTCTCACCGTGGATGACAAGCTTTACGCCGTGCCCTTCTATGCTGAAAGCTCGTTTACCCTTTACCGCAAGGATCTGTTTGAAGCGGCTGGTCTGACCATGCCTGAGGCGCCGACCTATGCGCAGATCAAGGAATTTGCCACCAAGCTGACCGACAAGTCGAAGGAACAATATGGCCTCTGCCTGCGTGGCAAGCCGGGCTGGGGCGAAAACATGGCCTATCTTGGCACGCTGGTGAACACCTATGGTGGTCGCTGGTTTGACGAGCAATGGAAGCCACAGATCAATTCGGATGAATGGAAGAAGGCGATCAATTTCTACGTTGATCTGATGAAGGAAGCAGGCCCTCCCGGAATTACCTCCAATGGTTTCAACGAAAACCAGGCCTTGTTCTCGACCGGGCATTGCGCGATGTGGATTGACGCGACCTCTGCTGCTGGCCGCATCTATGACAAGACCCAGAGCCAGGTTGCCGATAAGGTCGCCTTTACCAAGGCGCCCGTTGAAGTGACGCCGAACGGTTCCGCCTGGGCATGGTCATGGAACCTTGCAATCCCGGCCTCGACCAGCAAGGCGGAAGCGGCGAAGTCGTTCCTCAAATGGGCCACCTCGAAGAAATATGTCGAACTGGTCGGCGAGAAGGAAGGCTGGGTCGCGGTTCCCCCGGGCACCCGTCAATCGACCTATGCCAATGAGAACTATAAAAAGGCGGCGCCGTTTGCCGAGACCGTTCTCAAGGCGATCGAGTCTGCCGATCCAACCAAGCCGACCAAGGACCCGGTTCCCTATACAGGGATCCAGTTCGTAGCGATCCCGGAATTCCAGGCGATCGGCACCATTGTCGGTCAGGCGATCTCCTCGGCTGTTGCGGGTCAGCAAACTGTTGATGCCGCACTTGATGGCGCCCAGCGTCAGGCAGAGCAGATGATGACGCAGGCCGGTTACATCAAGTAGACCGGTCCCGCACCCCGATCCTGCCGCTTGACTTCAAATCGGGCGGCAGGTCGTTGTACCGCAAGGCTCATGAGCATGGGGAACAGGATTGTCAAACGGTTCTGCCTCCCAAAATGCTCAGAAGGCAACCGAAGAGCGGCCCGACGATGCCGCTTAACCGTCACTGCTCTTGGTGGAGTGAGAGCAAGAACGGGAAGGGAGGGGCATTTCATGCCATCTAGCAATGTGGCCGTTGCCGGCACCAAGTCTCGTTTTACACCCAGATCGCGTCGGACCATTCGGACCGGCCCTCTGCTTGCGCCTGCTGTTATCCTGCTGCTTTTATGGATGATTGTCCCACTGGCGATGACGCTGTGGTTTTCATTCCAATATTACAATCTGATCAATCCCTTCGTGACAGGCTTTGCCGGTGTCTCGAATTACGCTTTCCTCCTCTCCGCCCCCGGACTGTGGTCGGCAATTGCCAACACTTTGATCCTGCTGGGATCTGTGCTGGCAATATCCATCATCCTGGGCGTGTTGTTTGCCGTCATTTTTGACCAGGATTTCTTTGGCAAGAACATTGCGCGGCTTCTGGTTATCGCGCCGTTCTTCGTGATGCCGACCGTCTCGGCCCTGATCTGGAAAAACCTGTTGATGCATCCGGTCAATGGCTTCTTCGCCTTCATTTCGCGCAGTCTTGGCCTGCCGGTGGTGGACTGGTTTTCGCAGTTCCCGATGGCGTCCATCATCATGATCGTATCCTGGCAATGGGTGCCATTTGCGACGCTCATTCTGATGACGGCCATGCAGTCGCTCGATCGCGAGCAGATGGAGGCGGCGCGGCTGGATGGCGCGAAAGGTCCGGCGATGTTCTATTACATCATTCTGCCGCATCTTCTGCGTCCGATCTCCGTTGTCATCATGATCGAGACGATTTTTCTGCTGTCGATTTTCGCAGAAATTCTTGTCACCACCTCGGGCGGTCCTGGCATTGCCACCACGACGCTGACCTATTTCATCTATCTTAAAGCGCTGTTGCAATGGGACATTGGCGGAGCATCGGCGGCGGGCGTCATTGCCATTGTGCTTGCCAATATTGTTGCCTTTTTTCTCATTCGCACCGTTGCGCGCAACCTGGATAGTTAGGAGGCTGCGATGGCTCAAAAAAGACGTAAATTCAACCAGGCCACTGTCGCAGCCGGGATCATCGGCTGGGTGGTTGCGCTGCTGATGTTCTTTCCGATCCTGTGGATGCTGATGGCGGCGTTTAAGACCGAGATTGATGCGGTGGCTCCGCCAAAGCTGTTGTTCTCGCCAACGCTTGAAAACTTTGCAGCGGTCAATCAGCGGGCCGATTATCTCCGCTATGCGATGAACAGCGTGGTTGAAAGCCTGGGCGCGACCATTCTGTCGCTGATCATCGCGGTGCCTGCGGCTTATGCAGCGGCGTTCTTTCCGGGAAAGCGCACCAAGGATCTGCTGCTGTGGATGCTGTCGACCAAGATGCTTCCCGCGGTTGGTGTGCTGGTGCCGATCTATCTTCTGGCGCGCGACAGCGGCATGCTGGATACCCGCACCGGTCTGATCCTCATCTTCACGCTGTCCAATCTGCCGATTGTCGTCTGGATGCTTTATTCCTTCTTCAAGGAGGTGCCGCACGAGATCCTGGAAGCCAGCCGCATGGATGGCGCCAAGGTCGGACAGCAGATCCGCTATCTGTTGCTGCCGCTCAGTCTGCCGGGCATTGCGTCGACCGCGCTGCTTTCCATCATTTTATGCTGGAACGAAGCCTTCTGGAGTCTCAATCTGACGGCGTCTCAAGCCGGGCCCCTGACGGCGTTCATTGCGTCCTTTTCATCGCCGGAAGGGCTCTTCTGGGCAAAACTCTCGGCGGCGTCCACGCTCGCCATCGCCCCAATTCTTGTCTTTGGTTGGATTACGCAGCGCCAGCTGGTGCGCGGTCTCACCTTCGGCGCCGTGAAGTAAAGGGAACCAAATGGCTACGCTTTCTTTTCATAACGCGACAAAATCCTATGGCAATGTCGATGTCATCCAGGGCGTCGATCTCAATATTGAAGACCGGGAATTCGTGGTCTTTGTCGGTCCGTCCGGCTCGGGAAAATCAACGCTGCTGCGGATGATCGCCGGCTTGGAGGAAATCACCGGCGGTGATCTGACGATTGACGGCCAAAACTGCAATGATGTGCCACCTGACGAACGCGGCCTGGCGATGGTTTTCCAGACCTATGCTTTGTATCCCCATATGAATGTGCGCGACAATATGGGTTTTGCCCTCAAGCTTGCAGGGGTGTCCAAGACCGAACGCGAGCGCAAGGTCGAGGAGGTGGCAAGGACGCTTCAGCTCGACAAGCTTCTCGATCGCAAGCCGCGCCAGCTCTCCGGTGGTCAGCGTCAGCGTGTTGCCATAGGCCGCGCAATCGTGCGCGAGCCTAAAATCTTCCTGTTTGATGAGCCATTGTCCAACCTCGATGCTGCGTTGCGCGTTCAGATGCGCATCGAGCTTGCGCGTCTGCATGACCGTTTGAACGCAACCATGATCTATGTGACGCATGATCAGGTCGAGGCGATGACGCTCGCAGACAAGATCGTGGTGCTGCGCGATGGCCGGGTTGAACAGATGGGGTCGCCGCTCGAACTTTATCATCATCCGGTCAATCGCTTTGTGGCCGGGTTTATCGGCTCACCGACGATGAATTTCATCGATGTGAAGGTTAAGTCCACCGGCAGCGACGGGGTGACGGTTGAACTGAGCAATGGCAATACCGTCACGGTTCCGGTTACGGCCGCTGGGATGGAACCGGGTGGCGCGCTGGTTCTGGGGGTTCGCCCGGAGCATCTTCATCCGGCGGATGACGGCATTCTGGATGGTGAAATCATGGTGGTGGAGCGGCTGGGCGGGGAGACCTATCTTTACGTCCAGAACTCTGCAGCCAAGGAGCTGATTGTCGCTGAAGCCGGTGGCAGCAGCACGGCGCGCACGCATGAGACCGCCCGACTTGGTTTCAATCCAGCGGATGCACATCTCTTCAAATCGGATGGTCTGGCATTGGAGCGTCGAGAGCGGCATCCGCTTCTGTTGTCTGAAAAGAAAACGCATCGTTAGAGCGTGCCATGCGCTGATTTCGATCCCGCGCATCCAGTCCGAAGGCCTGTTGGCACTGGCGGGATGCGCTTTGACTGCACGCAATAATTTTCCGGAGAATTCTCATGAGACTGAAAGATAAGGTTGCCCTCATCACCGGCGCTGCACGCGGTATTGGTCTTGGCTTTGCTGAAGCCTATGCGCGTGAGGGGGCCAGGGTGATCATCGCCGATATCAACATCGAACGCGCAGAGGAAGCGGCGAAAAGCCTGGGTGATGGGGTGACAGCGGTGAAGCTTGATGTCACCAACCTTGCAGATATTGAAAAGGTGGTGGCCGCAGTCGACAAGGAATATGGTGGCATCGATATTCTGGTCAATAATGCTGCGATTTTCGATATGGCGCCCATCAATGCCATTACCGAAGAGAGCTATGAGCGTGTTCTTGGCATCAACCTCAAAGGCCCGCTGTTCATGATGAAAGCGGTGTCGAATGTGATGATCGCGCGGGGTCGTGGTGGCAAGATCATCAATATGGCAAGCCAGGCAGGGCGCCGCGGAGAGGGGCTGGTGACGCTTTATTGTCTGTCAAAAGCAGCAATCATCTCGGCTACACAATCGGCCGCCCTTGCACTGGTCAAACACAATATCCAGGTCAATGCGATTGCACCCGGCGTCGTGGATGGCGAGCATTGGGATGTGGTTGATGCGAATTTTGCCAAGTGGGAGGGCTTGAAGCCGGGCGAAAAGAAGGCTTCAGTTGCGAAGTCTGTTCCGATTGGCCGCTTTGCAGACCCGGAAGACATTACCGGCATGGCGATTTTCCTGGCTTCGTCGGAAAGCAATTACATCCTCGCCCAGACATTTGGTGTCGATGGCGGAAACTGGATGGCTTGAGCCATTTTTAGGTGCAGAAATGAAAGCCATTTATTTTACCGGTCATGGGATCGCGGCGCTTGCCCAGCTCCCTGACCCAGAGCTCAAGCCCGGACATGCCTTGATTGACGTCAAGGCTTCAGGTCTGTGCCACACCGATATCGACGTGTTGCATGGCCGTTATGGATCAAGCGCGTTTCCGCTTGTGCCGGGGCATGAATATGCAGGTGTGGTGATTGCGGTCGCGGAAGACGTGACCAATGTGAAGCCGGGCGATCGGGTGGCCGTCGACCCGAATATTCCCTGCGGTCACTGTCGGCCTTGCCGCAAGGGACTGACCAATCTATGTGCTGAGCTGAAAGCCTATGGCGTCACCCATAATGGGGGCTTTGCCGATAAAAGCCTTGTGCATGCGCAGCATCTTCACCCGATTGGCAACTTGCCATTTGATGTCGCGGCCCTTGCTGAGCCGCTGGCCTGCGTTCTCAACGGGCTTGGCGCGGCGGGGTTGAAAACGGGTCCGCAAGGCTCTGAAACGGCACTGGTTTTCGGGGCAGGACCAATCGGTCTGCTGCTTGCGCTGTCGCTCAAAGCGCAAGGCGTTGAAAAAGTCGCTGTGGCGGACATTAACGAACATCGTCTGGCTTTTAGTGAAAGCCTTGGCCTTGAGCCGGTTGTGTCAGGCTCCGCTGAACTTGACGCCCGCAAGAAGAGCTTTGATTTTGTGGCTGACGCGACGGGCATTGCGAAAGTCGCGGAAGGCATGGTCAGCTTTACGGCCGATGGTGGTACGGTGCTGGTGTTTGGCGTCTGCGCGCCCGATGCGCGTATCTCGGTGGCGCCATTTGAAATCTTCCGGCGTCAGATCCGTGTTGCTGGTTCGCATTCGCTTAATCGCAATATTCCGCAGGCGCTTGAAATCCTTCAAAAGGACAAAGGTGAAATGGCGCGCCTCATTTCACATCGCCTTCCGATTGAGGAAATGCTGCCTTTCTTCACAAAACAGGGTGGTGATCCTGCGACGATGAAGGTTCAGTTTTTTGCGGATTGAAAGCACTGATTTTTAAGATTGGTGTCAGAAGGGTGCGGCCTAGCTGTGCCCTTCCTGGTTTTCAGGGCCATAAATAATCTCTTCACAGAGGTTGATAACTGATAGTGCGATCTGTAACCGATCCCACCCGGCATTTTCGGCCTCATCAACCAATTTTTGAAAGGCTGGTTCAAGCGCGAAGTCGCATTCGAACCGATACTTGCTTTCACCCATTGCGGTTGTCGGTGCATTGATCGGACGCACCATTCAAGATTTCCTCGCATAGATCGATTGCATTGCGAACCAGTTCCTTCAGTTAATTCCAACGCGCCGTAAAAATGTGCTTTCTGGCACGCTCCAGTACATTAAAATAACAGGCTTCTCATTCCTAACCGGATCGCTCGAGCCAATGTTTGCCTGTGCCTGATGTTTCTTCATATTCAAACATTACCGGGTTTATACAAAGTCTATATGAAGTTCTGCTCATATTATCTATCAGGCAAATGACGTATTTCCGCCCTTCCTAAAAAAAAGGGCCAGATACGAGATCTGGCCCTGAAAATGCGATGATCAACGTTGTGCGACAGGTCGAACCAACGGTGTGACACGTCGGATCGTGACGCGTCTGTTTTCCTGTTCCGCTGCCTGGGTGCGGATTTTCAGAAAGCGCTCGCCATAACCTTGTGTGACCAGATTTTCTGCCGGGATGTCGTAAACCTCGGTCAGGAGGTTTGCGACCGATTCCGCGCGCCGATCTGAGAGAACCAGGTTGGAACGATCAGAGCCGACAGCATCTGTATGGCCTTCAATGAAGAAGGTTTCGCCAGGATCCTTGGCCAAGACCTTTTGCATGGCATTGGCGACCTTTCGCAGTGTCTTGGCCTGTGACAAGGACACCTCGGCACTGCCGGTGGCGAAATGGATCGTATCGAGATCGATGCGGCGCACTTTATCCCGCAGGCGTGCGGAGTGCCGCACCTCATCGATGGTATAGACGCGTTCAACACGCTCCACAGGTGGCATTGCCAAAAAGTCGTAGAAGTCGCGCTCCGGATCCTGCGCCACATCGATAATGTAGTCGTTGACCGGAATTGTCAGTCGCATCGGAGGCAGATCATAGCCGACGTCGAAGATTGCCGCACGCGGGCTATCGTCATACTCAGGCGCATAAATCATCAGATATTCATTTCCATCGCGGTCAATGCGAGAGCGCTGCAGGATATCGCCATAACGGTCATAAACCGTTACGATTTCATGCCCGCCAGGGCGCACAATCGTCTCGCGCAAGCGCCCACGGGGCAGCTCATCATAATAGGTGTTCTCAGCATTGCGGCGCAGGCGAGGACGATCGTCGCCACGCACAAAGATGCGATCGCCGGCATCCAGAATGACCCGGTTATCGATCTGCTCGATGATCTTCACATTCGTCACGTTGTCGTTGATAGTCGTGTTGTTGACTGTCGTGTTGTTGATGACAGTGTTGTTAACGACCGTGTTATTGACGATGTTTGTCGTCTCAGGAACCATGAAAGCCGGCGCGTCTTTGACGCGTGTGCCTTCCTCTTTGAGGTTTGCCTCAACTTTTTGCGGTAGTGCGGCCTTCAGATTATCTGGAATTTCGACCTGAGCTGCAGCGTCATCAACTGGGGGCGGCAGCTTCTGCTCCTCTGTCGCACGCTGCTGCTCCCGCAATTTGCGGCGCTCTTCCCGCGATTGTTTACCGCCGAAATTGTCAGCATCTTTGTCGCTATCGAGAATGGCAGCCCCGTTTTCGACCGGCAGCACGACGGTCTCGTCCGTGCTGGCTGGATCGCGAGCAATCTGCTCCTTGAGTTCCGGCGTGCGTTCGTCGATGATTTCAGAAGGCGGATTCTGTGCGGCATTTTCCGGCGGCACAACTTGCGGCTTCTCACCTTCAGGTTGCTCTTGCGGCTTGGCGCCGCTATCGGTGTCGGGGCTTGCCGGAGCGCCCGTATCTGCGGGCGCCTGAGGATTGTCGGGCAGTGCAGGCGCGTCAGATTGTTGTGGCGGCGCGGCGGGTTGTTCGGGATCCGGCTCAGGGGCTTGTGGCTGTTGTGGCTGTTGTGGCTGCTGCGCTGCGGGTGGCTGCGGATCGGCCTGCGGCGCCTGTTCCTGCGGTGGCGGCGCGGGTTGCGCATTGTCCTGCGAGGGTGCGGGTTCTGTCGCTTCGCGTGCCTTTCTTTTGGCTTCGTCCTCTATCGTCTTTTGCTGCTCAATGCTCGGCTGCTGTTCTGCCGCTTCGCGACGAGCCTTCTCCTCGGCCTGTCTTTGCTCTTCAGCCTGACGCTGCGCTTGCTCATCAGCGGCTTTTTGTTGCTGCTCGGCTTCACGTTTTGCTTGTTCTTCCGCCACTTTTTGTTGCTCGGCGGCCTGCCGGGCCGCATCCTCAGCCTGCTTGCGACGAGCTTCCTCTTCGATGGCATTTTGTTCGTCTGCCGCGCGTTGCTGCTCTGCGGCTTCACGCTGCGCTTGTTCAGCAGCGCGCTGCTGTTCCTGCGCCTGTCGGTCCGCTTCTTGCTGTGCTGCGCGCTGTTGTTCTTCAGCGTTGCGTCGGGTTTCTTCGTCTGCCGCGCGTTGCTGCTCGGCAGCCTCCCGTTGCGCCTCTTCGGCTGCCCGCTGCATTTCTTCGGCCTGCTGCTGCCTGAGCGCTTCCGCGTCGGAATCTTGCTCACCGCTCTCTTGCGCAAGCAGAATGACTGGCTCGCTCAGCCGTTGTGCGTTGACTGGCTGCATCATCACGGATGCAGAGAGTGCTGGCAGAACAACGGTTGCGAGAAGCTTGGAACGAATTTTCATAATCCCTCTCCTTAAGGACGGCAGTCGCAGCTTTGGCCAACAGGGCGGTGGCGCATATCGGACCGGCTGCGCTGTTGCATGGCATTGCTTGAGCGCAAAATCCGGCGAGATCACGACTTCGTTAGCGAAAAGACGATGAATGGGAGCTGAATAAGTGTGAAAGTGCCGCGCTCAGCAAGACCGGAGAAGGCGACAGGGCGCGAATGCTCAATATTACAGCAAATCTATTCTGCTTTACGCTTCTGTCTGCAGGCAATATGAATGTGGCGGCTGCGGTGCTGCATGGAGCGAGAGCGGACGCCTTGTTGTCGAGTGGCAGGAGCGGTAACGGAATGCGAGGCAAGAGCAAGGGGGCAGGGTGGACGCAAAATCTGTTTATTTAACCGTCACGATGATCATCCTTGCCAATGGCGGGATGCTCAGTGCGATCAACCGCGATTTTCCTGTCTCGCTGCGACCGGCTGCGATGAACTGGATGTGGGCAACGCTTGTCGTTGCTGCGGGCTGCGTGACCTTTGCAGTGGGCGGCTGGCTGCCCCGTACCCTGTCGGTGCTGGTCGCCAATAGTTGTCTTTTTGCAGGGCTCTGCCTTTATTACCGGGCGATCAGAACATTCCAGAATCTCGGCGGCAATCTGTTTCCATGGCTGATCTTTGGTCTTGGCATGACAGTTTTCCTGTATTTTCTGGTGATTGTTCCAGACACGCTGGCGCGGATTGTGGTGGTTTCGGTTGTCTGGATCTGGCTGATGGCAGCCAGTATTCGGCTGCTTGCCGACAAGCGCCACCGTGATGGATCGCGCAGCCGTATCATGCTGATCTCGCTTTACTGCGCTGCGTTGATTTTAACCGCGCTCAGGGCGCTGTTCTATATAGCGACAGAGGCTGGAGCGCAGCTCGACATTGCTGATAACAGCAACTGGATGAATACCATCACCCCGGTATTTCTGGCTATCCTGCCGATTATCGGCACCACGGCCTTTATCCTGATGTGTACCGATCAGGTGCGTCGCCGCTGGGAACGGGTGGCCTCAAAGGATTATCTCACCGGACTGCCCAATCGTCGAACATTGAACGATGTAGGGACGGACCGATTTGAAAGGGTCAGGCATTTGCAGGTGCCGCATGTGGTGGCGGTCCTTGATATTGATGACTTCAAGCGGATCAATGACAATCATGGCCATGAGGTCGGCGATCAGGTGCTCAAGCATGTTGCGGCCTGTCTGCAGACGAGCATGCAGGCCGATGATTTTGTCGCCCGTTCGGGCGGCGAGGAATTTGTCATCATCTTTGGTGAGCGCAACAGCGCACTGCCGCTGATCGCCACCGAAGCCATCCGTCGGACGATCGCGGAAAGCCCTTTCATGGTCGATGAGGAGCCATTGCGGGTGACAGTATCGATCGGCGTTGCTCAAAAGAGGGCGACCTCATCGAGCTTCGAGAGCCTACTGCGCAAGGCGGATCGGGCGCTTTATCAAGCCAAATCGAACGGCAAGAACCGGGTGGAGATTGCCGCGCAGTCGTCCGAGACTAAGCCAGGATCTGTGTGACGGAACGGGTGGCCGAAATCATCATCGGCACAAATTGCCGGACGAGGGTGTCTTCATTGTAGCGCAGATTGGAGGCAGCAAGGACGGCGGCGGCTGTCGTGTATCCGTCCGGCAGATAGATGGGTGCGGCCAGCGCAATGTCGTTGGTATAGACCTGTTCCTCGGCGATGGCGAAACCGCGCTGTCTTGTCTCTGCGATGCGCCGCCAGATCTTTTCGCGATCAAAAACGGTTTTAGGCGTATAGGCACGCAGGTCACTGCGCGCAAGAATATCGTGAATTCTGGCATCCTCCAGTCCGGCGAGAAAGACCAGACCGGCTGCCGAACAATAGGCGGGAAGCCTGCTGCCGACAATGACGTCATTGTCGAGCGTATTGGCCGAGAGATAGCGGGCGAGATAGATGATATCGGTATCGTCAAGCAGCGTGAGCGAGATGGTTTCGCCGGTGCTGCGGTTGAGATGAAGCAGATAGGGATGTGCCCTTTGCACCAGCAGGCTTGAACGGGTGTAGCGATAGGCCATGTTGAGAGACTTGGCCGCAAGCTCATAGGTCTTGCTGCCAGGGACTTTTTGCAAATAGCCAAGCGCAAGCAAGGTATGGGCGAAGCGCTGCGCGGCCGAGCGATCGATTCCTGCGCGTTGCGCGAGTTGCGTCAGTGTCTGGCGCGGATGCAGGGGGTCGAACGCTTCCAGAACGCGGAAAGCTTTTTCGACCGCCCGGACCATCATCGGGTCATCATGCTCGTCTTCGTTCAGTCCCATACATGCCTGTCCTCTGGCTGCGATGGCATTGCCGATACCACTCTCACGTCAATCTTTTACTCTGTGTTCTTGAAGAGCGAAGAGACTTTTTTGACGTCTCCACAATCAAAAGCTGCAGGAAGCGCGGATCAGGAAGATGCCGCACTGCGGCACCTTCTTTGGCGGTGTTAGAAACGGATACCTTGCAGCGTCGTGACATCCATCCCCGCATCTTTGAAACCTTCCAGAAGCAGCGGCACAATGGTTTGCTTGCTGCGGTTCTCGTCGGCCCATGTCTGCAGGAATTGCTGGATGCGCCCGTCCTCGTCCTTACGGGTGGCGGCGGAGACCGGGATGCCGTGAACGGGTTCTGGCAATGTGTAGCTTGAGAACGCGCCGCGCGCGCTTTCGAAGGTCTTCATGCAGATCGGAAGTTCCTGCAGCATGTAGTCAGCGCGACCCGATTGAACGGCCATGATGGCCTCGCTCATCTCCTTCAGGCTCATGATCTTGGCCTCAGGCATGTCTTTCTTGATGAAGGCGGTCTGTGCGGCGCCGGTCACCATCGCAAAGGTGACATTGGGAGAATTATACTCGGCCCATGTTTTCATCGGCTCCTTGCCCTTGGCACCGATCACGCAGTCGGACATCTGCCAGACCGGGCCAGCCATCGCCAGCGCCTTCTTGCGCTCTTCGGTTGCTGTCATGCCGGGGAAAATGTCGAGACGACCCGATTGCAGGTCGAGCACAATGCTCTGCCAGGTCACTTCACGCCATTTCAGCTTGAGATCCTTGCCCATTGCCTTGCCCAGATCGGCTGCCATTTGACGACAGACCCGCGGACCATAGCCAGCATATTCGAGTTCGCCACCGACATGGAAGGAGGTTGGCGGATAGTTTCTAACGCCGCCGCACACCACTTCGCCGGTCCGCTCGATCTTGTCCCATACGGATTCAGCGCTCGCCGGTGCGGCGATTGTGATGCCGACGAAGCCCAAAAGCGCTGCGGTGAGTGTTTTCAACATTGTGTTCATTCCCTTCAACTGCCCTTCTGTGGAGGGCTTGATCTGACCAGAGCCACCTTGTGGTCATTGCGTCTTCCGCGACAAGAGAAAAATCATTTCAAAGCGCTTCTTCTCGGCAAAACAGCGATAAAAATAAAAAAAAGATCATAAAAGATCGCTATGCGATTGAGAATGATCGCATGGCGATTAAAAAGATACTTTTGTGTAAAAAAACTTGGTGCTTATATCGAATCAGGCTAGCTCCCAGAAAAAGGCTGCCTGATCCGGATTCGGTGCCGCCGCAATAATGGGAGTGCATTCGGATGTATCAATTTGACTGGTCCGTTATTCAGGACGGACAATTGTGGCTCAATGCGATCGGTGTGACGGTCGCCTACGCAGCTGTCACCTCCTTGGCTGGTCTGTTGATCGGCGTGTTTCTGGGGCTGGCTCTGGTAGCACGGGTTCCGGTACTGACCTTGATCATTAACGCCTATATCCATCTGTTTCGTTGCACGCCGCTCTTGGTTCAGATTGTCTGGTTCTTTTACGCGCTGCCAATGCTGACCGGTTATACCTTGCCGGACTGGTTTGCAGCCGGTCTCGGCTTGACCTTGTATATGGCGGCATTTTCAGCGGAGATATTTCGAGCTGGCGTCATTTCCATCGACCGCGGCCAGTGGGAAGCCTCAACGGTACTTGGTTTTTCCTATGTCACCAAGATGCGCCACATCATTCTGCCGCAAGCAACACGGCGGATGATCCCGCCGATTGTCAGTCAGACCATTTTGCAGCTTAAAAACACCTCGCTTCTCTCTGTGGTGGCGGTGCCGGATCTCATGTATGCGGCTGGCAGCCTGACGATGGAAACCTACCGGCCGCTGGAAGTTTACACCTTTGCGGCGCTGCTCTATCTGGCGATCCTCACACCTGTGACGCTGATAGCGAACCGTTTCGAAATCAAACATTAAAGGCGGCAGCGATGATCAGAGTTCAGAATCTGCGCAAGACATTTGGCAC
Source organism: Brucella sp. (assembly GCF_032066345.1). NCBI lineage: Bacteria > Pseudomonadati > Pseudomonadota > Alphaproteobacteria > Hyphomicrobiales > Brucellaceae > Brucella > Brucella sp. The sequence continues at coordinate 20,185 of NZ_DAMBKZ010000009.1, forward strand.
ACATGAGGTGCTACGCGGCATCGACCTTGTCGTGGAGCGCGGCGATGTCGCCGTGCTCATCGGCCCGTCGGGCTGCGGGAAATCAACCCTGCTTCGTTGTCTTGATCTGCTTGAACAACCGACGGAGGGCCTGATCGAGGTGGCCGGGAACCGCCTTGAATTCAATCCCAAGAGCAAATATCCGGAGCGGGTGAAAGCGCGTTTCCGCATGAAGACGGGGATGGTGTTTCAAGGCTTCAATCTTTTTCCCCATATGACTGTGCTGCAGAACGTCATGTCAGGCCCTTTGCTCAATAAACTCAAGAGCAAGGACGAGGCGCGCGACCTGGCACTGAAACTGCTCAAGCGGGTGGGATTGTCAGACAAGGTTGATCTTTATCCGCGCCAGATTTCGGGTGGTCAGGCGCAGCGTGTGGCGATCGCTCGTGCTCTGGCACTGGAGCCGGAAGTGATGCTTTTTGACGAGCCGACATCAGCGCTCGATCCAGAACTGGTCGGCGAGGTTCTCGACGTGATGCAGGGGCTGGCTGCGGAGGGAACCACGATGATTGTGGTGACCCATGAGATGAGCTTCGCCCGCAATGTCGCATCCAAGGTCATTTTCATGGAGGCCGGGCATGTTGTGGAAACCGGCGCACCTGACCGGGTGCTCAAGCATCCCGAAACCGAACGTCTCAAGAGTTTCCTTTCCAAGGTTGAACATTAATCACCTGACCAGACACTGGATCATCGACAATGAAGCATTTCGATCTAAAGGGCATGTTTCCTGCCATTCCGACACCATTGACCGAAGACGGTGCGCTTGATGTTGCGGCGCTTCAAACCCTCATCGAGGCCAATATCGCAGGTGGCGCCAAGGGCCTGGCACCGGTCGGAGGCACCGGAGAGTTTACCGCGCTTTCGATGCAGACCCGGATCGCGATGGTCCGCGAAACGGTACGGCTCGTCAAGGGTCGTGTTCCGGTCGTTGCCGGCGTTGTTTCTCCCGGCTGGGCCGAAGCTGTCGACCATGGGCGCGCGTTCAAGGAGGCAGGTGCCGATGCGCTGCTGCTGGTGACGCCGTTTTACGTGATACCGAGCCAGCAGGGTGTCATCGATTATTTTCGCGCCTACCGCAGCACGGTTGATTTGCCGCTTGTCTATTATGACGTTCCGGCGCGCACCAGCTTTGTCACAGCCGTCGATACGCTAAAGACCCTGGGTGAGGATGGCACCATTATCGGTGCCAAGATCTGCAATACGGATGCCTATTACTTCCAGCGTCTGTCGGCGGCAATCGGCGATCGTATTGCGCTGCTGTCTGGCGACGACATGATGTATGTGATCCATATCATGCATGGGGCAACGGGTGGTATTCTGGCCAGCGCACCGATGTTGCCGGCCTATTGGACGCAGATCCACGATACACTTGCCTCAGGCAGGCTTGCTGAGGGGATCGCACTGCATCAAAAACTTCTGCCGACTTTTGCGGCGCTGTTCAATGAGGTCAATCCTGGCCCGCTCAAAACCATGATGGGGCTTTTGGGACTGCCTGTTGGCCCGGTGTCATTGCCGTTGAAGGCGCCGAGTGCGGCGACACAGCAACTCATTGATGAGGCCATTGAGGGTTTGCGGGCCCAGGAGATCGCATAGATTATGGCAGGCGGGGCGCAATTTCTTGATTTTGCAGAGGCGCGGGAACAGGCAAAACGCTTTCTTCCCCGCGCTTTGTTTGAATATATTGATCGAGGAACGGAAGCGGAAACAGCCTTGAGAGCGCTGCATCATGGCTTTGCCACCCGTCGGATCGTACCCCGCGTTTTACGCCCGGTCTCGGCCCCGGATCTCTCGGCGCAATACTTGAGCGCTACGCACAAATGTCCGTTTGTGATTGCGCCGACAGCGCTCGCTGGAATGGTGCGCCATGATGGCGAAGTGTTGATGGCGCGTGCGGCTCAGCAGGCAGCGCTGCCCTTTGTCGTGGCAACGCAATCATCGACAAGTATCGAACAGATCTCGGCAAATGCTCCTGACAGTGAACTGTGGTTTCAGCTCTATGTTTGGCAGGACCGTTCCGAAACGTGGAAACTCCTGGAACGCGCCAGAGCCTGTGGTGTTGAGACATTGGTCCTGACTGTGGATACGCCGGCCTCGCCGAAAAAAATTCATAACCGCCGCAATGGTTTTGGCGTTCCACTGCAGCCTTCGATGACGCTTGCCCTCGACCTCATGCTGCATCCGCGTTGGACATTGGGTGTCATGGGACGCTATGGGATGCGCAACGGATTTCCATCCTATGCACATTATCCTGGCGATGTTGCAAAGGCGGTTACCAGTTCCATTCGTGATCCACGTTTCGCACTCGACATGGTTCTTGATCAGGGCTTTCTCAAGGAACTTCGTCAGCGCTGGCCACACAAACTGCTCATCAAGGGAGTGCTTTCCGCGACCGATGCAGTCGAGATTTTCGATTTGGGCTGCGATGGCGTGGTGGTATCGGCGCATGGCGGTCGAAACCTTGATAGTGCTGTTCGACCGCTGGATGTATTGCCACGGATACGGGAGGCGGTAGGCCCAGACAAGACGCTTTTTGCCGATAGCGGTGTGAGGCGTGGTTCGGACGCAGCGAAACTTTTGGCTGCGGGCGCTGACGCTATCTTCCTCGGGCGTGCGCCGCTTTATGGATTGGCGGCGAGCGGTGTTGAGGGTGTTGTCGAGATGATTGAGCAGTTCAGGGAAGAATTGCGCCTGTTTCTGGGCTTTGCAGGTGCTGAGGATATTTCCACACTCCGCCAGGCGGAGTGGATCAACGAGCGTGCGTTAAGGCAAGTGTGAAACGCCCAAGTGGAAAAACCGGTCCACGGGACGGATTTCTGACCCTGCTTGGATCAGACAAAAACGCGCTTTATCTAAAACGCCCCCATTTTTCTTGAGAGTTCACAGGGAAGAAAATGCTGTCCAAGCCAAGCTCCAACGATGTTTTCTTGAACGACCTTATTCAGGCGATCGGAAGCCAATATGTGCTGACAGAGGCTCATGACAAAGAACCGTACCTGACTGACTGGCGTGGTTATGAAAAAGGAGAAGCACTGGCAGTTGTTTTGCCTGCCAGCACCCAACAGGTCTCAGACTTGATGAAGCTTTCCGCGAAACACGCCTGCAAGATTGTTCCTCAGGGGGGAAATACCGGGCTCTGTCAGGGCGCGGTGCCGTCGGGGTCAGAGCCTACAATTGTCATGGCTTTGCGTCGCTTGGTTACGATCCGCGAGATCGACAAAGCGTCAAATATCATTGTCGCCGATGCCGGTTTGACGCTGACGGCGGCTCATGACGCCGTTGCAGCCTTAGACCGCCGCATTCCATTGCATCTGGGCAGTGAGGGCAGCGCTCAATTGGGCGGTCTTGCCTCCACCAACGCAGGGGGAACCAGCGCGCTTCGCTATGGCCCCATTCGTGATCTTATTTGCGGCATTGAAGTCGTGTTGCCGGATGGTCGCATTTTGAGTGATCTGAAGGCGCTTCGCAAAAACAACACGGGCTATGATCTGAAAAACCTGTTCATTGGTGCCGAAGGGACTCTGGGTATTATCACCGCGACGGCGTTGCGTTTGCAGCCGATGTTGCGTTCTTCGGGTCATGCCTGGATCGCACTTCCCGATCTCGACGCTGCTGTGACCCTGTTGATGGGTCTGCAGGACCGCTTTGATACGGCGGTACAGGCGGCAGAGCTTTTGTCAGGCAATCAGGTTGATCTGGTTCTTCAGCATATTCCTCGTGCAAGGCATCCGCTGGAAAGCCGCCCGGAATGGTCGTTGCTGGTGGAGCTCGGCAGTGCAGACCCAACAGCCCAGTTGCATCAAGCACTCGAAGAGTGGTTATCTGAGCAGTTCGAAGCTGGACTGGTTGTCGATGCCTTCATCGCACAGAGCCAGGCCCAGGCTGAAGACATCTGGCATTTAAGGCATTCCGTTTCGGAAGCCAATAAGCTGCATGGGCATAGTCTCTCGCATGATATCGCGGTTCGGACGACGCTTGTTCCTGATCTGATTAAGCGGGCGAGTGCAGCGGTGCATGAAATCCATCCCCAGGCAGAGATTCTCATTGTGTCGCATATCGGGGATGGAAACATTCATTTCATTGCGCATTTCACCCATCATCAGTGGTCCTGCATTGAGGATGACGCTGCGGTCACCACAGAGATTATGAAGCGCGTCCATGATGTCGTCGATGAACTCAATGGTACGTTTTCGGCAGAACACGGGATTGGTCGAAAACTCGTCAAAGAACTCGCGACCCGCTCGGACCCGGTTCGGATGGCTTTGATGCAATCTCTTCGCGAACTTATTGATCCTGATCGGCAAATGAACCCTGGAAGCGTACTTGCAATCGAGCCCTAGCTTCAACGGGCAGGGTGGTACTAAAACGCCAAACATTATCGGGATAGTCTGTTCTCAGCATCGATTAGGACAAGGCGGGAAGGGGCTGATGAGCCCCACCGCCACAATACGACATTGAGATCATCCAAGCCCGCGCCTTTAGCAAAGCTCCGCACCAACAAGCCGTTATAGCCTGCAGCGATGAGGCGCCGCGCGAAAATTTGCGATGTCGCCTCTCCCTTCAAACGCATTTGTTCGCGCCAGCCATGGTTGCTGAGCAATGACGCATCCAGTCCCATTTTCTGTAATGCAGATTCATCGCGGCAATCGAATAGAGTATCGATTTCTGCCTCATAGGCGACGAGTGTTGCGGGTTGCAGGCTGCCAACCTGGTTAGCTTCACGAAGCGCGGTCATTATACTGACAGAGGAATAAAGCGCAGGAATCCCTTTTGGGTTGAAACGGCCTCCAAAAAGCGCGGCGCCGCGCCCGGAAAGAGGGTCGCGCGCAAAAACTGGATTTAATGCCCGATAGAGTTTGTCACGATAAACAAGCGACACGGTTAGGCATGAACTCCGGCATCAACGGCATCGATATAGTCGAGAACCTCACTTGCTCTTCCGGTGAGAACCAATTGCATAGCCGTTTGGCCAGAAAACCCGGCCAATGGTTCGGAACGATACCAGGCGTAAGCCATGAGTGCCGAACCGAAACGTGGTTCGACCTTGTTCAGGATTTCTACCATTTCCCGCAGTCGTTTTTGTGTTTTGTCGGATTGCACGCGGTCTTTGCGTTGCACGGCATCGCGACCCAAACCTGCGGAGCGTGCGACTTCATCACTTGTCGTACGCAGCGCATCTGCGATTTTGCGCGGTGCAAACAGACCATTGTCTGAATATTGTGCGAGTCCCATATATAGACCTCTTGAAACAAAGCCATTTATTTTGACGCAATATAACGTCATTTTAGGTGGCATTCAAGGGATCCGGCCATGTCCGGTGTTAGATTTGGAAGCTAACTGAGCTCACGATCAATATCACGGCGTAAAACGATCGCTGTTGTGAGGTCCTCAACGATAGCGTGGCCTGCAATCAGATCGCGCACCCGATTAAGACCGTCGATCGAGCCGGTTTCAAGTTCGACGATAAGGTCAAGCTGACCGCTCACCGACGATACGCGTCGCACCTCTGGATGACGGGCCAGGATATCGAGCAATTCATGGGCTGGCGTTCGGCGCAGGTTGATCAACAATGCCGCTCGAATGACATTGGCATCGATCTCACCGATATCCGCCCGGTATCCTCTGATGACGCCGCTTCGCTCGAGATTGGTGACGCGTTCGCTCGTGGCGCTTCGCGACAATCCAATCCGCCCAGCCAGCGTTTTCAGCGCGATACGCGCTTCCTTTGACAGGATTGCCAGTATTTCACGATCTTTCGCATCAAGTTCACGCATCATCTTCCTGTTCGTCACCGGACATATGCCGGTTCATTCCGACAATGTGCCGGTTATCCCGACAGGATACTTGATGCCCGAAAATCCTTTGCATGCCAAGCTGCCCACAGGAAATGTAACCTGGAAAAATATTGGCTATGACTGATCTCTCTCACCCCGCACCTCAGTTTTCAGCGATTGACGCAGAACAACTGGCGAAAGACGTTTTTGGCGTTGATGCAACGGCCTCTCAACTCGACAGCGAGCGTGATTGTAATTTTCGTCTCAAAACCGGCACGGATGCTGACTGGATACTGAAAATCGTCAATGCCAGTGAACCAAAGCTGGAAAGCGAGTTCCAGACGGCGCTGCTTCATCACCTCTCTGCAGCGCATTCCCGTCTCGCCGTTCCTCGTCTTAAGCCAAGTGCTTCAGGAGATGTGCTGGCCTTGACAACCGGCAAAAGTGGCGAAAAACATGCTCTGCGCCTTGTGGGCTGGTTGCCGGGAACCCCGCTGGCCGAAGTCAACAGAACGTTTGGACTGATGCGCAATCTGGGGCGTTCGCTTGGCGAGCTCGACCAGGCGCTTCAGGGATTCATCCATGTGGGTGCATTGCGTGATCTCGATTGGGATTTGCGCCATGCAGGCCGCGCGCGCGACCGTCTGCACCATATTAACGATGCGGATAAGAAGGCATTGCTTGAGCGGTTCATCACGCGCTTTGAGAATTTTGTCGCTCCCAAGCTTGCTGGGTTGCGTGCCCAGGTCATTCACAATGATGCCAATGATTGGAATGTTCTTGTCGATAACGACAATCATGAAAAGATCGCCGGTCTGATCGATTTTGGTGATGCGGTTCATACGGTTTTGATCGCAGAGGTCGCAATAGCCTGCGCTTATGCGGCCCTTGATACGCAAGATCCAATTGGCGCGGCTGCAGCTCTGGCTGAAGGGTTTCATGAGCGCTATCCGCTCCAGGCCGAAGAAATCGACCTTCTCTTCGATCTGATGGCCATGCGCCTTGTCACAAGTGTGACCGTCTCTGCATCACGCCGCGAAAAGACAGATGACAATCCATATCTTGCGATCAGCGAAGCACCAGCGTGGCGTCTTCTGGAAAAGATGGATGCGATGAACCCGCGCTTTGCTACGGCGATTCTTCGTAAGGCGTGCGGCTTTGATGCAATCGATGGAGCAGGGGCCATCCGCAAGTGGGTGTCGGATAATGCGAAAACATTCGCTCCTATCGTTCGCCCTGCGCCGGCCACGTTGAAAAAGGCGATCGTGCCCTATGGTGATGCTTCGCATTTCATGACGGTGGCCTCGGCGGAGCAACGCGCAACAGAAGCGACGCAATGGTGGGACGATTTTTGTGCGCAAAATGATATTGAGCTCGGAATAGGTTCCTGGGGTGAGAAGCGAACGGTCTATACCGACAAGGCATTTCAATCTCGGTTCATTGAAGGACAGCGCCGTATTCATCATCTCGGTGTCGATTTGTTCATGCCAGCAGGAACACCGCTCTACACGCCACTGGCGGCAACTGTTGCAAGTGTTGAAATCGAGCATGAGCCGCTTGGTTATGGCGGTCTGGTCAAGCTCGAGCATCACCCTGAAAACTGCCCGCCATTCGTGACGCTCTGGGGACATATGGCCCATGAGGCACTCGGCAGGCTGAAGACGGGCCAGAAGCTGCAACCCGGTGACCTTGTTGGCCATATGGGTGATATTGATGAGAATGGCGGATGGACCCCGCATCTGCATTTTGAGATGACCACAGATGTGAATTTGACCGCAACTGAAATCCTCGGTGTTGGCGAGGCAGCATATCTTAAGGTGTGGGCTGATTTATTTCCGGATGTTGCGGATCTGGCTGGCATTCCACCAGAAACTTTTGCTCAAGAGGGGAGAAGCCGCGGCGAAATCATCGAAAGGCGCAAGGACGTATTGCTGCCAAATCTTTCGATCTCTTATTCCGAGCCGATCAAGTTCGTACGTGGAGACGGTGCCTGGCTGATCGATGACCGGGGACGCGCTTATCTCGATTGCTTCAACAATGTCTGCCACATCGGACATGCTCATCCAGAGGTGGTTGATGCTATTGCCCGTCAGGCGGGTCTTCTGAATACCAATACCCGATACTTGCATGACAACATCGTCGAATATGCCGAGCGGCTGACCGCCACATTGCCTGAGGGGCTGACTGTTGCATCCTTCGCGTGCTCAGGAAGTGAGGCCAACAGTCTGGCTTTGCGGATGGCGCGCAATCATACCGGTCGCAATGAAGCCATCGTCCTTGACTGGGCTTATCACGGCACCACGCAGGAACTCATTGACCTTAGCCCCTACAAGTATAAGCGCAAGGGTGGCAAGGGGCGACCCGAGCATGTGTATGAAGGCAGGATTCCTGATAGCTATCGTGCTCCGCAAGATTGGCCTTTCGAGGATCATGGCAAAAGATTTGCTGAGGATATTGCCGAGAAAATTGATAGCATGCGCCACCAAGGAAAAGCCCCTTCTTTCTTTCTGGCAGAATCCATTCCAAGTGTTGCCGGTCAGGTGTTCCTGCCAGAAGGCTATCTGAAACAGGTCTACGCAATGGTGCGTGCTGCGGGCGGTGTTTGCATCGCTGATGAAGTGCAGGTCGGCTTCGGTCGCGTTGGCAGTCATTGGTGGGCATTCGAGCTGCAGGATGTCGTGCCTGATATTGTCACGATGGGCAAGCCGATCGGCAATGGTCATCCAATGTCGGCCGTGGTGACCACGCGGGAAATCGCGGACAGTTTCAACAATGGCATGGAATATTTCAACACATTTGGCGGCAATCCGGTGTCCTGTGCCGCGGGTCTTGCAGTCCTCAATGTCATCGAGCGTGATGGATTGCGTGAAAACGCACTGGACGTCGGCAACTATCTGATCGATGGCTTTCGCAAAATGCAAAACCGTTTTGAAATTATCGGCGATGTGCGTGGGCAGGGTCTGTTTCTGGGTATTGAGCTGGTCACGGATCGCAAGACCAAGACGCCTGCGACTGATTTAGCGCGGCGCATCAATGATGGAGCACGCCAGCGCGGTATTCTGATGGGCACGGAAGGCCCTTATGACAACGTGCTGAAAATGCGGCCGTCGATGGTGTTCAGCCGCCAGAATGCTGACCATCTGCTTGATGTGCTAAACGACAGTTTTGTATCTGCACTGAAATAGACGCAGCAAGGCTTGTCTGACCAAAGGCCCTCACCGCCTGGCTTGTGCAGGAGCGGTGAGGGCTCTTTTGTGTTTGGAGCGACGCACACGGCTTTGCGTGAAGCGCCTCCGCCCGCATGGCGGTGTGAATTTGCTGCCCTGCGGAGCGCCGACAATATGCCGGTAGATTCCGGCAATGTGTCGGGCCCGCAGACATATTGCAGGATGCTTGCAAACGGAGGCTGTGCCAAGCTCATTCTCGAAGGTTAATGGCAAACCATAACCCCAAAACAAAAAGACAAATCCAGAGGAAACTCAAAATCATGCGTTCCAAGTTCAATAGCCTTTTTGCTGTCGCCGCCTTAGCAATCGCGGTCGGATTTTCGAGTGCTCCCGCCCAGGCGGACGAGCTGGCAAAGCTCAAGACCGCCGGTGAAATGCGGATTGCAATGAGTGGCCAGTATCCGCCATTCAGCTTCACCAATGAACACAATGAGGTGGTTGGTTTTGATGCATCGATCGGCTCGGAAATCGCCAAGCGGATGGGGCTGAAGGCCAACATCGTCACGACCCCTTTCGACGGGATCATCGCCGGGCTGCTGGCCAAAAAATATGATGCGGTCGTAGCATCTATGACCATCACACCGGAACGCGAGAAGGCCGTGGATTTTGTGGGGCCCTACTATCATGCGGGACGCACGATCGTTGTCAAGGAAAGCTCCTCCATTCAGAAACTGGAGGATCTCAATGGCAAGACTGTTGGCGTCACCATGGGTGACGCCCATGAGAAATGGGCCAAGGCGCAAGGGGATTTGAGTGTGCGGACCTATAAGGGCCTGCCTGAAATGCTCATTGATCTGGATGCAGGCCGGCTGGATGCCTTGGTCATGGACAGCATTCCGGTGATGATTGCGGTCAAGGAGACCGGGCAGAAAGTCCGTATTCTTGATACGCCTGACATCGAAGGGGGTCGGGTGGCGCTTGGTATCGCAATCCGCAAGAACAACCCCGAACTCAAAGCGGAAATGCAAAAGACCCTGGAAGCCATGCTGGCTGATGGCGGCTACGAAAAAATTTCAATGGAATGGATCGGCAGCGACATCCGCTGATTGGATTACAGTCCGGCCCGAAGCAGTTCGGGCCGGTTCCCTTGACGTTTCGGAGTATGCTTATGGATCTTGCTTTGATGCAGCGGGTCCTCCCGTTCTTTCTGGAGGCTGCGTGGGTCACCGTGCAGATTTCTGTCCTTGCGCTTGCGCTGGGCTTTGCCATCGCCACCGTGCTTGTCCTGGCGCGCTTGTCAAACAGCGCATTGCTGCGCCTGTTATCAGGGGCTTATATTAGCGTATTTCGCGGCACGCCCTGTCTGGTTCAATTATTTGTTCTGTATTTTGGCGGCCCGCAGATCGGGCTGGAGCTTGAACCCTATGCCGCCGGCGTGATTGGGCTTGGATTGAACATCGGCGCTTACATGGCGGAATCCATTCGTGGTGCTATTGCCGGCGTTGACAGGGGGCAAGCCGAAGCGGCCCGATCGATTGGTTTTGACCGCGGCCGGACGCTCAGGCTGATCATTCTGCCGCAGGCAGCCCGACTGATGATCCGTCCCCTCGGCGTCAATGCAGTGGCTTTGGTTAAAGGATCGGCCCTGGTGTCTACGATTTCGGTGGTCGAGCTCACCTATACTGCGCAACGCTTCATCAGTTCCACCTATAAGCCATTCGAGATATTTGCGGTTGCGGCGGTTCTCTACATGATCATTGTTTATGTTGTCGTCACGATCGTTGATCTGCTCGACAAGCGCTTCGCGCCGCGTTGAGAGGCAACTTCATGCCAGCACTTGATTTTAGTATTGTCGCCCCCTATGCCGATATCCTTCTCACCGGACTTGGCTGGACCCTGGTTCTCGCGGTCGCCTCCAGTGTTCTTAGTTTTGTCTTTGGCATCCTGTTTGCACTGATTGTTCTTTATGCGCCCGCGCTGCTCGCAATTCCGGTCCGCTTCTTCATGTGGCTGTTCATGGGAACGCCGCTGCTGTTGCAGCTTTATCTGATCTATTATGGTCTTGTGCAGATCGGCATTGATATTCCTGCGCTGTTTGCAGGCATCATCGGACTGAGCCTGCATTTCGCCGTCTATAATGCTGATGTTCTGCGTGCAGGGATTGTGTCGGTCGATCCGGGACAGACCGAAGGCGCGCGCTCAATTGGGCTTAGTCGGGGTCAGGCGTTACGCTATGTAATCATCCCGCAGGCCATCCGCAACACGATCCCCCCCATTGGCAACAACATGATCGTGCTGCTCAAGGATACTTCTCTCGTTTCCATTATCGGCATTGCCGAGCTCGTACACAGTGCGCAGATCGCGATCAGCGAGACATACAGTCCGTTCGAATTCTATCTGACTGCGGCTGTGCTTTACTACATCGCCAATCTTGTCATGGAGGCGATGCTGCGACGTATTGAAAGAAAAGTGGAGGTGACGCGATGAGCGCATCCTTAGCAATGGTTGAAGTCAAGGCCGCGCGCAAAGCCTATGGCGCGCTCGAAGTCCTCAAAGGGATCGATCTGTCGGTGACGCGTGGCCAGATTATTGCGATCATCGGTCCGAGTGGCTCCGGCAAAAGCACCTTGTTGCGATCGATCAATCACCTTGAGACGCTGAATGGCGGAGAGGTCTGGCTCGACGGTACGCAGGTCAACCAGCCCCTCAAGGGGCAGGCTTTTGAAAAGCACATCAATGCGGTGCGCCAGCAGATGGGAATGGTGTTTCAGCACTTCAACCTGTTTCCGCATCTCACTGTGATGGACAATATTACGCTCGGTCCGATCAGGCTGAAAAACATGCGCAAGGCGGAGGCGCGTGCGCTGGCACTGGAATTGTTGGAGAAAGTCGGCCTCGCAAGCAAGGCGGATGTCTATCCGTCGCGTCTTTCCGGCGGCCAGAAGCAGCGTGTGGCGATTGCCAGAGCGCTTGCGATGCAGCCCAAGGTGATGTTGTTTGATGAAGCGACATCGGCGCTTGATCCGGAACTGGTCGATGAGGTCAATCTGGTGATGAAACAGCTGGCGGCGGAACATATGACCATGTTGATCGTCACCCACGAGATGCGGTTTGCAGGCGAGGTGGCCGATCGGATCCTGTTCATGGATGGTGGAGTGGTGGTTGAAGAAGGGGCTCCCAGTGCATTGTTGCGCAATCCGCAGCAGGAGCGCACACGCAGTTTCCTCAAAAACTATCTGTCGCAATGACGGTGTCGCCGCGGGAACGTTCGGGCGCTGGCGGATTGGTATCCGCCCTCGCTGTGGGAGCCCGCTTGTGAAGCGGCGGCTTCTGCTTTTTTACTCTTACGCCTGCGCTTGCGGCATTCAGCCAAGTAAATTCTAGGTTTAGCCCTGCGTTCGGCTGGATTTTCCAGAACCTAGGATTCTTTGCTCTGCCGAGCTGGCTGATCAGGCCGGAATCGTATCGCGAGATCGTTGATTGGCTGACGCCGAACACGGCATCGTGAAGTTGTTTGATGAAGGTTTCGAGCGGGCTGCCCCTGTTTCCTCCAAGGGAAACTTTCAAGCAGTTTTGGACTAAAGCAGATGGCCCAACAATGGACTGAATGATCAAGGTCGACGCCAAGTCCGCAATCATTTCCTTCAGATTGCGAAGGCTGATGGTCGATGACGAGGGCCGCCCTTTAAAGCGTTGGGCAGGTGACCCTTGATTGCTTTAGCGCTCATAGCGAGTAGCCTGCTCGCAGCCGCTGATTACACAGTCAGCATGCCCTTTCAACACAGTTTCGCCCTGGCATCATGACGGTGAGCATCGGTGGCATCTATTTCATCTCATTACGCGCAAAAGAGCGCGGAAGGTGAACATGAAACGATCGGCGCATGTAAAACGCGAAGGACTTGAGCCTGTGCAGTCCAGGTCTTGTTTTCTAGCCTGGCAATGATTCCAGGCAGTTGCGTTCAGTATGACTGAAAGCGCCGTCATTTGGCACCGCCGGTTAAAGGGTGGATAGAGGGCGATTCAGATTTTATAATCGGGTGGTGTAGGCTGGCCCTTGGCAATCAGTGGCAGGAAGGCGTTTAGTGTGACTGTTGACGCGGAACGGAATGAATTAGCCTCCCGCTACCATCGCTTTGCAGTTCGTGAGGCTTGCGGGCGTTCTCCGCTATACGAGCACCTCGCCATGAGCATATCGGAAGACGCAGAGGTCCTTGGCCTGATCTCGGCCTTGCCTCAACCAAAGCAGCAGCCCAACCTACTTCTTGCCGTTTACCGACACCTCTTCGGTGTTCCGTCGAATTACAGCGAGTTCAAGCGCGTTTTGCTGAAGCGCTTTGATGCGGTTCGCTCGATCATTCTCAGGCGCTCGACGCAGACCAACGAACCGGGACGCTGCGCTTTGCTTCTGCCGGTTTTAGCGAAGCTACCGCAGCCTCTGGCGCTTTTGGAGGTTGGCGCGTCTGCTGGGCTTTGCCTCTTTCCGGATCGCTACGGATATGAATATCCCTCACGGAGTCTTCGGCCCTGGGGGGAAGACAATTCGTATCCCGTGTTCCCATGCAAGGCTGCCGCAAATATTCAACTTCCTGAAACGCTGCCGCAGATCGTTTGGCGGGCCGGGCTCGATCTGAATCCGCTTGACGCTGGCGATAAAGACGAGGCTGCCTGGCTCGAAACACTTATTTGGCCCGAACAGGTAGAGCGCCGTCACCGGCTTCGTCTGGCACTCGGTATTGTGGCAGCGGAGCGGCCGACGATCGTAAAGGGTGATCTGCTGGGACCTGAATTCGCAGCCCTTTGCCTTCAAGCTCCGCAGGATGCCACGCTGGTTGTCTTCCATACCGCCGTTCTCGCCTACGTTTCATACAACGGCGACCGGATGGGATTTGCCGACCAGGTTTCCGCGCTATCAGATATATGGATCTGCAATGAGGCACCGGGCGTTATGCCGCATTTTGGCTTTTCCTCAGCTGACGCCCCCTCGCCAGGTGCGTTCTTGCTGTCGGTGAATAATCAACCGACGGCATGGACCGACCCGCACGGTGCTTGGATTGAGACGATTACGACTGCGAAATCGATCTCCGAAGGGGCTGTCCGCCGTGATTGACGAGGGAATGACCCTCTGAGCTGCCTTTTGGGATCGCGTCGCCCCCTGCCACTGGAGCGTAAAACACTGACAGACTGAGCCGCTCTGTGCAAATCTGTAATCGTAAGTTGAAGCGAAGGGAGAGTTGTGCCGACGAACCTATCGCTCGCTCCTTCCATGAGGGACGAATTGGGGCTCAGGCCAGAACGGGGCGCTGCTCGGACGCACGTGACCGTGGGCGCGATCTGATCCAAAATGATCAGATGCGTAACGACAGATTGCAGCGATGCAGCGCTTTGTCGTCTCAATCGATCAGGCCAAATGCGTTCTCGATCGCTCATTCCGGGAACCAATTGATAAACCCTACTACTATTGCACGATCTCCGATGCTAACAACTGTCAAGGTTCATCAGTTGTGAATATGATATGGCTCTGAAATCGGCGACCCTTAAAGATGTGGCGGCACTGGCGAATGTGTCGCGTGCCACTGCTGCCCGTGCACTCAACAGTTACGGCTATGTTGGTGATGAAACCGCGCAGAAAGTTCACGCTGCTGCGGAGAAACTTGGATATAGAGGCAACCGACTTGCTCAGGCTCTGCGCAACGGGCAGTTGCCAATTATTGGCTGCGTTCTTGGCGATATACAAAATCCGTTCTTTGCAAAGATTGCCCATGATGTCGAAGTGCTGGCGCGAGAAGAAGGACATAATCTCATCATTGCGAGCAGTGAAGAACAGCTGGATCAGGAGAAATCACTGCTCGCCAGTTTGCAGTCTTTAAGCATTCGCGGCTTCATCATAGCGCCGACATCAGCCGAAGACAGTTCGCATCTGCAACGTCTGATCGATGAACATGTACCGCTGGTTTTGATTGACCGCGCAGCGCAGGGAATTGAGTGCGACAGTGTTGTTGTCGACAATGAAGGTGGTGCGCGCAAGGCCATCGAATATCTGATCGAAATGGGGCATCGAGACATTGCGCTTTTGCAGGACGATGCGCGCATATTTACCTCACGCGAGCGTTTGAATGGCTACAGGACTGCGTTGCTCGCCCATGATATCGAACCCAATGAAAAATTGATCTGTGTCGCGCAGTCGACGGTTGAGCATGCTGTGGATGCAACCATCCGCCTTTTCAGTCAAAAAAGGCCGCCAACGGCTCTTTTTACTGTCGATAGCTTGATGACGCAGGGGGCGCTGTTAGCATTCCGCTCGATGGGAATATCGATTCCCCACGATGTGTCCCTGATCGGTTTTGATGATTTCAATCTGGCAACTTTTACCGATCCACAGATCACTGTCGTTGCTCAACCAGTGTCGGAAATAGGCCGCGCTGCGGGCCGACTTTTGCTTGAGAAAATAGCAGGAAAGAAACGCCCCCCAGAGAAAATCAGCTTTGAAACCAAGCTGATAGTCCGAGGTTCTGTTCGCCGTCGTTGAACCGACGAGACGTGCAGTTTTGCCTGCAAAAAAAAATCCTAAAGCCTACTTGCCATCAGAAAATTCCTGTGCGCTAAATAGTTGTGAGATCGATCTCACATTGTCGCAACGAGTTTCAGGCGCAAAACCGGTTCGGGCTTTTCTCGCGGTTTCAACGGCGCAAACGGGAAGGTAGTAATGCTCAACTTCGATAAAGACCGCTTTGTGAAAATTCAGGGCGGCGCGGTCGCGATTGCAGAAGATGTACGCGCTCTGATGCGCAGGCTGCTTGACGACGGCCTGGAGCGCATTTTCTTCATGGGGACGGGCGGCGTACAGTTTCTGACCCAGCCGGCAATCGAGATCGCCCGCAACGCAACTGTCTTTCCGGTTCAGGCGGCATTTTCTGCTCAGGTTGTTTTGGAATCGCCCGCTGGGCTGGACGACAAGGCACTTGTGATCCTTCCGTCCCTCTCCGGGACGACCAAGGAAAGTGTGCAGCTTCTGTCATTCCTGAAGAACAAGGGTGTCAAAACGCTATCGCTTACCGGACACAAGGATACGCCACTTGGCCTTGATGCCGACTACAACTTCACCAATTTTGCGGAGGACGACACATCCTCGGAATCCTTTTACCTGCAGACCCTGTTGATCGTGCTTGCATTGCTGGCTGAACGCGGCGAGTTTCCAGACTTCGACGAAATTGTCTCCGAGTTGAAGCAACTCCCGGAACTTCTGGTTTCGGTTAAGGAGAACTTTGAAAAAGGCGCAGCAGCACTCGCGCAGCAGATCAAGGACGAGAAATATCACATTTTTACCGGCGCCGGCACCGCTTGGCCCGAGGCTCACTATTACGGCATGTGCATTCTTGAAGAAATGCAATGGATCCGTACCCGCCCAGTTCATGCATCCGATTTCTTCCACGGTACGCTCGAACTGGTTGAGCCAGGGGTCAGCCTGTTCATCTTCAAGGGAGAGGATGCATGCCGTCCATTGACGGAGCGGGTTGAACACTTCGCAAAGCGCTACACAGATAAGGTTCATATTCTGGATGCCGCTTCGGCCAGTCTCCCCGGCATCTCCGAAAGGACACGCAGCCTGATCTCTCCAATCATCTTGGCGACCATGCTGGAGCGTTTGAGTGCGCATCTGGAAGTTTTGCGCGACCACCCGCTGACCACAAGGCGCTACTACAAGCGCGTCGAGTACTAACAGCTTTCCCCGGTCCGGCTCTGCCGGATCGGGCTTCCGCATTCTGACGAAACAAAGAACAAGAGCAAAAAGAGAGGAACTTCGAAATGAAATGCAGAATGTTTTTGAGCACAACAAGCCTTGTTTCACTGATGATGTGTGGGTGGTTGTCTGGCCCTATTAATGCAGCGGCGGCGGGCGACGCCATTGTAGCTGAACCTGATGCTACCGTCGAATATTCTGGTACGTTGAGCATTCTGACGAAGTTCGGCCTCCAGCAGCTTTCGCCCTATTTTGTCAATGCGGCCAAGGAATATGAGAAGCTTCATCCCGGCGTTAAAGTCGAGCTTATTCAGGAAAGCGACGATAGCGTGAAGGGGAAGACCAAGGCCCTGGTTGCCTCTAACTCCCTGCCGGATATCTATTTTACCTGGACTGGGAGCTGGGGCGAAAATTTTGTGCGAGGCAATCGCGCTGTTGATCTGACAAAGATTATTGGTCCCGACACGCCATGGGGCAAACAGCTTGCCCATGCTGCGGTCGATGCATTCCAATATAATGGAAAATTATACGGAATTCCGCTTTATCTGGACGCAAAGTTCATGGGCTATAACAAGGTGCTTTTTGCCAAAGCCGGTCTGGCGGAACCGAAGAGTTTCGATGAGTTGATCAGTGCGTGTGCAGCGCTGCGCAAGTCTGGGGTAACGCCGATTTCGTTCGGCAACAAGGAAGGCTGGCCTGCTGTGCATTTTGCCGGACAGTTGCTTGCCTATAACGTGCCAAAAGCGACACTTGAAAAAGATTTCAACCCCAAGACCGCTGAATATTCGGATGCAGGCTATGTTGAAAGCCTGACACAATTGAAGAAAATTATCGATGATTGTTCGGACGGCGCAGGCACCAATGGTTCATCCTATGCTTCTGCATTGCAGCAATTCAGCAATGCCAAATCCGCAATGTACTATCAAGAAATTATCGAGTTCGATCAAAGCACTGCGGATGGCGCGTTGAAGAAGGAAGATTTTGGCTTCTTCAAACTGCCCGCATCAAAAGACGCAAAGGGTGATGTCAAATCAATCGAAGGTGCACCGGAAGGCTACATGATCAATTCAGCCTCGAAGAATATTCCGCTGGCTGTGGATTTCATGAAGTTTATCACCTCACCCGAAAACGGGAAGATTTTGTCGGCACCACCTTATGGGCAGCCAAGCGCGACTGTTGGCGGATATTCGTCTGAAAGCATGAACCCGTCTGTCGTTGAAGGACTCAAAGTTATCGCGGATTCATCCTATCTGATGCCGTGGCTTGATACCGCCAATCCACCGCGCGTTGCATCTGTCTGGCTTTCAGGTCTGCAAGCCCTGATCGGTGGCTCCATGACGCCGGAACAGGTCATGGAAAAGGTAAAACAGGCTGCAGCCTCTTCCCGATAAGGATGGTAATGGCCGATGACTGTCATGAAGCATGAAAATGGAGGGGAGGCTGCCAAAAACGGCTTCCCCCTGCCGGACGGGTCTCAATACGACAAGTCCGGTTTGCTGGCGAAGTTACTTTCTTTCCGCTGGGTTCTGATCGCATTCGTTTTGATCCTGTGGTTTGTCTACTATCCAATCATTGATAATTTTATCGTCAGTACGACAAATCAGGATATCTTCACCGGTGAAACTGCCTTTGTCGGTCTGGATAATTATCGGCGCCTGCAAGACGATCCGGTCATCTGGACTGCAATCTTCAACAATACGCTTTATGCGGTCATTTCGGTTGTGTTTCAGGTGTTGGGTGCATTCGTACTCGCGGCGATCATTGAGGGTCTGCAGCATGAGACATGGCGCAGATTCTGGCGCGCTGTTTATTTCATACCATCAGCAATTTCGATCACTGTAACGGGGCTGCTTTTCTACTTTATCTATCAACCCGATATCGGCCTGTTGGATTCCGCTTTTACCCATCTTGGACTTGCTAGCTGGTCTCGCTCATGGCTGGGGGAAGAGCAGACTGCGATCTACGCAATTATCGCCATGAGCCAGTGGCAAGGTTTTGGCTATTCGACGCTTTTGTTTGCCATAGCGATCCAGAAGATCCCTCGTGAACTTTATGATGCAGCGACCATGGACGGCGCCGGTATGTGGCGTCGGCTGTGGAACATAACATTTCCGCTGACGCGCGAAATGACCGGTCTTATGGTTATTGTGACGATCACCGGAGCGTTTCAGGTCTTCAACGAGGTCATGGTCATGACAGGTGGCGGCCCTAACAACGCCAGCCAGGTACTGGGTACATGGCTCTATCAACAGGGCTTTATTGAAAATGACTTCGGTTATGGCGCTGCAATCGCATCGGTGATTTTTATCATCACGCTGCTGACCGGCTTTGGACAGCTCTGGTATACCAGAAAACGGAGGGTGGAACTATGAGTGAGGTCTCCTATCAGCCGCGCGAGCTGCAACCCATGAATTTTGTGCAGGGGCTTGTGCGTGTCTGCCTGGTCACTTTTCTGATCAGCCTTGGGGTCGTGGTCATCTATCCGCTGTTGTGGATGGCCCTGAACGGTTTCAAAACCAACTCCGAGATATTTGGTGAACCCTTTGCCCTACCGACGGGCTTTACGCTCGACAATTACATCTCAGCCTGGAACCAGGGCATCAGGAATTATATTGCAACGAGCATCATCGTCACGTTGGTTTCAGCGGTCTGCACGGTTCTGATCAGCGCGTGGACCGCCTTCGGCCTGACGCGATCCAAACTGCCTGGCAAGCCGTTCTTTGTCGGTCTGGTGCTTGGCGGATTGATGTTGAGCCCAACAGTTGCGGTCATTCCACTGGTGCGGATCATGCAAAATCTTGGTCTCTATAACACCTATTGGGCTCTGATCATTCTCTATACCGCGTTCCGCATCCCGTTCACCACCTTCCTTATTCGCGCCTATATGCTTGGTCTTCCGCGCGATCTGGACGAAGCAGCCGTTATGGACGGTGCGAGTGAAGGCCAGATCTTCTGGCGTGTGACCTTGCCTGTGTGCAAACCGATCCTCGTCTCCTGTGTCATCCTGCATGTTCTGTTTGCCTGGAATGAATATCTCTTCGCCATGATCTTCACCAGTGGCGCGGATGTGCAGACATTGCCCGTTGGCCTCACTTCAATCATGGCAAAACATGGAACCAATTATGCCATTGTCTTTGCTGCAATGACCCTTTCGGCACTTCCGATCCTGATCGTCTTCTTCGCGGCCCAGCGCTTCTTCATTCGTGGGCTCGCGGAAGGAATCGGCAAATAGGGTGGTGGAAAATGTTACAACGTGAACAGTTGATTGGTGCCAATTTTTCGTTTCAGCACTATCCGTTTCAATGGGGTGTCAAGCAGCTTCGGCTCATGGGCTTTCAACGCATGGAACTATGGGGAATAGCCCCTCATCTTGATCTGTTTCATTCTGACCGCGCTCGGCATTCGGAGATCCGGTCGGTTCTGGAGGATAACGGGATCAGCGTGCATTGCTTCACCCCGGAACAGGTTCTTTACCCAGTCAATATCGCCTCGGGCAACGACGCTTATCGTGGAAAGAGTGTTGAATGTTTCCTGCGAGCAGCCGATTTGTGCGCCGAACTGGGTGCCAAATACCTCTTCTTGACACCTGGACGGGGTTATGAGTGCGAGAGCCGCGAATGCGCATGGAACCACGCCCTGCAATCCTTGGATAAAATTACGGCACATGCGGCCAAGCTGGGGCTTCGATGTCTGCTTGAACCCTTGCAGCGTACTGAAAGCAACATCGTCAATGATGTCGCCGATCTTGAACGGCTCTGGAAGGAACTGAATGCGGATCATGTCGATCTGGTACTCGACTTGGTCGCCATGGCAACGGCTGGAGATACGGTTGGTGGGTATTTTTCGCGATTTGGCAAACGGCTTGCCCATGTTCATGTCGTCGATGGAACCCCAGCGGGGCATTTGGCATGGGGAGATGGAAATCTACCACTCGACGCTTACCTTGCCGAAATCACACAGCATTCATTTCAGGGCACCTTGACCTTCGAGCCTTTTGGAAACGGTTCATATGCACTGGACCCGGCGGCGGTCTGGCGGCAATGCCTTGACGCGATTTCCCCTCATTTTGATAGTGCGGAATGATGATGAAGAAGCCAAATATCAATCTTGTCGCTGTCGGTGACAATTGCCTTGACGCCTATCTGGACAAGGGAGTGGTCACGGTCGGTGGAAATGCCCTTAATGTCGCTGTGCAGTGGAAAAGACTTGGGGTCGGTGCTCGTTATATGGGCGCGATGGCCCCCGACATGGAAGCGGAGATCATGCTTAATGTGATCGAAAAAGCCGGACTTCTGCCAAGCGATATTGAAACTATTGGGGGCAATTCTGCTGTCACGCTTTTGACCGATAAGAACGGCGAACGGCAGTTCCTGTTTGAATCTCTGGGTGTTGGCGAAAACTACATTCCAGACCAACAGCGTTATCAATCATTACTTTCCTGCGATTGGGCCCATCTTGGTACCAATTCCAGTGAAAAGCTGGTCCGTAGGCTCGTTGTGGACGGTGCCAGGTTCAGTGTGGATGTCTCGACCCGGCATTTTGACCTGGCACTGGAAGGCGTCCCTCTGGTCTTTGCATCAGGTCCCGATGATCCCCAGGAACCGGTTGAGCCATTGATTGCAAAATTCAAGCAGGCCGGAGCCCAACAAGTCGTTATTACCTGCGGCAAACGCGGTTCATTCTATGACAATGGACGTCAGTTATTTTCTGCAGGCTCGGTACCCGTGCAGGTGGTCGATACCTGTGGAGCTGGTGATAGCTTTATCGCTTCATTTCTGGTGGCACTTTTCTTCGAGCAGTGTTCTGAAGAACAAGCTCTTCAAAAGGCTGCTGTCAGAGCGTCTGAAACCTGCACGCACCCAGGCGGCTTTCCCCAACCCTTGCAGGCGATCCCGCAATGGTTGCTCGATAAATACCAGGATGTGATTGCCACAGCGCAGAGGGTCTGACCATGAACTCGATCACAATGAGAGCACCTGTTGTTGCGGCGACGAGGGATCGCTCTTTCTGGCTGCAAAGTATTGGTGCCGATCCCGTCACAGCGCCTTTATCGGGCCAGCACCAATGCGATATCGCAATCGTTGGCGGGGGATATGCCGGGCTTTGGACAGCGCTGCGGCTACGAGAGCAAGATCCAAAGGCGCGCATCACAATCCTGGAAGCGGATTTTTGCGGTTCTGGCGCATCCGGACGCAATGGCGGGCAAGTCCACAGCTGGTTTGCTGAAATCGATATGTTGCGCGATCTTGTCGGCGACGAAGATGCAAGGATGCTTTGTCACGCAACCTGCGATGCGATTGAGGAGCTGAAGGTGCTGCAAGATAGCGGCATCATCGACATGGATCTGCGCCTTGATGGCTGGCTTTGGACCGCAAGTTCGCTCGCACAGGAACGGGCATGGGACAAGGCCCTGGAGATTTGCCGAAAATCCGCGTTCAACCCGTTTAAAACACTCAATGCGCATGACATTGAAAGGCGCACTGGCTCCAGCGCATCCTATGTCGGCATTGTCGAAGAGCGGGCAGGGACGGTTCAACCCGCAAAGCTTGCCCTTGGCCTTCGCAAGCTTGCGATGGCAAAGGGGATTGTCATTCATGAAAGAAGCCCTGTTTTGGAGATGGTTTTAGGTGAAAGGCCTGAACTTAAAACACCGGACGGAACATTGACGGCCAACAAGGTTGCTTTAACGGTCAATGCTTGGGCTTCCGCGATACCTGAACTTCATCCCTATCTGTATGTGGTCAGCAGCCAACTTATCGTAACAGCGCCTGCTGCAAACATACTGGAGCGCATCGGATGGACCGATGGTGCGTCGATCTGTGATGCGCAGCATCACGTGCTCTATTATCAGCGCACGACCTCCGATCAGGTTGTATTTGGACGGGGAACGGGTGGAATTTCCTTTAATGATCGGATCGACGCGCGGTTTAATCGCGGCGGCGACGGTGGTGCAGACAACATACGTGAACTTCACCGGGTATATCCTCAGCTAAAGGATGTGCCTGTCCTTCATGACTGGAGCGGTCCGATTGACTGCACCGCGCAGCATCTGCCGGTGTTTGATCATCTCAGAAGTCATCCTAATGTTTTCTATGCGTTGGGGTTTAATGGGACCGGTATTGCCCAGACGCCTGTCGCAGGTCGGATTCTGGCAAGCCTGATCCTGGGGCGCGTGGATAAATGGAGCGGTTGTGGTTTGGTAGGCATCAAAAATCGCACCAAGCTTCCTCCCGAACCAGTGCGTTATCTGGGCGCCAAAATTGTCCGTGCAGCTATTCGAAGAAAGAACGATACCGAAATCCTCAACCGTGTCCCAGGCCCGATAACGCGGTTTCTGGCAAGTCTGGCTCCGTGAGCCAACCAACCCACGCGGAACAAAACTACAAGGAACGGGAACAATGGCCGACCTGTCACTGAAGAATATACGTAAATCCTATTCCAATCTGGAAGTACTCCATGGAATTGACCTTGATATCTCATCGGGTGAGTTCGTTGTTTTCGTCGGGCCGTCGGGTTGTGGAAAGTCCACGCTGTTGCGCTCAATTGCTGGTCTTGAGACAATAACGTCAGGTGATCTCGTCATCGCCGGTGAGCGGATGAACAATGTTGCTCCGTCGAAACGGGGTATCTCAATGGTGTTCCAGTCCTATGCGCTTTATCCGCATATGACTGTTTATGAGAATATGGCTTTCGGTCTGCGTATCGCCGGCGTGGCAAAGGCTGAGATAGACAAACGGGTCAAGAAAGCCGGCGAGATTCTTCAGCTGAGCGGCTATCTGCAACGCTTGCCGAAAGCGCTTTCAGGTGGGCAGAGGCAACGTGTTGCGATTGGACGGGCGATTGTCAGAAACCCGCGCGTGTTTTTGTTTGATGAGCCTTTGTCCAATCTTGATGCAGCTCTGCGTGTGGCCACACGCATCGAGCTTGCAAAACTCAAGCAAAGCATGCCCGATGTCACAATGATCTATGTGACCCATGATCAGGTGGAAGCCATGACGTTGGCGGATCGGATCGTTGTGTTCAAAGACGGCAATATCGAGCAGATTGGCACGCCAGTGGAGCTTTACAAGAAGCCAGCCAATCTTTTCGTTGCCCAGTTTATTGGTTCCCCGGCCATGAACATACTCGCGGGCACCATATCGGAGGTCTCGGGACGCCATTACAGCTGTCATCTTGACTGCGGGACGAAACTGGCTCTTGAAGCG
The DNA here is from genome assembly GCF_032066345.1 of Brucella sp. Taxonomy (NCBI): domain Bacteria; kingdom Pseudomonadati; phylum Pseudomonadota; class Alphaproteobacteria; order Hyphomicrobiales; family Brucellaceae; genus Brucella; species Brucella sp. The sequence continues at coordinate 44,105 of NZ_DAMBKZ010000009.1, forward strand.
GGTGAGGGAACGTTCGCAAAAAAGGATAGAGTTAGCGTTGGAATTCGTCCAGAAAATACCAGGATTGCCGGCAACGAAACTGAGGGGCATGTATTTTCTGGTACAGTGGATCTTGTAGAGCATCTGGGCGAAGCTCAGATCCTCTATATGGATATTGCCGGATCTCATGGCAAATATCTGATCAAGACAGCGGAAGACACTGATTTTAGGAGATCAGATACGTTATCTTTCTCTGCGTCGACGAAGGATATACATGTTTTCTCGCAAGAAGGGGCAGCCGTTCCAGCCCAAATCGTGTGAATCTTGAAGCATCAAGTTGCGCGGTCAGCTCGAAGGTGCACGCAATTATGCAGTGCTGAAGCTAAGCGAGAGATGTCAGGTGAATAAGATTGTCTGGCATTGTTGATTGCCGCTGAGAACGATGGGATGGGAGTGCGGAGGAAACCAGTAAAAAACTCAACATGGTTGGCTCATGCCACGACAGCAACACCCCCTGACTTCCCCGCCAATCGATGCTCAAATAAAAAGGGTTCTCCCGACGACAGACGGAAACATCATGCAGTTTTGCACGTTAAGGGTTCAGCAGAAACAGGATCCTTAGCGATGAAATATAGCCAGGAGCGTGTCTTACCAGAAAGTGTGAGTTCTGATCGTGGTCGGGATGCCAAATCGCCTGGCGAAATACCGGTTAGGGGCCTTCGCGACGTCTTTTGGCGCGTCATTGAAGCTATCATGGCAGATCGGGTTACACTGATTGCTGCAGGTGTGACCTACTACCTTCTACTATCTCTGTTTCCGGCGCTGGCTGCACTTGTTGCTCTTTACGGCTTCGTCGCCGACCCCTCAACAATTATGGGACACGTTGGCTTTCTGGCAAGTGTCTTTCCACCTGGATCGTTCGACCTCATACTCAATCAGTTGACTGCTCTCACACTGCAAAAGGCTTCCACGCTGAGTTTTGCGTTCTTTGCCGGCCTCGTTGTAGCGATCTGGAGTGCCAACAGTGGCATGAAGGCGATATTCGATGCTATGAACGTTGCATATCGGGAAAAGGAGAAACGGAGCTTTTTACGCCTGAACCTCTTATCTCTGACATTTACATTCGGTGGGCTTATTATCGCCATCGTTCTTATCGCGGCCATCGGAGTGCTTCCAGCCGTTTTGTCATATCTTTGGCTGGATCGATGGCAGGAGCTCCTGGCGCGGTTCGCGCGCTGGCCTCTCGTTCTTGTCCTGGTCGGCTGTGGTATCGCCTTAATCTACCGCTTTGGTCCGAGCCGCGCACAGGCAAAACTCAGGTGGTTAAACTGGGGCGTGGTACTTAGCACACTGCTCTGGATGTCCGCATCAATCCTGTTCTCATTTTATATTGAAAATTTCGCGAATTACAACGCGACCTACGGCACGCTTGGCGCACTCATCGGCATGATGGTGTGGGTCTGGATCTCAGTAATCATATTGATTGTCGGTGCTGAACTTAACGCAGAGCTGGAGCACCAAACCGCTTGTGACTCTACCACGGGGTCGCCGCAGCCTATGGGAAACCGCGGTGCGTTCGTGGCCGACACCTTGGGCAAGACCGTCGATTAAGTTTTCCAGAATTAGGATATCTCCGGCCTTTTCGCTTGGCTTAGAAATGCCACGCCGACTGATAGCACGGAGCACGCGACGGCGTATCCTCACTTTCAGAAATGAACTAAAATGTTCAGCTGTATCGGGTTATTACTGGCTTCATCGATCATGAACTTGATCTGGTCGGGAACCACTTTGTGAACCAGATACCAAATCCCAGAACGATCAGAACCAGCACAGTTCCAGTAGTAACAGAAAGATCTGAGCCGAAGCCGACAATTGCTTCGACACCCGCCATTACGAGAAATATGAGTGCCCACACTCCAGTCATAACGTAATTTTTGCGTTGGAATTTTGGTGACCACCAATACTTGGCGTCAATCTGATCATGGGCAAATTGCATAGTGAATGGCTGTCTTAAAGCCATTGAAGCTATTGCTATGACAAAGAGACCGATATCTACCCAAAATTTGACGACGAATATCGAAAGATCGTGACCTTGAAGCTTTACATAAATAGCAAGGGCAAGAAACAGAATCAGTGTTCCGACATCCAGAATTCTAAACTCATTTTTATTCCGGAAGGCTTTAACAGTGAGTACCGCAGACACGACTGCGCCTGCCAGAAGACCAGCAAGCGCACCGTGGGTTGTGGATACTACAGCGAAAATTAGAAACGGTAGAAACCCAATTAAGATTGTCATTGCTCTTCTTCGAAAATCCAGAGTTCCGATGTCGGCTGAGCTAAACCATTTGAGCTTTCTTTCATTCCCAGGAATGATGGAATTCTCATCTGTTGTGCAAATGTCAGGCTCTCAACGAGTGGCTTCATAGCAACCGTGAGTTTCTTAAGCTCTTCACCGCGTGTAATCTCAGCATCTGCCGTGCGTTCCAATATATCCGCAATGTTACCAGGTGGTTTTGCTTTCGATCGTTCAAGCTTACGTTCAGCGGCCTTACCAGCAATATCCCGAATTGCTTTTTCAACAGTATCCCAATTTTTTTGCTGATCATCATTCAGCGCCATAACTGTCTTTAGCGCTAGAATTCGGGCATTGAGTACTGCGGCTGCATCATCTGCCGTATAAATTTCAACAATTTCAGGTGCTTGTTGAATAGCGGTTTCAGTAGGTTTGTCCTGCGCAAAGGTGGGCAAGGAAAACAGTGCGACTGAAGCGAAGAGGGCTAATGAAGTCAGAGATTTCATGGTCATATTTCTTGCTCACGATAAAATGGATTGAAACTTGTTGGCTTAGTTTTTCCACTGACCGTCAGGAAGCCTTCCTTGATAAGGAGTGTCGCGACAATGACCCCATGGACCATGCCACATACCGGGAGGACATCCGTTACCCAAATAGTTGAAGGCAGGAGGAGGATTGCCAACCCACGTATTGTTTGGCAGCGGACCCGAATAAGGCGTATCGCGGCAATGCCCCCATGGTCCACGCCACATTCCTGCAGGACATCCCTGCGCAATCTGAACTATATTGTTATTTTGTGTGGCTGGAGCAGATGTTGTCATCGTGACTGCGCCTGCAGGGGATGTCACTGCTACTGCGAGGCTCATCGCCACAAGCTTAATTGCAGAGTTCATGCTTATCTCCGTGCTAATTAGTGAAATAATCTCGTTTAAGTTTCTGGACGAGCAGTTAATTTTCGATCACACGGTATGACTTCACGAACTACGTGACATCACCAGAACTGGTGAGGCATTTCATTAACAATGCGGATGCCAGAGCTCACGAGTTATTGCGGATCGTCACTAACGAGACAACTCTCTCGAAATCTCGCAGATTATTGGCGCCAGATTTTCGAAGTATAACTCTAATTTGGCTTCGAATGGTTTCTAGTGAAACATTACGTAGACGAGATACAGATTCAGCACTGTTTCCACCCAGAAGAGCCAAACCAACCGCTGCCTCAGTTTTCGTTAGATTAAACAAGGCGCACAAAAGGTCAGCGGAGGGCAGGTTGGTTTCGGACAGGTCGCGAAAAAATAGCACGACGGTATGCGTCACGGCCAATAAACCAGCAATTTGAGTCGGATTAGGTGAAACTAGTATAGCCAGCTGACGCTGATTTTCCCATTCATCCAAGTACTCAACGCGCATCGAGCCGCCACTTCCGCCCGTAGCCGCATCATTAACTAATGCACTTAACTTAAGACCGGCCACACGCTGATTGAGTTTAAGAACTGTCTTGCCAAATTTTGCAGACTTGGTTGGATTGGAGAAAATCACTGGATGATTTCGCTTTGAAACCATCGATAGAACCGCGTTATTTGCAAGAAGGACGTTCAAATTAACATCGACGACCACAGCACTCGTCGATAAGGATTCAATCGTAGCGGTCCCTACAGCCGCTTCTAACTGCTTTTGCTGAAACTGACGATTAATCTGAATTGCTCTCTGAAGATGAGGCAACAGCCCGACAAGTAGCTGCTTATCCGTTTCCGCAAACGCTAAATCGTCACGAAAGAACGAAACTATCGTCTTTTCCTTATCGCCAACCGGTGCCAGCAATATGTGATTTTGACCGTGCTCAACGGCGAATTCTCGGTAAAACTGAGAGCGACTGTAAGTCGTTTCGGCAACCAAATCAGTCGCAGTATAAGCCTGAAAAGTTGAAGGCATATTTGAATAGAGACGGTTCGCAGCAGATCGAACTGGATCGATCAACTGATACTTCTCGGCATAAAGGGTTTCAAATTGAGCAAAGGGATTGAATAAATTCACGGAACTGCCGTCAATTCGGTCAATTCGAAGAGTTCCGTGGTTAGCGCCAAACAACTTGTAAAGTGTTGATTGTGCTCCGGACCAGTCAGTGCACGTAGTCGAATAATCGTATACGTTCAGTATTGCTGCTGTAAAATCTCCCATGGCAAATTCCGGCAAATGGAAAAAAGTAATTATGATAAATATATAATCAATTTTTCCTATTCAATAGTATTTTTTCTTGAGCGAATAATTTGGGCTAGATAACTTTATTTTGCACTGATTGGTTCAAAACCGTCGTCTTCAGACGAAAATTGCTTCAGCACGTAGCCCTTTGATACATACTGTTCTTCAGAAAATAGACCGGTCGGAGGCTGCAAGGTCTATTTTCTGAAGAACAGTATTTCCTACGACACCGGCAGTCGCACGGTTTTCTACCATAGGTATCACATCGTTTAGATCACCAAATATCGCTACGAGATGCTTAAGGGCGAGGTTGGGGTACGAATACAAGATATCATAAGTCAGGTTTGCAAAAAGCTGGGCGTCAAGATTATCAAAGATGTCCTTTCCGGTAACCGCGTCCATATGGTGGTATCTATCCCGCCGCAGCTTTCTGTCAGTGATGTGATCCGGCGCATGAACGGCCGCTCTTCTTATAGAGTGCAACAGGAATACCCAGAACTGAAGAAGCGCTATTGGGGCAGATATTTCTGGGAACTTGGCCACTTTTGCACTACAAGTGGCAATGTCACGGATGACATCATACTTCAGTATATCCAGAACCACGCAGAACTACCGGCATCAGCCAGTAGTTCTTCAGTTGCATCGTTATAGGCAGCGTACTCCATTTTTCGCCGGGACGAGGGTATAGCATGTGGAAAGCCTTGCGTGTGATTTCAGCCGAAAAATAGCAACGGTTGCAATGTTCAAATCCCATCAAGTGTTATCAACATCTTCGCAGAGGGCGAAGTACAGCCACCGAGAATCTTGACTGGGAGTCAAAACAGAACCCTAACGACTATATCCGGCCCGATCGCGTTCATAGCCAATCAAAAGATCTGATAATTCGGTCGCGTGGTGCCCACTAATATCCCGTCTTCCATGGCTTAATAATCCTTGGTTAAGCGCGGAAGTTTCACGCTGAGAGATGCCGGAAGGCAAATCCTCGTTGAACCTGCGGTCGATGCGCGTTGACCCTTATAGAGATTGGTATGGAAGAAACGGACCTCACCGTGAGCCGCCGGATCCCGTGCCGCAACGGCGTTATAAGTTTGTGCCAAAACCTTATAACGCCGTTCCGGGAGGCTGTCATTATAAGCTGTTGGCAGAAATAGCGGATGGGTCGATAGGAATGCTGATAACAGTCGAAGTATGGATGTTCGCCTGGTTCGACGACTGTATCGTTGTGACGCCTTTGCCCCGCTTTGGGCGGGCTGTTCACGCGAAAGTTCAATCCCTTCTGAAGCCTAACAAGGGATGTAACAGCCGTTTCGTCGTTGGTTAGCGATAATCTCTTGGAACCATCCCTGGCAATGAGCAAAAATTGTGCTGTTATCAATTGGATCCCTGTTACAGCGGAATTTTCGCGTAGCCTTTCGAGAGAATTGGCCCGGTCGGACGTCCGATTGGCGAGCCTCCGGCGGGCTCTAATGTAAGTTCGTAAAGCTGTTCACCGCGCGGTTTTGGCAGGTCTGGTCCCTTTAACTGCGTTGATTGCCCACCTTCAAGTAAGCCCAGCGACACCGGTCCCATCTCCTGAGAAGGAAGGGTCCAGACCTGAATGGCTTTTCCTGCTGGTATTGTGACATGGTTTAATAATCGCACACGCGCATTTTCATTGCCAAAATCTTCGACGATTGCCTGCACGCTTCCGGCATCATCCAGCAAAACAGCGATTACAATTGGATCGACAGTTTTGTTCAACGACCACCCCAGGCCGATTGCAAGAAGGATCGAAGCTGCTGCGGCGGAAAGCGCAGCAACTCGCCACCGATTGACACTGTTCCTGTTATCATTGGCGCTCCTGACGAATGTGGTCGATACGGCGGGATCATCGGAGAGCCGGCTTTGAACCGCGCGCCAGACGCGTTCCTCCACGTGCATCGGGGTGACTGAACAATCGAGTGGCAGAAAGCGTTCCCTGCTGCTCGCAACCGCTCTTTTCAGGGCTTCGTTGTTGGCAATTTCATCTTCCACTTGAGCCGTCTCATCAGCGTCAAGCAGACCCAATACATATTCGTCGGCCAGTTCTTCAATATTATCGAATGATCTTATCATGCCATGCATGCCCGCAATGCGCTCAACCCTCGCCGTATCCAGGATTTGGCGGTCCCCAGAGGTATCTGCACGCGACCCGCTATTTCACCATGCGAATAACCGCCGACATAGGCCATCAAAATTCCGTCCCGCTTGTCCTTATCGAGCGATTGAAGACAATCGCGCAATTGGCTTTTTTGATCGAGGCGATGCCAGGCGTTCAGAATTTCATTGGAATGCTCGGCTTCGACCAAGTTTTCTACATGTTCGACCGTGTGTTCGCGATTGCCATCGCGCAATGCATTCAATGCTCGATTTCTGACAATCGCATAAATCCATCCCTTGGCAGAGCCTTGATCCGGGGCATATTGATGGGCATGAGTCCAGATCCGAATGAGTGCTTCTTGTAAGACCTCTTCTGCAAGCTCGCGGCGCCGAAGAATGCGGTGGGCAATTGCCAGCAAGCGGCCCGCTTCCTGATCAAATATGGCGCGCAGCCCGGAGCGGTCGCGGCGCACGCAGGCAGCAATAGCATTTGCCAGTTCATCCTTTTGCCCGCCCAGCGATCTGTCTCCTCATCCGATAGCTAACTTAACCGCAATGCCTATCGACAGGAAACAGGCAAAGACATGCATTGAAAATTTATTTTCTCTCGCTGCATCCAAACCACAAGTCTCGCGTGTCTTAAAATGTGAGACGCTGGAACCCACGCGTAAAACAGCGGCTTCAAACCGGGATACAAAGGAGATTAATGATGCGTATCACTCAGTTGGCACTGGCCACATCTACAATGCTTGGGGTTACGATTGTTCACGCTATGGCTGCACCGGCGATTGGACTTGTCGGCGACAAGACGCTTGTCATGTTTGACACAGAGGATGGCAAGGTCACAAAGACGATGGATGTGGCCGACGTTGAAAAGCTGCTTGGCATTGATTTTCGACCTGCCGACAAGACCGTTATCGGTGTTACCGAGGATCATCGGATTGTCGCCATTAACATCGAGAGTGGTACGGTAAACGAAGTATCGAAGATGAACGAGATGCTGCCACTCACGCAAGGGCAGGCGGTCATTGTCGATTTCAATCCAATGGCTGACCGTCTTCGTTTCATGACTGGGACAACTAATCATCGTGTTCATCCGGATACGGGTGCGGTGACGGTCGATGGCAAGCTTGCTTTCGAAAAGGGCGATGTCGCCGAAGGTTCTGAAGGTAAAATCGCTGCCGCAGCTTACACCAATTCCATCGGCAAGCCTGAAAAGACTGCCATGTTCAATATTGATGCTGGCAACAAGACACTGGTTCAGCAAACAAAGCCCAATGACGGGACTTTGAAGACGATCGGCAAGCTGGACATAAGTGAGAGCCCTGAGACCTATGCCTTTGACATTCAGGGAATGGCGGAAGGCCGCAACACCGCTTACCTAGTTGGTGATAATACGATCTACACCGTTGATCTTGACACAGGTGCCGCCACGAAGGTCGGAACGATCGAGAAGCTCGATGGCCATTTGCGCGATATAGCTATTCTACCGGCTTCTTAAATGACGAACGGGGCCGGTTTTCGATCGGCCCTTTTCTCTGTCCTATGTTTGATGATCTGCGATTAAACTGAGATCGACATTTGGAGGGTAAGAACACAGTCTCGTCCCTCCTTAACATTGGCAGGATCGCATCCGTTGCGTGTTCATTCCTCTCCTCGAAAGCTTGGCTTCCATCACATCACCGACCGGGTAAGCAACCCGGTCGGTAAATCGAGTAAATTCAAAGGCAGTTACATTTTAGGCAAAAGCACTTTGTCGATGACATGGATCACACCGTTGGACTGCTTCACGTCTGCGATCGTCACGTGGGCGACGGTTCCATTCTCGTCGGTGAGGGTGAGCTTTCCCATCTTTTCCCTAGCTGTTAAGACACAGCCGCCCACAGTCTTGATGGCGTGTGATCCATTGTCGTCCTTAATCATCTTGGAGATATTTTTCGACATGGCATCAGCGGCAACAACGTGACAGGTCAGGACTTTCGTCAGCTTCTCCTTGTTCTCCGGCTTTAGAAGGCCATCCACTGTGCCTTTTGGTAGGGCAGCGAAGGCTTTGTCCGTGGGTGCGAAAACGGTGAACGGTCCTTTGCCTTTCAGAGTGTCGACAAGACCAGCCGCTTTGACAGCTGCGACGAGTGTGGTGTGGTCCTTCGAGTTCATCGCGTTGTCAACGATTGTCTTATTGTCATACATTGCCGCCCCTCCAACTGTTGGATTCTCGGCCAATGCAACTGTGGCGCAGGCGGAGAGAATGGCAGCAGCAGTGAGTGCTTTTCCAGAAAAACGCATCATTTCATTTTCCTCCCATGATCCGGATCGATTCCGGTTTCCCCTGTTCGGGGGCATGGTAGTTAACGAAATTTCCGCTGCGCCAGATCACTTTGGGCCGAGTATTTTTTCAAGCAGGACTTGGTTGCGCAAGCATCGACCCGGTTTGACCCGAAAACAAGCTGGTTCGCATGCTGTGCGGCGCGAGAAGGGCTGCTGCGCCAATTCGTCCGCAACGAAGCCGTCAATGTTGGCGATCGCTGTGACGGCGTGCACCATCAGATCATCGTGCCTGTTGGAGCGGTCGAGGGCCCGAGCGAAACTTGCGAAGGCCGGCTGGAGTTTGTTTTTCGGCGTTTATCGATCGTGTAACGCCTGGGGCATCGCCGCTAGACCAGAGCGTAGCTCAGCGACGAATATTTTTCTGGGCAGAGATCAGTGATCTCTTAAATGCTTTAGTCTAGATTACGTTCACGTTCTCGGCTTTGGACTTGCCCGTTTTGCGGTCCTGTCCGATATCATAGCTGACTTTTTGTCCGTCGTGGAGTGCGCTGCCATAAGCAACTGCCGAGATGTGAACAAATACATCAGCGCCACCATTCTCAGGTGTAATGAAGCCGAAGCCTTTTTCGTTGTTGAAAAATTTAACTGTACCGGTCGCCATTATTTCCTCATCTGTCGTTGTTGATGGGATCTGTCTAGCTTGCTCTGCTGATGCCCGCAACAGGAAACCGAATTTCAGTTCCTCCACTGATGTTTGTAGGCCGTTCAGGCGTAAAGTTGAACGGATCCCGTATGAAACTGCACATTTATGGATGGTTTCGTGGATTCAGGACGCGCCGGTAAACCCCTTATGCCCTTAAAGTGTGTTGGACAGGCCTATACGCCTCTGCAAAACGATCACGCAGGGTCGATCAAACCAAACGACGCAGAAAACGCATAGCTCGTCTGATCGACTGGCATGCATCGCTCGCAAAGCATCAACTTCCTCCTCTCCTGAGACCGCTGTCTCATCCGCTACTCTAGGCAACGCATGAACCTAAAATTACAGGCTGCGGTATCCCTCGAGCTCAAGCGTGCGTGTCTGCGTTCTCCATACCGCATGAACTGCAGCAATGGGAACGGTTCTTGTTGCGTGGACGGTCACCTCTCTTTGGCTTCCAATGATAGCACTAAGGCATCTCTGAAGCCGCGAGTGAGGAAACCGTCCTTGGAGTCGAATCCTTACGCCGGCAAGTAAATTTCCCGAACGCGAGAGTCTCCTGCCAGTCTTTCGGCAGGACCAGATACGTGGATCTGACCATGCTCGAAGGCATAGACATAATCGGCAATTTCGAGAGAGAGATCCACGTTTTGTTCGACTAGAACAATCGATACCCCTGCCTCAGCCAGCTTGATAATAATCTCAAAGATCTGGTGAATGATGATCGGTGCTAACCCCAGTGATGGTTCATCCAGAAGTAACAGTTCTGGGTTGCCCATCATCGATCTTGCAATGGCCACCATCTGCTGTTGCCCACCGGACAATCGACCAGCTTGACTTTTACGGCGCTCCGCGAGCACTGGAAACAACGTATAGACATGGTCAAACAATTCAGCTTCGGTCTTGCCGCGCCCTTCCAAAAAGCCCGCCATCAGGTTCTCTTCGATGGTGAGGTGCTGGAAGACCGCGCGCCCCTCTGGACAATGGCCAAGGCCGCGTTTTGCGATCTGATAAGGCTTCATCCGGTCGATACGTTCGCTTTTGAAGCTGATTTGCCCAGAGGAGATCGGGCAAATGCCGCTAATTGAGCGTAGAAGCGTGCTCTTGCCAGCCCCATTGGGACCAATCAGCGAAACGATTTCTCCTGCATAGAGCTCAAGATTGATGCCATGCAAGACTTTCACCCGACCGTAACCGGACTGGATTTGCTCGACTGCGAGCAGCGGTTTCGATGTCACTGATTGCACCTGGCTGGCCAAGATAAGCCTCCTGAACTTGCTGATTGTTACGGATGTCGGCAGGCGAACCATGTGCCAGGACACTACCGCGGTTCATCACATAGATTTCGTCCGAGATGGACATGATGAGTTTCATGTCATGCTCGATGAGCACAACGGCGATGTCGCCCGATTTCAGGTCAACAATGTGATGCTTGAGTTCTTCTGTTTCACCATGATTAAGTCCTGCGGCAGGTTCATCCAGGAGGATGGCATGCGGATCATTGACCATCGCACGGGCAAGTTCGACAAGCTTTTGCTGCCCATAGGCGAGCGATCCGGCAAGCCTTTGCGCATGATGCGAAATGCCAAGTTTTTTTAGGATGGCGTGGCACTTTTCCCGTCGATGTGTTTCGGCACTCCTTCCCGGAAGGGCATCTGCGATCAGCGCCGAAATAGTAGGGGGAACAAGGGCTACTTCCAGGTTCTGCATCACGGTCATTCCATCGAAAAGACGGATATTCTGGTATGTCCGACCCAGTCCTGCATGGGCAACTGCGTGTTTTGGAAGCCTTTGTAATTCGACACCGTTAAGAACGATCCGTCCTGACGTCACTTGATAGGACCCTGCTGCCATATTAACCAGCGTTGATTTACCCGCACCATTCGGGCCGATTATCGAGGTGATTTTCCCTGGCTTCATGGAAAGCGAAGCATCATCGACCGCCTTATGTGCCCCGAAGGCTTTGGTGACATGTTCGAAAGTTAGCATCAACGCCCTCCCAGTTTTGCGGCGAGCCATGACGGACCATATTGGCGGCTTATAATGCCCATAGGTCGTAGCAGGATAACGGAGACGAGCGCGATGCCGAACACGAGTTGCCGATAGTCCGCATAGTCACGCATGAGTTCGGGAATTAGCACCAGGATGGCTGCGCCGAGGATTGCGCCGAATGGATTGCCGAGGCCGCCGACCACCAACACGAGAACAATGGTGAGAGACTCCCAGAAAGTAAAGCTTTCAGGGCTGACGAAACGTTGCATGGATGCGAAGACAACGCCGCAGATTCCTCCGATCACCGCACTGGTTGCAAAGGCTACAAGCTTGACCTTCGTTGTGTTGATACCGCAGCCACGGGCGGCGTCCTGATCCTCACGGACTGCTGACAAAGCAATACCAAGTGCGCTCTGCTGCAACTTCCAAACAAAAAGGAAGGTGATGATCAACAGGCCGATAAGCAGATAGAGGAAATCGAGTGGGGATGAGATCGTCCAGCCAAGAAGTTTCGGCTCGTCGATACGTGCGATTCCCTGTGGTCCGTTTGTCAACCAGTTCAGATTATTCATGAGAACGCGAATGATTTCACCGAAGCCAAGGGTGACAATCGCCAAATAGTCGCCACGCAGTCGTAGCACGGGGATACCAAGGAGGATGCCAGCGATACCTGCCAGAACTGCACCAATGACCAAAATAACTGGAAAGGGCAGGTGTAGCCCCAACTGATCGGAGGCCAAAAGCGCATAGGTATAGGCGCCAATTGCGTAAAAGGCGACGTAACCGAGATCCAGTAGTCCAGCATAACCCACAACGATGTTCAGACCCATTGCCAGAACGGCGTAGAGAAGGATCGTGTCAAGCACGCGCAACGGATAGGTCGGCAGTAACTCCCCCAGAAGGATGAGTGCGAGGGGGATTATTGCAAGCAATAACAGGGTTCGCCCCCAGGCGTTGCTTGTTGGTACGGGAGCGCTATCTGCGCTTACGGGAGGGGCTTTAGAAATCACTTTTGTACACCATCGTTTCTTCACTGACCTTGGCGCCCAGTAATCCGGACGGACGGAACAGAAGGATGAGAACAAGAACGGAGAAGGCGAAAATATCACGATATTCCGTGCCGATGACGCCACCGGTCAGACCGGGTAAAAGAGCTGTTGCGAAGGTTTCAATGAAGCCAAGCAAGATGCCGCCTAGCATTGCTCCGGGAATAGAGCCGATGCCGCCGAGAATGGCTGCGGTGAAGGCTTTCATGCCGATCACAAAGCCCATTGTGAAGGTTGCAACACCGTAATATGACGCATAAAGAAGACCTGCGACGGCACCGAGGCCCGGTCCGATAAAGAAGATCACCGAGATCGGAATATTCGGATTGATACCGATGAGCGAAGCGGTGTTGGCATTTTCCGCAACCGCTCGAATGCGGATACCCATACGGCTGCGATTGACAAACAATTCCAGTGCAACCATCAGGATAAGTGCGATTGCAAGGATCGTAATCTGTTTCCATGTAATGATGATGCCGCCGATTTCGACCACACCGCTTGGTAGCATTGACGGATAGATTATCGGACGACGCCCTGCGATAAGCATGACGACATTTTGAATAATAATAGCCATGCCAAGCGCTGAAAGCATTGGGGCGAGGCGCGATTTATTGCGCAACGGTCTATATGCTGCGACTTCAATTGACATGCCCAGAATGCCGATGACGACGAAGGCGAGAATGCCCACAATGACGGCTGCACCTGGGAAACCGGAAATCCCTAGCGAACCACTGAGAAAGACAGCGACGAATGCGCCTGACATGAACATTTCGCTATGCGCGAAATTGATCAAGCGTAAGACCCCGTAAACCATCGTGTAGCCCAGCGCGATGAGGGCATAGATTGATCCGACTGTCAGCGCATTGACAGTCTGCTGAAGAAGGAAAGAAGACATCTGTGAAGCCTCGATTGCCGAGGAGCGCTTAGGAAGAAGCACAGCACAGCTATGCTCCAGGGGATCCAAGCGCACCGTTTCCAAGTTGGGACAGCAAGCCTCCAGCTGCCGCGAGAGGCTTGTTTGCGCCAGATCAGCGTTACTTCACGAGGGCGAATTTGCCGCCATCAACCTTGTACAGGAAGATGAAAGGGTTGGTGAGTTCACCATCTGGTTTGAAGGATACGGTTCCAACCATGGTTTTAAGATCGGTTTTCGCGATTTCTTCTGCAATTGCCTTGCGTGTTAGCGGCGCGGGCAGCTTCTTCATGGCTTCCAGGATCACTGACGCTTCAACAAAGCCATAGGCTGAGTATGGTCCTGCGTCTTCACCGAAAGCATCCCGATAGGATTTCGCGAAGGCTTCGAGTTCGGGTGATGAGTCGTAAGGAGGAGCCTGGAACGAAACGATCGCACCTTCGGCATTCTCAGGGCCAGCGCCATTGATGAAATCAGAAGAGAACGCGGAATCTGCACCAAAAATAGTCGACTTGATGCCAAATTCGCGTGCTTGTTTGACGAACAGGCCAACGGCAGGCATCACGCCACCAAAATAGATGACATCTGGATTTTCTGAGCGAATGCTGGTGAGTAGAGCAGAGAAATCAACGTCGGTCTGTGTAACACCTGAGAAGGAAGTTACATTGCCGCCGTCTTTTGTGAATGTGTCGCGGAATACTTCGGCAACCCCCTGACCAAATGCCTGTTTGTCATGGATGATGGCGGCTGATTTGGCTTTCAGTGTGTTGATTGCATAGTCAGCAGGCGCCGAGCCTTGAGAAAGGTCGTTGGCGATCGGGCGGAAGAGATTCTTGTAACCCGATTGCGTGACTTTCGGGTTCGAAGCATTGGTCACCTGTGGAAGGTCGCAGCGATGGTAGACATCGGACGACGGAATGGTCACACCGCTATTGAAATTTGCAACCACACCAAGCATTGCGGCATTGTCGCAATGTTTTTGTGCAATCAGTGTGCCTTGCTTTGGGTCGCCATTATCGTCGTCGCGCTGCAGGACGACCTTTTCACCATTGATCCCACCCGCGTCATTCACCTGACGCACGGCGATTTCCATGCCGTTCATCCAAGTCACGCCGAAGATTGACTCGGCATTGGTTAACGGACCGGCTGCGCCGATGATGATATCCGCATGGGCAGCACTCGTCAGACCCGCAACGGCGATCGACGCTGCGAGAAACTTTCTATAAGCTTTCATCGTAACCCTCTTTTGGTTTTTTCTAGCCTTCATGGGCCGGTATTATTTTTATTTTTGCGGATTGACCGTCATCCGCCGACGCCTTTTTGCTTTCGGGCAATTGCCTTAAGCGGTTTGCTGTTCCCGTTGATCTGATCTGCTTTCGATCAAGGATTTCATAAGATTGTTGGCAACGCGCTGGATATGCTTGCGCAATGTTTCGACCGCTCGTTCGGCGTCTTTCAGCTTCGCATAAGCCAGAATGGCGCGATGGTCGGAGAGTTCGAGCTCGACGTCCTGGGCGACTGCGATTTGAAGGTTGATATAACGGTTGGCATTATCGTGGACGCTTTTGAGCAGCTTCAGTGCGACCGTGCGACCGCTCGGCGCATAAAGCGTTTCATGAAATTGCCAGTTCAAGTCACCCCAGTTTTCAACGTTGCCTTCCGTGAGCGTTTCGTCAGTCAACTGTTCTGCACGACGTAAATCAGCTTCGGAAAGACGCGGTATCGCCATTTCGAACAGCCATGTTTCGAGATGAATTCGGATGTCAAAAAGTTCCTGAATCTCCGCCAGTGACAGGGCTTTAACGACCGTTCCCTTGTGCAGTTCAGACTGGACAAAGCCTTCTGCCTCCAGCTGTCGGATGGCTTCGCGAATGGGAATCCGCGAAACTCCGAGCTCGATCGCCAAAGCTTCCTGGCGTAGGGGAGTCCCCTCCGCGAGTTCGCCAGCAATAATTCTGCGGCGCAGCTCCACCACGATTTGGTCAGTGAGGGATTGTCTCCCGATCTTTTTTGTCATCCGGCTCTCCATTTCTAAATTGGATACAATATGCAAAAAATAGAGTCAACTGTGAAATACAATACCAACAAAAGCGTAATATAGAAAAATAATTTCAATAAAGGCGTTGACGGCGGTGATACTTCCGATCATGTTGGATATTGTATCCAATCTAGACGAGCAAAAGCTCGCGTCGGGGAATTGAAATGATCAATAAAGACACACGCGCCGTCGCTGGAGAGGGTCCTTGCGGGGACGTGCTTATCGTTCAGCCGGGTTCAGCGGAAAGCTACTGGCAGCCAGTGCCTGCGAATGGTTCAATCGATGTTATTTTCGCCCCGCATCGCGTTCCGATGCAGCACCCGATTGGCTTTGGAACGCAGACTGTTCCGCCGGGTGGCTATGTCCGTGAACATGCCCACGATCAGAATGAGGAAGTCATCTTCGTCGTGTCCGGCAACGGGCGCGCCGTGATTGATGGTGAGAGTCATGCAATGAACCCGGGCTCCGCATTTTTCATCGGCAAGAACCGTCGTCATATGTTCATCAATGAAGGCGAGACCGATATTGTTTGGACCTGGCTGATAGTGCCAAATGGTTTGGAGGATTTCTTCCGCCTGATCGGACGTGACCGTTTGAAGGGGGAGCCTGCACCAGCGCCGTTCCCGCGGCCTGAGAATGTGTTGCAGATCGAGCGCGATACCGTTTTTGCGGCTCCGCCATCCGATCCTTACAAGGTCTAACTACGAAATTCTCCCCGCCAGCAAATGGTGCTGGCATCCCCAGAAGCTTGAAACAATCCGCAACGCTGTGGGTTGGCTGGCTAGTTATGTTCGAGGAAAAAATGCGTCTGAAAGACAAAATCGCCATCATCACCGGTGCCGGTGCGGGTATTGGCAAGGCTGCCGCTCAAATTTTCGTTCGCGAAGGGGCAAAGGTCATTGTCGCTGATCGTGATGGGCAAAAGGCTTCGGCGGTTGCCGCTGAACTCGGTGATGCAGCACTTGCCTTTACCGTTGATGTTTCCCGCTCCGACGAGGTGAAGGCGATGATCGATACTGCGGTCCGCAAATTTGGGCGGCTCGATATTCTGGCCAACAATGCCGGATATGGTATCCCCGGGACCGTCGTGAATACAGATGAAGACGATTGGGACGCATTGATGGCTGTCAATCTCAAGGGCGTTTATCTTTGCTGTAAACACGCCATCCCGGTAATGGCAGCACAAGGCGGTGGCACAATCGTCAACACCGCCTCCAATGTTGCAACTGTCGGTATCTTTGATCGCGCAGCCTATGTGGCCTCGAAGGGCGGTGTCGCAGCTCTTACCAAGGCTATGGCGCTGGATCATGCCAAGGAAAAAATTCGCGTAAACTGTGTGGCACCGGGTGTCACTTGGTCGAGCTATTTCGAGAAAATGGTCGAAACAACGCCTGATCCCGATGGCTTCAAAAATGCATTGAAAGCCCGTTCTCCGATCAATCGTTGGGCAGAACCACAAGAAATCGCAAACTGCATTTTGTGGCTAGCATCGGATGAAGCGTCCTTTGCAACGGGGGCTATGTTCACCGTTGATGGCGGCATGTCGGCCTGGTAAGCGCTATGACGATATTCACCGCTCCCGTTCCAAACATAGCACTACTTGGTTTCGGCGCCATCGGAAGGGCTCTTTGTAGCAACCTTCTAACCTACCGTTGCCAGATCGGTGTGCTGTTGCGCGACGGCGCATCAGCACCGGAACAGTCAGGCGTCCGGTTTTTCAACGACGTGAATGCGCTTTTGGCGTCAGAACCTTCTGTTGTTATCGAGGCCGCCGGACAGGATGCGTTAAAAGCATTCTGCCCGGTTTTCTTAGAAGCGGGAATTGATGTGATTGCGGCCTCTGTTGGTGTCATTGGCGACGCCGATTTCGAACAAAGAGCGGCGGAAGCAGGTCAGAAAAGCGGTGCTCGGCTAATCTTCCCGACAGGTGCTGTCGGTGGTCTTGATTACCTTCATGTTGTCGCTCAGGCTGAAGATCTCAGCGTTGTTTATACGTCGCGAAAGCCGGTCTCTGCTTGGGTGGCTGAACTAGAGAGCCTTGGGTTTGACCCGCAGACACTAAGCGAAGCCGTCCTACTTTATGAAGGCGATGCATTGCGCGCAGCAGAGCTCTATCCGCGTAATCTGAATGCCGGCTTGACGATTGCACTGGCTGCAGGTGTGGCGCGCACGGCAGTCAAGGTTGTGGCAGACCCGGCGGTTTTGTTCAATACGCATGAAATTGAAGCACGAAGTTCATTTGGCGAAGCCTTCATGCGGTTCGCCAACCTGCCTTCGCCGGACAATCCAAAGACCTCGGCAATCACTGCCGCCAGCCTCTTGATCGAAGCCACACGTTATTTTGCCGAGCGATTAGCTCCGGCGTGATGAATGGATGGAATGCTGAATGAGCAATGTTGTCATTGCAGGTGCAGGAATAATAGGACTGAGCGCAGCGCGTGCTTTGATCGCTGACGGGCACAGTGTCACGATCGTTGACCGCGATCCAGCGGGTGACAAAGCATCTTTTGGCAATGCGGGCGGTCTGGGCGTTACCGAAATCGTACCCGCGAGCGTGCCGGGCCTTGTCTGGAAACTGCCAGGCTGGTTGTGTGATCCGCTCGGTCCTCTTTCGGTGCATCCTGCACATTTCCCAAAACTTGTGCCTTGGCTTGCGCGTTTCATGCGCAGTGGCTCACAATCGAAAATGTTGCGGATTACCGGGGCTCTCGCAGCACTCACAGCACCCGTTTACGATGATTACCTGCCGTTGCTGGAGGAGCTGAAACTCACCCATGAACTGCATCAGGTTGGTGCTTTGTGGGTCTATGAGACTGAAGCAGCCTTTAAAGCAGATGCAGCAGATCGTGATCTCAGACGCCGCTATGGTATTGTTTTTGATGAGATGGACGGCGATGAAGCGCGCAGGTTGGAACCGGCTCTTGGAAAGGCGGTCCTTCGTGCAGCAATGACACCGCAATGGTCGCATTTTGATGATCCCAAACGTCTCGTCGATCGCTTGCGGACGCTTGTTGTCCGGCGGGGTGCAAAGCTTGTAACCGGCGAAGCGCTTGCGGTGGACGGCAAGCGATTGCGTTTGGCTGATGGCAAAGCGATTGACTTTGATCATTTGATCATCGCGGCCGGCGCATGGTCAGCACGTCTTGCGAAGACGATTGGTGATCGTGTGCTGCTCGAAAGCGAACGCGGCTATAATGTAACAATTCCCGATTCTGGCGTTTCGCTTACGCGTGAAGTTATTTTCGCTGAACGTAAGTTCGTGGCCACACCGATGGATATGGGATTACGTATTGGCGGCGCTGCCGAGTTTGCTGGCCTCGACACTCCCCCCAATTATGCGCGTAGTGATGCACTCGCCAAGTTGGCGCGCATTTATCTTCCTGATCTCAATGCGCATGAAGGAACGCGTTGGATGGGGCATCGTCCGACGACACCGGACAGCCTGCCAGTGATCGGACATTCGCCGCACCGCAAGGACGTGATTCATGCCTATGGTCATAGCCATGGGGGGCTGACACTCGGGCCAACCACCGCTCGTCTTATTGCTGATCTCGTCGCCCGAAGGCAACCCGCCATTGATCTTTCACCTTTTACCGTCAGCCGGTTTTCCTGATCTGGAGCACAATATGAATCCTCATACCTTTATCTGTGTCGATGCCCATACCTGCGGTAATCCGGTCCGTGTGGTCTGTGGTGGTGCGCCTATTTTGCCGAATGTCAGCATGGCTGAGAAACGCCAGATCTTCCTGCGTGACCATGATTGGGTGCGCCAAGCGCTGATGTTTGAACCACGCGGACACGATGTTATGTCTGGCTCGGTTCTTTATCCACCATCACGCGACGATTGCGATCTTGGGGTCTTGTTTATCGAAGTGTCCGGCTGTTTGCCGATGTGCGGGCATGGTACAATTGGCACGGTCACTGTGGCGCTCGAACAGGGGTTTGTTGTCCCCAAGACTGAGGGTAAATTGGCCCTGGAAGTTCCTGCGGGACGGGTCGAGGTTGAATACAGGCGCAATGGTCGTTTCGTTGACGAAGTTCGCATTTTCAATGTCCCTGCCTATCTTCATGCCAGCGAAGCGAAGATCGATGTACCCGGTATTGGCGAGCTGGTGGTTGATGTTGCTTATGGTGGTAACTTCTATGCCATCATCGAACCACAGAAGAACTGGGCTGGTCTCGATACGATGAGCGCTGACGACATTCTCAAGATCAGCCCACTGGTGCGGAAACTGGTGCAGGAAGCCGTAGCTCCGGTTCATCCCGAGGATGATCGCATTGCCGGTGTCAGTCATGTCATGTGGGCGGATAACGGAAGACACCCTGAAGCCGATGCACGCAATGCGGTGTTTTATGGGGACAAAGCAATTGATCGTTCGCCATGCGGAACTGGTACTTCAGCGCGCATGGCGCAGCGTGTCGCTAAAGGCATGCTGAAAGATGGCGAGAATTTTGTTCATGAATCGATTATCGGAACATTGTTTCATGGTCGCGTTGAGAGCGCTGCGGAAGTTGGCGGTCGCCCTGCTATTCGGCCAAGCATTGGTGGTTGGGCGCGGGTAACAGGCTACAACACGATACTGGTCGATGAGCGCGATCCGCTTGCCTTTGGCTTTCAGGTAAAGTGAGCGGACATGATCCTCGAAGAACGCGATTATCACATTGTCCCGGGCCGCATTGCGGAATTCATCGCGACCTATGAACAGCTTGGTCTTAAAATCCAGACAGAAATTCTCGGCGGCTTCATTGGCCATTTCATCTGCGATATTGGTGAGTTGAACCATGTCGTTGCACTCTGGCGTTACGAAACCATCGCCGATCGTGAGGAAAGACGCGCACGCATGCTCGCCCATCCGGGATGGCAAACCTATATCGAAGCGATCAAAGGGATGATCGAGCGCCAGAATATCCGCATTCTCAAACCTACTGCAATTTCACCAATGGTGTAGCCATGAAAGCTGTTTTGCCTGCTCTTGTTGATCTTGTCCCTGAACGTATGAAGCCGGGCGCTGATCTTATCGCTGAAGGCAAAGCGCTATCCCGCGACTGGCGTGTTGGCGGGAATGTATTCCTCGAAACAAACAACGTAACAAGCGAGGCTGAATATAAGCGACGCAAGGCCGCTGAAGGCAAGATAATGCAGCATGCGCATATCGGCTTTCGCAGCGTTGAGCGCACTGTTGACGCAATTGGCGAAGTGCATGGCACTTGTGCCAGCCGTGGTGTGACGGTCGATCGTTTCGGGATTACACTTGACTGGTCGATGGGCTATCCGGTTGCCTTGCGCAAGGATCGCCCGAAAGGAACAGGCATCGTTCTGAATGGAGCGGAGGATTTTGCCCGCATCACCAATGCAGCGCCTGCTGCTGCGCACTTTGGTGATTTCATGCTTGGATTGCCAGGCGCCATTGAAAATACAAAGGGTGCGCTGGCAGCAGGTGCCACAGCCATTGGCAATTTGGGGCAGTATTTTACGTTTCGTCTGCCTTATTGGGATGACGATGTTGCGACGACAGAAGCCGCGGTGACAGCGCTTGGTTTAATCGCCGCACAGGATCAGGAGGTGCTCGTTCATTCCAATCTGGATGACGGGTTTGCCGGACTGTTTGCAGATATGAGTTCAGCGCTTGGCATGGTGTTGATCGAGCGTCATATCGTCGAGCATCTGATCGGTGGACGCATGTCGCATTGTTTTGGCCACCATTATACAGCACCTTTGATACGTATGGCTTTCCATAAGGCCCTGGCGACATTTAGCGATGCGCCGGGTACCATGCTTTTCGGCAATACTGTGAGCTATAAATCAAGCCCTGCAGGCAATTTCGCAAGCCTTGCCAGCTATTTGCAGGCAGATATCTGGGCCTTGGCGCGGATTCCTACAGGCCATGCAATCAATCCGGTTCCTGTGACTGAAAATCAGCGCATACCGGATATTGATGAAATCATCGATGCGCAGACTTTTGCGACCCGCATGGCTGAACATGCGATCCCGACCGCCAGACTGATTGATCTGGCACAGGTGGATAAAGCTGCCGATGATCTGATGGAAGCCGGGCAGCGTTTCAGTCAGAATGTTCTGTCCGGTCTTGAAGAAGCTGGCGTCAACATCAACGACGCGGCAGCGCTTATGCTTGCCTTGCGTCGTGTCGGGCCGAAGCGCTTGGAAAGCCTCTATGGTGCAGGTAACGAAGATGCAACAGCCTGGGGTGGTCGTCGTTCTGTCATGCTGGCCGAGTGGGTCGAAGAGCTTGAAGAAAGTGCACATGAATGGATCAAACGCGTCCCTGAGGCCGTACGCACCACCATTGCTGAGAGCGGCTTACGGGGATGCGTTGCCTCATCCGATGTGCATGAACATGGCAAGAATCTCATTGAGCGTCTTCTTGGCATGAGTTCCATCGGCATCATTGACGGAGGCACCTCTGCGGACCCCGAAGCCGTAGTTGCGACAGCCCTTGCCGAGAAAGCGGATTTTATCGCCATTTCGACTTATAACGGCATTGCACTGCGCTATGCGCGTGATGTGCTGGCAGCTCTCAAAGAGGCTGGTTCTGATATGCCAGTTCTGATTGGCGGAAGGCTCAACGAGATACCTGAAGACTCCAATTCGGGGCTCCCGGTGGACGTTAAAGCCGATATCGAGGCTCTGGGTGCTTTGCCTTGCGAGACGCCTGAAACGATGACGAAGTTTATCGAGAATTTCATAAACACCAAAAATGAGGGAACAAGAACATGACGGGTTGGACAGGCGTATTTCCGGCAGTTACTACAAAGCTCAAGCAAGATGGTGCGCTTGATCTTGATGCAACTGCTGCTTCAATAGATCGTGTGATCACCAATGGCGTTTCCGGCGTTATTGTTCTGCCAATGCTGGGTGAGAATGCATCGCTCAGCGCGGAAGAGCGTGATCAGGTTATTCTGGCAGCAAAAGAAGCTGTCGCCGGGCGTGTTCCGCTGCTCTCTGGCCTCGCTCAGATTTCGACGGCTGATGCAGGTGCTGCAGCACGTCATTATGAAAAGCTTGGCGCTCAGGGTCTCATGGCCTTCCCGTCGCTTGCCTATAAGACGGACCCACGGGAAACCGTGGTCTGGTACAAATCGCTTGCTGCAAGCAGCGATTTGCCGATCATGATTTATAATAATCCCATTGCTTATGGTGTGGATGTAACACCGGAAATCCTTAAACAGTTGGAGGAAATTCCTTCGATTGTCTGTATCAAGGAAGAGTGTGGCGACATCCGGCGCGTGACTGATCTATACAATGCATGTGGCGACCGTTTCTCAGTGTTCTGTGGCGTAGATGATCTTATCGTTGAAAGTCTGGCATTGGGTGTCACGGGCTGGGTTTCCGGGATGACCAATGTCTGGCCTGCCGAATGTGTGAAGCTGTTCAACCTTGCTTCGTCTGGCAATTTTGATGAGGCACGCACACTCTATCGCTTGCTGACGCCAGCGTTCCATCTCGATACGCATGTGAAGCTGGTTCAGTACATCAAGCTTGCGGAACAGCTCGTCTATGGTGCGCCGGAATGGGTCCGCGCGCCGAGACTGCCACTGCTGGGTGCGGAACGTGTCCATGTCGAAACTGTCGTGAATGACGCAATTGCCAAGCTCGCATCATTGAAGGGCTAATTCATGCGTTTTTCAAAGATGGTCAATGTTGTCGGCGTTCATGCTGCCGGTGAATTAAACGAGGTAATCACTGGCGGTGTTCTCGACGTGCCGGGCGCTTCAATGTTCGAAAAGATGCAATATCTTGAAGGCAAGGCTGATGATCTGCGCAATTTTCTGCTCAACGAACCTCGGGGTCGGGTCACGCAATGCGTCAACCTTGTCCTGCCAGCCACAAAGCCTGAAGCGGATGCTGGCTTTGTTATTATGGAGTCGGATTTTTACGTGCCAATGTCTGGCACCAATACAATTTGCACTGTAACAGCATTGCTTGAAACTGGCATGATCCCCATGAAAGAGCCAGAAACAAAACTGGTTCTGGAAGCTCCGGCGGGTGTTGTACCGGTGACGGCGCAGTGCGAAAACGGGAAATGCGTTAGCGTCACGTTTGAAAATGTTCCATCCTTCGTCTTTGCGCTGGACGCAAAGGTTGAAGTGCCGGGGCTTGGGACAATTACGGTTGATGTCGCTTATGGCGGGATGATTTATGTGCTGGTCGATGCGGCATCCATCGGCTTCAATATCGATAAGGCCGAAGCATCCCGGCTTGTCGAGGTCGGCGAGCGGATTAAAAAAGCCGCCGCTGAACAGCTTCCGGCGATCCATCCGGAAAATCCGGAAATCCACACGATCAACCAGACGCTATTCGCAGGGCCTCTAGAAGAGCACGATGGTGTCAAGCGCTCCCGCAATGCTGTAATCGTCTCGCCGGGTCGTATTGATCGCTCGCCTTGTGGCACTGGCACAAGTGCACGGCTGGCGGTAATGCATGCGCGTGGTCAAGTCGCCATTGGTGAAACATTCATCCATGAATCGATCATCGGTACTGAGTTTATCGGTCGCGTGCTTGGGGAAACCACATGTGGGGGGAAGGGGGCCATTTGTCCGGCGATCACCGGTCAGGCATGGATCACCGCTTTTCATAATTATGTGCTCGACCCGACAGACCCGTTTCCTACTGGGTTTCGCCTCGGCGATACCTGGCCGGGCAACTGATAGAGAAAGAACGCCAAATGTCGATCGCTCTGGCAGATGATGGCTGCCGTCTGTATTATGAGGTGAAGGGTGAGGGGCAACCGATCGTTCTTATCCCGGGTTTAGGGGGCGATGGCCGCTTCTGGGCTGGTGTCGAGAAGGCCCTCAAAGGGTTTCAGATCATCACAATTGATCATCGCGGGGCGGGGCGAAGCGACCGCCCCGATAACGGCTATTCTATCGAGCGGATTGCAAGCGATGTGCTGACTATTCTCGACACGGAAAAAATCGATGGCGCGCATCTGGTTGGCCATTCCACCGGGGGAACGGTCGTACAAACCATCGCGCTTGATGCCCCCGAGCGTGCTAGATCACTGGTGATAAGCGGAAGCTGGGCACGTCCGGATGCGCGCTTTCGAGCGCTTTTCCTGTCGCGTTGGGAAATGATGCAGAAGGGTGAGGTGACGGCCTATCAGAACCTCACACATGTGTTTGGCTATACGGCGGATTGGATAGCCGCACATGAACTCGAACTTCGTGAGGCAGTGACGAGCGCCGCCCATTATCTTGCGCCATATAAGGTGACTGCGCAGCGCATTGCAATGTTGCTTGATTTTGATCGGTCGCAAGAGCTGACCGCGATTAACCAGCCCACGCTTCTCCTTGGCGCGCGTGACGATATCATGATCCCATATCATCATATCGAAGAACTGCGTCGTTTGATTGTGCATTCTGAGATGCAAGAAATGCAGGGCGGTCACTTCTTTCCGCGTTTGGCTCCGCAAAGGTTTGCTGATGTCATTACTATTTTCTTCAACTCGACGTGAGCCTAGCCTGGTTTCTGAATTCCCACTCCTTCCTGCCACATCAGCGCCTGTAAGGGTAAAGCAGGGAAAAGGAATGGCTATAATCTGACTTAGCCAAGATTGCCAACCGTGTGCTATAAAAGGCACCCCCCGCGGCCTGACAACGATAGTGAGGTATAAAATCAGGTCACTGCTTGCGTATAGCGACGAAGGTGATCAAGCAGGCTTGCTGTGTAACCAGGGAGTTGCAGTTCATTTCTGACGCAAAGGTAGAGCTTTCGATCGGCCCAGTTTTCGTCAATTTCTGCAATGTTAATACCCATATAGCGCCCGTAGCGAAGCGCCGCCGTTTGAGGGACGACTGCGATGCCTGCGCCGCATTCAACCATGTGACAGACGCTTTCAAAGTTCTCTGCGCGGGTTCGATAATCAACCGCGCGGCCGAGTTCATTGGCAAGCCTGTTCATGAACTGCATCAGGGCCGTGTGCTTGGGTAGACCAATCAGTTTGAAATCGAGGATTCTCGAATAATTCACCGGTGATGCCGCGAGCGGATGATCGGGCGGTGTGACGAGAACCAGCCTGTCGGGCACAAAACGCCAACGTTCCAGGCCGCTCATGTCAGCAGAAGATGCGACAATGCCAATGTCGGCTTCCCCGTTCCTGAGCAGACTCACCACTTCCAGACTGGGCTTATCCTCGACGCTTACGGTCACATCGGGGTTTGCTGCAAGAAAGGTCCCGAGTGCATGCGGAATATGTTCCGCTAACATATTCGTGTTCGACAATAACCGTACATGCCCCCCACGCCCGTCGGCCAAGTCATCGAGTGCGGTCTGTGCCCGCCGCGCATCGTCGATAAGCTTGCGCGCATTTCGCGCAAAGATTTCTCCTGCCAGCGTTGGGCGAATCCCGCGACCGGTTCTTTCGAACAGCTTGAGATTAAAGGACTCTTCGAGTTTCTTGAGGCGCGCACTGACTGCAGCGACCACAATATTGTTCTGGCCTGCAGCAGCGGTCAGGCTTCCGCCCTCAATGGCAGATACGAAGATGCGCAGATCCACAAGGTCGAATTTCATATGTTTATCTTTCACGAATGATGAAAGCAGGTTTTAGCAAAGACTGATTTTCTTATCCAGTCACTTAGAGCTATTCCAAAAACCCAGTCGCGGGACACTGCATACACAACTCTCTGAATTATCGAAGAGAATAGGATTATTCAAGAAATCTCGATTCTTGGATTGTTATGCTTTTACCGTTTCGAGCGAGGCCGACAGGTTGTTTTTTGAAAGAAAACGGCTGAACGCTCGCATTGAATTGTTCATGCTTCATGAAAGCTTGTTTAGAATGTCGCAATCAGGCAGGTTCAAGCAACAATCCGTTGCACTCCGTCCTTCATGGAAAGCACGCCTCGGCGCAACAGCCATTTCCATCATGGCACTCGGATCAGTCGCAATGGCCGATGAGCCTTCTGCGGAACTCATTGCCAAGGGGCGGTATATTGCCACCGCATCAGATTGTGCAGCCTGCCACACGGCCCCTCACGGCGGTCTCCCATTCGCTGGCGGTTATGGGATCGCATCGCCGCTTGGCACGATTTTCTCGACAAATATCACGCCGTCAGAGGCTGATGGCATCGGCAATTACACCGAAGAAGAATTTGCACATGCAGTTCGTGATGGTGTGGCGAAAGACGGTTCACATCTTTATCCGGCCATGCCTTACACGGCCTATGCGAAGATGACCGACGAAGACGTGAAAGCGCTTTATGCCTATTTCATGCATGCGGTGAAACCGGTCGATCATCAGCCTCAGAAGACTGAACTGCCGTTCCCGTTTAGCGTACGGACATCGATGGCGGCATGGAACCTTCTTTTCCTCGATAAGACCCGTTTCACGCCGGATTCCAATAAATCAGTAGAGTGGAACCGCGGTGCCTATCTCTCCGAAGCGCTGGCCCATTGCAGCACCTGTCATACACCCCGCAATGATCTGATGGCCGAGGAGGCGAGCCAAGCACTTTCCGGTGGTTCGCTCGGTTCCTGGTATGCGCCCAACATCACCGCTGATCCTGTCAGTGGCATTGGTGACTGGTCGCAGGACGAACTGGTGCAATATTTGCGCACAGGTCACGTTGCGGGCAAGGCGCAGGCCGCAGGCCCTATGGCAGAAGCCATCGAACACAGCCTCCAGCATCTGAGCGATGACGATCTCAACGCCATTGCGGTTTACGTCAAGGATGTGGCGCCGGTGTCTTCCGGAGATAAAACTCCGCGCGACAAGTTCGGCAAGCCATCAGTGACTGAATATGCGCTGCGCGGTCTTCCAGGGGAAGAACCCAATGAAAGTGGCTTTCGAATTTTCAGTGGCGTTTGTGCGAACTGCCATCAGATGAATGGGGAAGGCAACAAGCATTATCCGTCGCTGTTCCACAATACGGTTACCGGTGCTGATCGTTCTGATAATCTGCTTTCTGCAATCATATTTGGTGTCAATCGTACCGTCGACGGGGAAACGGCATTCATGCCGGGCTTCGGAGCAGATGCCTTCTACACGGATCAGCTTTCCGATCAGGATATTGCCGACGTCAGCAATTATGTGCTGGGGCAATACGGCAATCCGGATGTCAAAGTGACGCCCGCAGACGTCAAACTGATCCGCGAAGGGGGACCGAAGCCGCTCCTCGCCAAGCTCGCGCCATTTGCCGCACCGGCAATCGTGGCCGGCATTTTGATCCTGATCGCGCTGATCGTCTGGCTGCTTCGTCGCCGCAATCGTGCCGTGCGCGCCTGATCAGCTTGTTTTCTTATTTGCCCATAGCATTGAGCACTCCCGCAGGAGACCAATAATGCCAGTCGATAATTTTCTGGACACCGCTTTCCCCCGTCAAATCTCTCGCCGGTCCGTGTTGCGCGGAACGGTTGCCCTTGCAGCGCTCGGTGCCATAGCCGCTATCGCTGGTCCACTGCCTGCGGCTGCCGCTGATGCGACGCAGCAGGACTTCATGCAGCTTTCGACGTTTCTGACCGGTCACCATCTCGATCCGGTGCTGGGCAGCCGCTATTTCGCGGCCTTGCAGAAAAGGAATCCCGATCTCGTCGCGCAAATGAATGCGCTCGGTTCGGTCATCAAGAAGAGCAATGTTGCCAATATGGATGCATTTCTTGAACTGCCTTCCATTGATCCGAGGCTGATGGAAACCGCAACCAAGATTGTGTCGGCCTGGTATCTCGGCGTGGTCGGTGAGCCAGAAGATGCAGAGCTTATCGCATATGGAGAAGCGCTGATGTACCGCCCGACGCGCGGCATTCTGGCGATCCCGACCTATGGACCTGGCCCAGACGCCTGGGGTCCGAAACCTGACACCAAGATATGACAGGAAGAGAATAATGGCAAACGACGCATATGATGCGGATCTGATCGTCATCGGTTCAGGCGTAATGGGTGGGATCATTGCCAGCAGCCTTGCAAAAGCTGGCAAGAAAGTGATCGTGCTGGAAGCGGGCCCGCACGTCGATCGTCGCGATATTGTCGAGACTTTTCGCAATGCTCCAGTAAAGCTTTCGCTGGCCAATGCGAAGTTGCAGGGCGCAGGCTCGCCGTTTCCGAGCCTGCCACACGCACCATCCACCTATGGTGATTATCTCCAGCAGGTTGGCCCGGTTAAGTATAACACCTCATATTTGCGCGTCGTGGGCGGTACGACATGGCATTTCGGCTCGTCGCTCTGGCGCATGATCCCGAACGACTTCCGCCTGAAGTCGCTTTATGGCCATGGTCGCGATTGGCCGGTGAGCTATGATGAACTCGAGCCATTTTACGCCCGCGCTGAAACAGAGCTGGGTGTCAGTGGTGTCGATGGCCAGGATGAAAGCGGGCAGGGTGGCAGCGCCTATCCACCGCGTTCGATTCCGTATCCGATGCGTGGCCTCAGGCCGAGTTACATGTTCAATCAGCTTTCCGAAAAGCTTTCAAAAGGCGGCTTTAACCCGATCCTTGAGCCGAATGGCCGCGCAACACGCCCTTATGGCCAGCGTCCGGCCTGTGGCGGTAACAACAATTGCAACCCGGTCTGCCCGATTGCCGCGAAATATGACGGCTCAATGCATATCGACGAAGCGGAACGTCATGGGGCGATCATTCAGGACAATTCAGTTGTCTGTAAGATTGATGCAGATGATAGCGGCAAGCTTACCGCGATCTGGTATAAACGCCCGGATGGTTCGGAGCATAAGCTCACCGCACGTTATTTCGTCATGGCTGCTTACGGCATTGAATCGCCAAAGATCATGCTTCTTTCAAAGTCTGATCGTTTTCCGAACGGTATTGCCAATTCTTCCGATCAGGTTGGTCGTAACCTGATGGATCATACCGGCATCAGCATGAATGTGATGGCGAAAGAAGATTTCTGGCCGGGCGAAGGCCCAACCCAGCTTCTTGTTTATCTCAATCAGCGTGATGGCGCATTCCGCAAGGATTACCCAAGCTACAAGATCAAGGTTCGTAATACTGTTCCGACGGGTCAGACGACCGCGAGCCTTTTGAAAAAGGGGGTTCTCGGCTCGAAGCTTGATGCCGAAATTCGGCGCCAGTCGGCACGATCACTTAATTGGGCCGTAGATTTTGAAACGCTGCCTCTGGCTGAAAACCGTGTCCTCCCAAGCACGAACAAGGTCGATGCGCTCGGTATTCCGGTTCCGTCGATCTATTACAGCGTGACTGACTACTGGAATGCAGGCCGCGACCGCGCGTTGCAGGATTTCGATCAGATTGCCAGACTGCTTGATGGTGAAATCCTGAGCACCGATGTCAAATGGCAGAACCGCCAGCACATCATGGGAACGACGATCATGGGCGATGATCCGAAGAATTCGGTCGTTGATCGCAATTGCCGCACCCATGACCATCGCAATATGTTCATTGCGGGTACCAGTGTCATGCCTTCATCGTCTTGCGTAAACCCAACGCTGACAGGTGCGGCGCTCAGCGTGCGCATTGCGGATACGCTGATCAAGGAAATCTAGACTTTCATGAAAGCCAGTCCACAATGCTCCAACATTGTGGGCTAACCATATAACGCTATTTTGTCGGAACGTGGCTCATAAACTCGCTGAGCTTCTCTGCGTAAAGCTCCGCCACATTGCTGGTTGTCGCATGACCCCGTGTCTTACTGCTCGCAGGAATTATAAGGTAGCTGCCATGTGGCATCCGATCAACGGCGGCTTGCAGAAGGCCGAGCTCTTCCGGATTGCGCTCATCATCAGCTGCGTTGATCGCAAACAGATATGCGGTGATTTTCGCAAGATCCTTTGATGGATCGAAATCCCCTGAAGCGCTCCACTGATAGAGTGTGTCATTTGCGTCCACGATTTTTGCCTCGGACAGCTTTGCGTCCACAAGGGTGTTGGCCTCCGCATTTGTGGGGGCTGCTTGCCAGAGACGTGTATTTCCGCCATTCGTTGCAAGATCATACCAAACAGAAGCGATGCGGAGATTTTCCGGCTGCCTTTGGTAATTGCCGCTTTGCCAGGCTGGATCTTTGGTGATCGCATCAATCAGCATCCTGCGCATCATCCAGTTACGTCCGGCCATCGGCGCAGGTAGCGACGCCATGGGAACCAGTGCATCCGCAAAATCCGGATAGCGGATACCCCAGTTCCAGACATGCATCCCGCCCATTGAATGGCCCAGAATGAGACGCAGGTGATCAATCCCAAGCCCTTCCTTGACCAGTCGATATTGCGCTTCAACCATGTCGTCATAATTGTAATGCGGAAATTTCATGCGCAACCCATCGGAAGGCTTTTGCGAGCCTCCCGCACCGATAGAGTCTGGCAATATCAGAAAGTATTTTTGGGCATCAAGTGGTTGTCCAGGACCAAAAAGCGCCTCTGCAAATCCCTTGTTCAGCATTTTCCTGGCTGATCCATTGGTCCCATGCAAAATCAATACAGGTTTGCCATCAGGGTTGCCAATGGTCAGATAGTGCGTTTTCAGATCCATGGTGCTGCCATCATGGAACCGAAAATTTGTGATCGTGTAAGCGTGTTCTTCCGGCTTTGGATAGTTGTCAGCCATGACGTGATTTGACGCTTGAAAAATTATCAAAAGAATTGCTGTGAGCAGCACGGCCTTCCGTTTTACATAACGCATCATGTGCAGTCCCTACTCCATTAAACTGTAAAATTGTGTTCTCCAACTCTCCCTGTATGAAACAGGCTCCCATGAGTGTTCGAGAACGCCAAACGAAAAATGGCGGGGTGAAACCCCGCCATGCAACCTTATTCCGCAAGTTCTCGCATGACCTTGATCAGGTCTGATTTTCCTTCAAAGCCGATGCCTGGAAGGTCAGGCATGACGATGTGGCCGTCTTCGACTTTCACCCCATCCGGGAAACCGCCATAAGGCTGGAAGAGGTCTGGATAGCTCTCATTGCCGCCCAGCCCGAGTCCAGCTGCAATGTTCAGCGACATCTGATGGCCACCATGAGGGATGCAGCGCGAAGGAGACCAGCCCAGCTGGTCGAGCACGTCAAGCGTCCGAAGATATTCGACAAGGCCATAAGAGAGTGCGCAATCAAATTGTAGCCAGTCGCGATCCGGGCGCATACCACCGTACCGGATCAGGTTCCGCGCATCCTGATGGGAGAACAGGTTTTCGCCAGTTGCCATCGCACCGGGATAGAATTCGGAGAGTGCGGCCTGAAGCTGGTAATCGAGTGGATCGCCAACTTCTTCGTACCAGAACAGCGGATAATCACGCAGCATCTTTGCATAGGCTATGCCGGTTTCAAGATCGAAACGACCATTGGCATCAACAGCCAGCCGGGCTTCTGATCCGATTTCTTCGAGAACAGCTTCGATACGGCGCTTGTCTTCGTCAATGGACGCGCCGCCAATTTTCATTTTGACGACATTATAGCCACGGTCGAGATAGCTGCGCATTTCCTTGCGCAGAGCGGAATCGTCTTTGCCCGGATAGTAATATCCGCCAGCCGCATAAACGAACACGCGCGGGTTAGCCTCAACACCCTTGGTTTCTGCGAGCAGGCGAAAAAGGGGCTTTCCAGCAATTTTTGCAACCGCATCCCAAACAGCCATGTCGATTGTACCGACTGCAACCGAGCGTTCGCCATGGCCGCCTGGCTTTTCATTGGCCATCATAGCCCCCCAGATCTTGTGTGGGTCGAGATTATCACCGGCTTCGTTGACCAGGCTTTCAGGGTCTGCCTGCAGAATACGATCCCGGAACCGTTCACGAATGAGCCCGCCCTGTCCGTAGCGACCATTTGAGTTAAAACCATAACCCACGACCCGGCGGCCATCACGGACGACATCAGTAACGACTGCCACGAGGCTCGCCGTCATTTTGCTGAAGTCGATATACGCGTTACGGATCGGCGAAGAGATCGGTTTGGTCACTTCACGGACTTCGATGATGCGCATGATATCTATCTCCTATTCTGCTGAATTCTTTATGCTAAGCGTGCTGATGAGTGGCTTCCGGCAGTGCCTGAGCGGTTATTGTCCGTGGCGTCTGGCCTTTCTGTTCGGCGATGACCTGGCGTACGGTATCCATGTCGAGTTCACCTTCCCATTTGGCGACTGCAATCGTTGCAACGCCATTTCCGATCAGGTTCACGACAGCGCGTGCTTCGTTCATGAAACGATCAACACCAAGAAGCAGGACCAGCCCGGCTACAGGTACGGTGTGGAAGGTGGAAAGGGTTGCGGCGAGCGTGACAAAGCCTGCACCGGCCACGCCTGCTGATCCTTTGGAAGTGAGCAACAGGACGCCGAGAATACCTAACTGCCCCCAGAGGCTAAGATCGGTATTGGTGGCCTGCGCGATAAAGATTGCAGCCATTGTCAGATAGATACAGGTGCCATCAGCATTGAAAGCGTAGCCAGTTGGCAGCACCAGTCCGACGACTGGCTTGCTGACGCCAAGACGTTCAAGCTTGGTCATCATGCGTGGCAGGACCGCCTCTGTTGAGCAGGTCGCCAATGTGATGAAAATCTCATCCTTGAAATATCGGAAGAACTGAAGAAGTGGAAAGCCCGTCCAGCGCGCGACGGTGCCTAGGACGAGAACCACGAAAAGAATCGATGTCAGATAGACCGCGAGCATCAGGTGGCCGAGAGACCAGATTGTTCCGATACCGTGCTTGCCAATCGTGTAGGCAACGCCAGCGCCAGCGCCCAATGGCGCCAGCTTCATAACCATTCCAACGATACGGAAAAGTGCCTGCAGCGACACGTCGATCACATCGACAAAAGGCTTCGCGCGCTCGCCGATCTGTACCAGGGCAATACCGAACAGAAGTGCGATCAGAATGACTTGCAACATTGCGCCGGAAGCGAAAGCGCCGACAATGGTTTGCGGAATGATATCCAAAAAGAAATCAATGACGCCGCCATGTTCGGCTGCACTCTTCTGATAGCCTGCAATCGATGATGCATCGATCTGACTGGCATCAATATTCATACCCGCTCCCGGCTGCATCAGATTGACGACAATCAGGCCAAGCACCAGAGCAATGGTCGATGCGATCTCGAAATAGATGAGCGCAACAGTTCCAATGCGCCCCACTTCGTGAACATTGCCCATTTTTGCGATACCAAGGACCACCGTTCCGAAAATAATCGGGGCGAGCAGCATCTTGATGAGTTTGATGAAACCAGTCGCAAATGGTTGCAAAGAGGTGGCTGTGTCAGGCCAGAAGAAGCCTATGAGGCAGCCGATAACAATGCCGATCAAAACCTGAATGTAGAGTTGACTGAACAGTCCTCTCATTATTTCCTCCCAAGAATGGAGAGCTACTGCCTTCATCCTCCCGGCAGCACACCTCTCATGTGAGGAAATTCATAACCTTGGATAACTGAGAATGACCAATGCCAACTATCGCATGATCAATGCACATTCTGCATAGATGAAGTGGCAAGATCTGACTTTTTGGATAAGCCAGATCAAGAGTTCTCCGAATTATTGGCGATTTCTCCCGACCGACTTTGTGTCATCGATGCTGAATGGCGGAAGCGATACTGGCATAAATTCCGATAATGCGGGAAATCCAGGATGGGGCGCCGACGAATGTGGGAGCGCAGTGTTTCTGTCGTTGCATAGACCGCTGCGACCCTCATTTGATATCATTCTTCATTACTGGTCCGTGACTCCTACGAAATGTGGCCATTCTGAAACCTTAAATAGTTAAAATCTTTAGGTCAGCACAACTCGTGCGTCAGAACTTATAGGCTATAAAGGGATAGGAGATTTAAAACTATGAATTCAAAGAAGCGAAATCTAAACGTGCTCGCTCGGCGGGCGCTCGACCAGCAATTGAAGCCTCTGCGAACAATGGAGTCGTTGATCCGCCCGGAAGGGGAGATGAGGGCTATTCATGAATCTATCGGTTGACGACAGGGCAGTTCTGGAAGCCACTGAACATTGCACAGCCACGCATTACAGCTCTGGAGCCCACGGAGGCACTAAGTCGTAACGCTCATGAGCCCTGCGGCAATCAGCCGAGTTATTGGATAGCGTTCTCATCTATGCTGTCGTAGCCGAGGCTAATCTGGGTGATGTGTTGAAATCCCACACTCGTCTGGTGCCGCGTGGGCCGCGCTTTGTTCGCATCTCGGCCAGGTGTTCATACAGCTTCAGCGCGTATTCTTCCTTGTTACCGTAAACGTCGGCTCGATTGTACCTGCGTTCAAATACTTTGTGATCGTGTTGCGCGACAGCCCGGTGCGTCGGCTGATCTCACGGATCGACTGCTTCTCTCGCAGCGCCGTCCGACGGATGATGTTTAACAGTCCCATGTGGATCACTCCCTTGCCCCCGTTGCTCACCGCGTTTGGGGGAAGGTTCACATGGCTCAGTTCTTAATGGAAATTATCTGCCTAACCGGCTCAGTTCTGCGTGGAAACCAACACCTCTATATTAGCGCCAGCGATTTAGCTTTGAGTGTCCGATTTGCCCTGATTTTGTGGCCACAACGAGATGCTTCGGATTCTTGCCACGATGCACGCCAGGACGCTGTCTGTCAGTTGATCTGGCAGCTTATGAGCAAGTCCGCTTATTGTTGATTGGGCAGTTTTCTCCCCGAGCGCCAGAAGCTGTTCTAGTTCAGCAATCAGCTTCGACTGATCGAATTTACAGCGATCCGCAGTCTGTATGAAATGGCGCGGGGTGATGTCACTGATCTTGTAGTGGTTGTTGTCACCCACCGACATTGCCAGCTTGAATTTCTTGGTGCTGACCTGATTTGAATCAATGCTCGGCTGCGCGGTGAGGATGTCATAGAGCGGTGTCAGCGTGTATCGCATTCCCGGCGTTAGAAAGACGCTGAAATTTTTCGCGTGGCCATCGGTGGCACCGAGTAACCAGAAGATGAGCTGCGCCTTCAAATAGGCAAGCTGATCATCTTGTGGTTTGTCGCTTCCCTTGAGCAGTTGCATGATGGCCTGATTATCAGGACCGCCATCAGCTTGGTATTTGAGGTTAGGCGGTACTGATAGCGCCTGGCACATATCTTCTTGTGGACGGCGTAGTAGACGGCCATCGCGCGTCCAGATGCGGTCGAAGCGTTCCACAGCAAGAGCCTTAGTGCCCGCAAAATCGACTATTTCAACATTGGCGACATCAAGCCCAAATGCCTTGCAAAGCTTCATGCAGAGATATTCGTTCTCGACGCTGTTGCTGAGATCGATACCGTTCGGAATCTGCCCAATCTGCGGTTTGATGATATGCGTCGTTGGCGTTGTTCCGAGCGGAACTTGCCACTTGCCTTCATGATAGAGCAGTGCGGTCTTTTCCTGGGCTCCGGCTATGGAAATGCGGAAATCGTCATTCTCATCCATGCCGAGGGGGGATGATTTGAGGTCGGCAATCTTTTCGGCGATTTCTTTATCGCTGATGGGGCGACCTTCGATCGTGCCAGTCTTTCCTACGTCGGCATTGTCTGGCAGGAACTGGAGGGCACCGACACAGTCAGCGCCAATCTTGCTCAGCAGGCTGTAAGCATCTGTGCCGCTCGCCTGCACCTTTGCCGCCACTCTGTCCCGTATTGCCTTGTTGTCTGGCAGAAGGTTCTCGAGCACGGCGAGTACCGGCGCACCAATATAGCGGTCTTCTCGCAAAGGGAGCGATAGCGACACCGGTATAGCATTGTCCCATTCAAGCCACTCCTGCGCATACTGAAAATCAATCGCGCCGCTGGAAGCGCGTGCAAGCATGCCGACGTCTCTTCCGTTGAGCAGTACCCGCAGAGGTGGATTTCTCTTGGTACGTGCCATCTAGAAGAGATCCTCAATGTCATGCGCAGACGTTGACCGTTCCTGTATGACCAGCTCCAGATTCAGGGCAGCGAGAACGTCGGTCAGCGTGTTGAGTTGGACGCCACCTTCGCCGTTCTCCAGCTGCGAAATCGTAGCCTGCCGGAGTTTGGTTTTTTCTCCGAGCTGGGTTTGCGTGAGCCCCTTCAATTTGCGCTGCCTTCTTATCGCAGCCCCGATGTGGGGTGGTGTTCGGACAATGTTATTCATGCGACCTCTCTGAGCATGAATATACGCGAAAGCGTATTTATTGTCAATATACGCTACGCCGTATATAGCGGCCTTATACGCTATTGCGCATAAAACGATTTTAAGCGTTTAAGCGTATAAACGAATTGGTGTGTATATTTTAATCGTATTTTTAGCTTGGCTTGGGCGCTGACGTCTGGCGGAGACGCATAACCGGGTTCTTATGCACGAAATTTTCAGTTGGCACGTAGAAAGGCTTAAGCTTCAAGCGCTGCCGGAAGGTGCGTTTCGATACACAGAACTGTTGTTTGATAGAGAGTGCTTTTGCAGCCGAAATGATGCCTTGTTGTTTGTGGATCATGTGAATGAGTTCGACAAGATTTTTTGTCGAACTCTTGTTGCAAAAGGGTAGGGCGGTTTAGCCTTCAGGCTTCGGAAAACTCGAGAATTGTCCCGCTTGCGTCGACAGGTGCGATGATTATTCCGTTGCTTGTTGTCGTATAGGTAATGTTGTTCCCATCGAGCGCTGCACGCGTTTTGGAAAGTGCTGTGACCTGAACGCGTAGTGATGCAAATGCTCCTTGTGGCGTTGAATTCACAACAGCTTTTCCGTAAATGCTCTCGGCCGCTTCGCGGTCATAAACAATGATCGCAGCAGAGCGCGGGCCGGTATAAACCTGCCAGTGCCCATCCTCCTGGTTTGCAGTGCCAGCGGAAAATAGGCGAGCGAAGCCCTCAGCTGTTGCTTCAGGCTGGTCCGAGATTGCAATGATTGCTGCAAGCCCATTCGCGCCATTCGCATGTTTTATCAATTCCGGCAGCCAGACCGTTTCGTGCGTTTTGTGCTGGCACATGAAGACCATGCCCTGGGGCACTTCGCTATCAGCGAAAGAAACCGTTTCGAACGCGGCGACACCCTCACCGCCGCCTGGCAGTTCGACAGGGCGTGAAAACGCTCCTACGTCTCCTGTCTTCAGGCCCAGTTCAGTCAGTTCCTTCTTTGCGTCACTCGCACTGGCTATGCGACAGGCAATCGCGTGCAGACCTTCGCCTTGTACTGCAAGTTTTTCGCGCTGATGTAGATTTCCGTCGGTTTCAGAAACGATGCCAAGAAGCTCAAAATAATCATCCGGGAACATGATCGTATAATTCCCGGTACCCTTTTCTTTGCTGTGCAGGCCGCGTGGACTAAGAGTAAAGCCAAAACGGCGATATTGCTCGGCACTTTTCTCCAGATCGTTGACAAGAAGAAAGACGTGGTCAACTCCGTTGACGGGATGCGACATGCGATATTCCTTTGTTATGCTTGGATGAAGACCTTATCGGGAAACCCAAGGCTGGTCTTGCTCGGACTAGAGTGTGCTGGTGACAGGCGAGGATGGTGGCGTAAGGGACGTGGCCTTGTCACAGTTGCGGGAAAACGGATAACAGACAAGCTCGATTGCAGAAAATCGACACTTATTAACGCAGAAATTGCGGTATATTTTACCAAATTGAAGAAGAATAATAGTTTATATTGACAAAGATAATAGAGATTCTAGCATAAGAATGCTTGCAGGCAATATTATAGCAAGAAAAGAGCTTTGCTGAACAATTTCAGGGGCTTGAACAATAATGGGACGTGGGGGAAAAGAGGCTGGAAAAGCCCTCCTCAAAGTTCTTCAGGGGAACACAGAATGCATATCAGAAAAGCCGGCCTTGGCCTGTTTCTCGTTGCCTTTTCGCTTGCAACGGCATCCTCCCATGCCGAAGATGTGAAGCGTGGCGGCACGGTCATTGTCCATATGAACACTGAACAGGGTGTTCTCAATCCAGCGCTTCGTGCCTCTACGGGGGTTTATCAGATCACGGGTCGTATTATGGAGCCGTTGATTGACCGGACCTATGAGGGTTACGTGCCCGTATTGGCCACGAGCTGGTCGTCTTCAGAAGATGGTAAGGCCATCACGTTCAAGCTGCGCGAGAATGTGCGTTGGCATGATGGTCAGCCGTTCACCTGCGAGGACGTTTCCTTCAGCGCGATGAATCTTTGGAAAAAACTGCTCAACTATTCAACGACGCTTCAGGCCAATCTGGAATCCGTCGATTGCACCGATCCTCACACGGCAGTTTTCAACTATTCAAAGCCGATGCCGCTGGAACTGCTGGTTGCAGCAATGCCAGATCTCGGCCATCCGGTGCCCAAGCATCTTTATGAAGGCACGGATATTCTCAAGAATAAATATAATTCTGCACCTGTCGGAACGGGCCCATTCAAGTTCGTAGAATATGAGCGCGGCCAGCATATCATTGCACAACGCAATGATGATTACTGGCGCGGCAAGGAATACCCTTATCTCGATCGTGTTGTATGGCGTTTCATGCCCGATAAGGCAGCCGCTGCGGCAGCGCTTGAAGCAGGCGAGATGATGGAAACTGGCTTTAACGGCATTTCCATGTCGGATACTGAGCGTCTTCAGAAAGATGGCCGTTTCGACACTGGAACGAAGGGCTTTGAAAACAACGTTGCCCATTCGACCGTTGAATTCAATCTGCGCAATCCGATCCTCGCCAATCTGAAAGTGCGTCAGGCCATTTATCACGCCCTCGATATTGATTTTGCGATCAGGACCATCATGCGCGGCTATGCCAAGCCAGGTCGAGGCCCAATTCCAAGCTCAGGTGGCGCAAATTACACTGACGATGTTCAGACCTATGCGTACGACGTCGAAAAGGCAAAACAGCTGCTTGATGAAGCTGGCTTTCCGGCAGGTCCTGATGGCATCCGCTTCAAGCTCCGTCACCGTCCTGCGCCATGGGGCGAATATACGCAGCTCTGGGCCGAATATTATGCGCAAGCCATGAAGGAAGTTGGCATCGACGTGGAAATCCTGACGAATGATGCGCCGGGCTTCCTCAATGGTGTTTATCGTGACCATGATTTCGATACAGCAAGTGGCTGGCACCAGTTCCGTTCGGATCCGGCCGTCTCCACCACCGTCTGGCTGCGCTCAGGCGCGCCTGTCGGTACGGCATGGTCGAACCAGTTCGATTACAAATCGGATGAAATGGATCAGCTGATCGATCAGGCCGCTTCCGAGCTGGATCCGGCAAAGCGTGCTGACCTTTATCATCAGATTCAGAAGCTGGAGATGAAGGACCTTCCCGTTATCTTCGCAATCGAACATCCGTTTGTTGGTGTGACCAGCAAGGTGTTGAAGAACCATCACAATACACCGCGCTGGGATTCTTCAAGCTGGTACGATCTCTGGATCGATCAATAGTCTTAATCAGGCTGTTGCCGGTTTCCGGCAACAGCTTTTTTCTTCCCGACAGCAGAAACTGCGTCTGAATATCTGCAGGATAATTCTCAATGCCCCTGCCTCCAATCCTGACTTTTGCGCTGCGCCGTATCTTGCAGGCGATACCGGTCATTCTCCTCATCATGATTGGCTCGTTTCTCCTTATCAAACTTGCCCCCGGTGACACGGTTGACGCATTGGTGGGTGATATGGGAGGGGCTGACCCGCAATTTGTTGCAAGTCTGCGTGCCGACTATGGTCTTGACCAGTCTGTATGGGTTCAACTTTGGATTTACATGACAAAGCTGGCCCAGTTCGACTTCGGCTGGTCCTATGTTTATGAACTGCCGGTACGAGATGTTTTAATATCCCGTCTGGTGCCGACGCTGCTGCTGATGGTTTCGTCGCTTTCGATAGCCTTTATTTTTGGCATAGCACTCGGCGCCTTCGCGGCAAGACGTGCGTACTCGTTTACAGATAATGCCATCTCGACGCTCGGCCTGATCTGTTACGCAATGCCGAGCTTTTTCCTCAGCCTTATTCTGATGTTTGTATTCTCGGTGAAGCTTGGCTGGCTTCCAGTTGGTGGTTACAAAACCATCGCTGGTTTTTACACGGGCTGGAAGAATGTCTGGGATATAACCGTGCATCTCGTCATGCCGACAACGGCACTGTCGCTGATTTACGTTGCTTTCTATATGCGGCTGATGCGCACCAGTGTCCTCGAAGTCGAAAGCCTCGATTATGTTCGTACCGCTCGCGCCAAAGGTGCGAGCAACGCACGAGTGATGTTTCATCACATCATGCGCAACGCCTTTCTGCCGGTCGTAACGCTGCTCGGACTTCAATTCTCGACTGTGCTTGGTGGTTCAGTGGTGATCGAAACGATTTTCTCGCTGCCCGGCCTTGGCCAGTTGGCTTACACTTCTGTGATAAAGCGCGATCTCAACACGTTGATGGGGATCATCTTCCTATGCTCAGTGCTCGTGGTGATCGTGAATTTCATCACCGATCTTATCTATGCGCGGCTTGATTCCAGGATCGAACTGTCATGACGTCTCAAGACCTTACTCTTCCTCGCCCCCAAGCCTCGCGTGCCCGCATTTTGTGGCAGCGTTTTAGTCGTAACCGTGCTGCTGTGTTGGGGCTTGTTCTGTTTATTGCAGTGGTGATGATCGCAATTTTAGCCGGGGTCATCACGCCCGGCGATCCTCTGCGTCGCGTGGGCGATCCGCTTACATGGCCATTCGTTAATGCCGCAACGCCGCTGGGAACCGATCAGCTTGGGCGCGATATTATGGCGGGCATATTTCACGGCGCACGCATTTCGTTGCTGATTGGCGTTGTTGCTACCATGATTTCGATTGTCATCGGCGTCATTATTGGCGCAGTTGCCGGTTATTATGGCGGCTGGGTTGATGACGCACTCATGCGGGTGACTGAAGCGTTCCAGACCGTGCCTAGCTTTGTGCTTCTGCTGACACTGGTGGCAATTTTCGGATCATCGATCGAAAATATCATCATTTGCATCGGCATTGTTTCGTGGACCGCGCCTGCGCGAATGGTTCGTGCGGAATTCATGGCTCTGCGCAATCGTGAGTTTGTCGATGCAGCTCGTAATCTCGGTGTCGGTAATCTGTCGATCATCTTCCGCGAAATCCTTCCCAATGCCTTGCCGCCGGTCGTCGTCTTTGCGTCGGTGGTCATGGCAACTTCCATTCTCATGGAAAGTGCACTGGCATTTCTCAGCCTCGGCGATCCCAATTACGCGAGCTGGGGCAATATGATCGGTCAGGGTCGCGCAGTGCTGCGAACCGACTGGTTCTGCTCGGTTGTTCCTGGCATTGCCATCCTGCTCACCGTGCTTTCTTTCAGCCTGCTTGGCGAAGGGCTTAATGACGCGCTCAACCCAAGGCAGAAGAAGAAATGACTGCGGCTCCTGTTCTAGAAATTCAGAACCTGCAAATCGCTTTGCCTGAGGGCGCGGATCGTCCCTTCGCATTGCAGGATCTGACGTTGACCATCAGTCCGGGCGAAATCCTCTGCCTTGTTGGGGAAAGCGGCTCGGGTAAATCCCTGTCGGCAGGCGCGATCATGCGGCTTTTGCCAGAGCCACATGTGCGGGTCACCCATGGCTCAATCAGGCTCGAAGGCACGGAGCTTTATTCGCTGACCGAAGGCGCCATGAAAAAGCTGCGCGGCGACCGCATCGGCATGATTTTTCAAGAGCCAATGACTGCACTCAACCCACAAAAGACCGTGGGATGGCAGATTGATGAGGTGCTACGTCTACATACGAAGCTCAGCCGCAAGGAGCGTCGTGTGGCTGTGCTCGACATGTTGGGTGAAGTCAAAATTCCTGATCCGATGTCAGCATATAGTGCCTATCCGCATCAGATTTCCGGTGGTCAGCGCCAGCGTGTCATGATCGCCATGGCGCTTATCCTGAAACCGCGCCTCATCATTGCCGATGAACCGACAACTGCCCTCGATGTCACCACACAAGCGCAAATTCTGAAGCTGATCCGGGATCTTCAACGCGAACACAATACCGGCATT
This sequence comes from Brucella sp., assembly GCF_032066345.1. Taxonomy (NCBI): domain Bacteria; kingdom Pseudomonadati; phylum Pseudomonadota; class Alphaproteobacteria; order Hyphomicrobiales; family Brucellaceae; genus Brucella; species Brucella sp. The sequence continues at coordinate 86,468 of NZ_DAMBKZ010000009.1, forward strand.
TTATTCATCACCCACGACTTTGGCGTGGTGGCGGAAATAGCGGATCGTGTTGCAGTGCTTCGTCTTGGTCAGCTGGTCGAAGAGGGACCTGCCCAGGAAGTCCTCAACAACCCGCAGCATCCCTACACTCAGGCGCTAATCGCATCGGTTCCAGCGCTGACGCCACCAGAGGTGAAGCAATCAGTCAATAGCCAGCCTGTCATTCTGAAAGCCAGCGACCTGCGCAAGACTTTCAAGGCGCAAGGTGGTTTGTTCAGCGGCAAGCGCAGCGCTGTGCCTGCCGTCAAAGACTTGTCGTTTGAACTGAGGCAGGGTGAGACGCTGGGCGTGGTTGGCGAAAGCGGATCGGGGAAAACCACAGTTTCGCGGATCGTGACACGACTTCTTGCAGCTGACAGCGGCAAAGTCGATGTGAATGGCCGTGATTTTCTGAGCGTAAGCGGACGTGAAGTTCGCGCCATGCGCAAAGATATTCAAATGGTCTTTCAGGATCCGATGGCGTCACTCAACCCCCGCCGCCGCGTCGTTGACCTGATTGCACAGGGACCAATTGTCCATGGTATGCCAAAAAAGCAGGCGCATGCGAAGGCGCGTGAACTGCTCGAACTGGTCGAGCTTTCGCCTGCCGCCGCTGATCGCTTTCCGCATGAGTTTTCGGGCGGTCAGCGTCAGCGCATCGGCATTGCGCGTGCACTGGCACTTGAGCCGCGCATTATCGTGGCAGATGAACCGGTTTCCGCACTTGATGTCTCGGTTCAAGCACAGGTTCTGCGCTTGCTGGCTGATCTGCGTGAAAGGCTGAACCTTTCATTGTTGTTTGTAACGCATGATCTGCGTGTTGCCGCCCAGCTCTGCGACCGCATCATAGTTATGTCGAAGGGCGAAATCGCTGAAGCCGGGCCAACTGCTGAAGTCTTCGCCAATCCGCAGCATGAATATACGCAGCGCCTGCTTGCCTCTATTCCTGGCAAGAATTGGACGCCTCCTCGCTCCAACAGCGCAGAATGAAAGCGCCAGACATTATGGAAAATATCCAGTTCCCGCCATCTATCTGGGCTGCAACAGCCCCGGCCCGTAAGCCCGCATTTCCCCTAAGCAGCGATACTGAGGCAGATGTCGTTATCGTGGGCGGTGGTTTCACCGGCCTTTCGGCAGCACTACACCTTGCCAGGCGTGGCAAGCGTGTGCTTTTGCTTGAAGGCAAAGCAGTGGGCTGGGGAGCGTCCGGGCGCAACAATGGTCAGGTTATTCCGACCATGACCGCTGCTGAACCTGATGCAATCGCCAAACGTTACGGAACGTCGGGTGAACGTTTTGCAAAGCTGATCGGTAACAGTGCGGATATTCTGTTTTGCATCGTGCGTGAGGAAAACATTGAGGCAGAAGCAGAGCAAACCGGCTGGTTCCAGCCTGCGCACTCACCAGGACGGGTCCAGCTTTCAAAAGCGCGTGTTGAAGCGTGGAAACGTTTTGGTTTTCCGGCTGAATATCTCGATAGCGCGGCGACCGCCAAGCTTCTAGGCAGCGATTTCTGGTATGGCGGCATGTTCAATCCGACTGGTGGCCATATCAATCCGCTGGCCCTTGCCCGTGGATTGGCAGCCGCCGCTGAACGCCATGGCGCAGTTATTCATGAACAAAGCCCTGTTACTTCCTATGAGCGCAAGGGCGATCATTGGGAAGTGCGTACCGATAATGCAACGGTCCGTGCAAAAGGTTTTCTGCTTGCGACCAACACCTATACGGGCGAGTTGCGCGAAAAGCTTGCGCCACGTCTGGCGCGCACTATCGTACCTGTTCTCTCATGGCAGATGGCGACAACGCCGGTCAGCGACAACCTCCGCGCGACGATCCTTCCCGGTCGCCAGGCGGTCTCCGACACGCGTGGGGATCTGCGCTTTTTCCGTTATGACGCACGCAATCGTCTGATTACCGGCGGTGTGGTGATGGGCGATTACAATGTTGCAGAACGTGTGAAGCATAAGGCTGCACGCAATCTTGCAGAGGCTTTCCCGGCGCTTGGCGAGCCAGAAATGACCCACGTCTGGAGCGGCTATATCGGTATGACGTGGGACCGCTTTCCGCGTGTTCACCAACTCGGCACGGATGGCTGGGCATGGATCGGCTGCAATGGCCGGGGTGTGGCACTCGGCACAGCACTTGGACGCGAGATAGCACGCGCACTGGATGGCGAGCCGGTTCAGGAACTTGCATTGCCAGTTTCGGAGCCGGAACCGCTACCTTTCCATAAAATTGCAAGGAAGATCGCACCGTTCTATCTCGCATGGTTGCGCCGCAAAGATCTCAAAGAGCCCAATCTCTGAGCTGACTATTCAACATTCATGTGAAAGGTAGATCCATGAATCAAATGCCAATTCTTGAACGTCGCCGTATCGAGGCACTCGTTCTGAAAAATGTCTATGAGGTTCTTCGCGAGCGTTCGGGCGAGGAAGAAGCTCAGGCAGCAATCGGCGAAGCTGTGACCCGTTCAGCAATCGAACAAGGGAAAAACTTCGCCGAAGAACTTGGCCGGACGCCTGATCTTCAGGACTTTGCCGATATTCTCCCACTCTGGACCAAAGATAATGCGCTGGAAATTGAAGTGTTGTCTCAGGGGAAGGATCATTTCGATTTCAATGTGAAACGTTGCCGCTATTCGGAAATGTATCGCGCTATGGGATTGGGTGAGATTGGCCACCTGCTGTCCTGCAATCGTGATGGCGATTTCTGCATCGGCTATAATCCAGAAATGAAGCTGGAGCGCACACAGACCATCATGAAGGGCGCAAGCCATTGCGATTTCCGTTATAGCCTTGATACCAACCAACAGGGAGCCTGATATGCCGGTTGAAAACTGGACCTCGAACGAGCTTGACGATCTGATTGCCTTCCGCCGTGATCTGCATGAAAATCCGGAACTGCTTTATGATGTAAATCGGACTGCGAAAAACTGGCAGACGCATTGCGTGCGGCTGGCCTTGACGAAGTGGTAACCGGTATTGGCCGCACAGGTGTCGTCGGTGTCATTCGTGGACAGACCAACAAATCTGGTCGCGCTGTCGCTCTGCGTGCTGATATGGATGCGCTGCCGATTTTTGAAGAGACCGGTGCGGAATGGTCATCGAAGGTTCCGGGGAAAATGCACGCCTGCGGCCATGATGGTCACACCACCATGCTTCTGGGCGCAGCACGCGAACTGGCTCAAAGCCGCGCCTTTGATGGCACCGTCATTGTCATTTTCCAGCCTGCCGAAGAAGGTGGCGCGGGTGCAAAAGCCATGATCGATGACGGTCTTTTCAAACGCTGGCCCGTTAATGAAGTTTACGGCATGCACAACCGTCCCAATCTTGAAGTTGGCAACTTCACGATTAACTCAGGCCCAATCATGGGATCGGTGGACGTGATCGACATCGTAATCGACGGTGTGGGCGGTCACGCCGCATCGCCGCATCATACGATTGATCCAATTCCAGTGACGGCTGCGCTTATTCAGGCCATTCAAACGCTGACTGCCCGAACAATCGATCCGTTGGATTCTGCTGTTATCTCGATCACCACCATACATGGCGGTGATGCTTTCAACGTTATTCCGCAGTCGATCAAGCTAACCGGAACTGTGCGCACCTTGCGTGAAGAAGTACGGGATCATGTCGAAGAGCGTCTAACTCGTGCTGTGCAGGGTATAGCGGATGCTTTTGGGGCAAAGGCCACACTCGATTATCAGCGTAATTATCCTGTGACGGTCAACCACGAGCATGAAACTGAGCTGGCAGCTCTTGCAGCTGAAGCCGTAGCAGGTGCAGAACGCGTGACGCGTGACATGCCGGCAACTCTTGGTGGTGAAGACTTTGCATTCATGCTCAATGAAGTGCCGGGCGCGATGATCAACATTGGTAATGGCCCCAGTGCCAATCTGCATCATCCCAAGTATGACTTTAATGATGACGTTATAGCTTGGGGCTCTTCTTACTGGACGACACTGGTACGCCAGCGTTTACCAGCCTGATGGTTTCTATTTCGCGGTTCTCCACTTTCAGAGTGCTTTGGCGATTGGACTTCCCCTTCAAAAGTGGAGGGCTTCTGTCAGACAAGTCTGACAGAAGCCTTAGAATTGAAGCAGCGAGAATTTACAGGAGAATTCAAACGCGAAGCCGTTCGGATTTTAACGACGAGTGGTCGAGGCATTTCATCGGTTGCCGAGGACCTTGGCATTGGCAAATTAACACTTGACCGCTGGCGTCGTAATTTTGCTGAGTAAGATTTACTCTCCGCTCCGCATGAAGGCATGAGCCAGGAGCTTGCCCGGCTTCGTAAAGAAAACGAGCTTCTACGACAGGAACGAGATTTATTAGAAAAGCGACAGCTCATTTCGAAAGACGACGGGCGGTAGCATGTTTTAAATCAGCGGCGCTCAAGTCGTGAAGCTCACCTGGTCCGCGTTTGCGTTGTCAGATCGAGACGCCATCTTCACTTTCATTGAGGCGGAGAATCCCTCATCTGCAATCATGGTCGACGATCGGATAGTCGCGGCTGCTCGTAGCGCAATTGATTTTCCGGCGAGTGGTTGGGTTAGCAGAATTGCCGGGACGCGGGAACTGGTTATAAACGGTACCCCATAAGTCGTGGCTTACGCTATAACACAATCGGCCGTTCGTATCCTCCGCCGACTTCATGGCGCACGGGAATGGCCTGACATGATCCCAACCAGCTGCGCTTCCAACTTTATTTCTGGGGTCAACGGCGCGCCAATTCGCTTCTCTCCAAGATCAATGGGCGATACTGCCGTTGAGGAGGGGCAATCGTCAAAAATCTGGACGGGCAATCAAAGCACTGATGATATTTTGGGTGCCAAATTCCTTATTCGCACGAGTAATACTTCCAAGCAATTAATACCGGGCCATCTCGGCCTGGAAGTTTGTTACGCGATGAATCCGCTGGGCATTTGACGATGAACAGCCCTGTTCACGGGCCATGCGCCGCAGAAGGTTGTGATGGGATGGACGCCCCTCCGACGGCCTTAATGTGGCAGAATGGAAGCGTTGAGCACCATTGTGGAGGATGCGTCCATGAAAGAGATTACTAGGGTTGGTTTAAACAGCATGTCCACACATTATCTTGACATGATTTCGAACAGAGGGGCTGTTTTATCGGACAGCCTATTCGGACTAAGTGAGCCTATACCGTGCACCTCTGGCTATGTCCGCGTCTCAACAACCGGCCAAATCACGGAAAAACAGATCCAGGAAATCGAAGCCGCCGGCTTTCAAGTCGAGCCGCGCCGGGTCGTCACTGAAAGATTTCCGGCAGCACCGCCATCGCGCAACGTCGCGGCTCTTCCCGGTTGTTGGATACGCTGGAGTCCGGAGACATCCTCATCGTCACCAAGCTCGACCGCCCTGGTTGTGATGCTATCGATGTAAGCAGTACCGTCAAAGCCCTCGCGGAAATGGACGTGAAGGTCTACTGCCTCGCACTCGGCGGGGCCGACCACCATTTTGCGGGTTCACGGTCCGTTCGACCTTAGCGTACTGTTTTGCGATGCTCTTGTTCCGACCGTTCAAGACAGTTTCAGCGTCCGGTACTGTGGAAAATTTCGTTTTCCGTTAAGAAATCCACTATCTACGCGCAAGTCAATTTCAGCGTGGATAAGTCACTGAAATCACGGGTTTACCCACACAGGGTCTGGCGGCTCCGACCAGGCGAAGCGCCGGCATTATACAGAAGTCGCCCAGGGATCGATGACCTCCAGTCCCGCGGCTCGAAACGGGCTGGTATCGCGGGTCGCCACAATAAAGCCATGGGCCGCAGCAGTAGCCGCGATGTAGCCGTCAGCGTTGGCGATAGCCTTACCAGACGTCCGCGCTTGTGCCATCAGATCGGCGTAGTGCTTGGTCGTGGCCAGGTCGAAGGCCAGGACGCGGCCAGCGAAGGCCGGCAAAACCTCGTGCTCCAGTCGTTGCTGATAAATCGTGCGGCGCTTCCCCTCTGGCATCGCCGCAAGGCCATAGCGCAACTCGGCGACAGTGATGGCAGATAGGTAAAGCGTTTCAATGGCCTGTGCATCGAACCACGTCAGCGCGTCGGGGTGTGGCTCGACTTTCCACATCTCGGAAATCACGTTGGTGTCGATGACAATCATTCAAACCTCATCGGTTCGGCCGGCGTCTTGTCGCGCACACTGTCAAATACGGCGTGCTCTTCATCCGTCAGGCCGCCGGCCTCGCGGGCGATGGACGCCAGCAAGGAACCCAGCTTGACGCGCTGAGGCGGTCGAGCGGCGGTTTCGAGAATTTCGCGGATTTCCGCCTCGGTGCTACGGCCGTGGTGGGCGGCGCGTACACGAAGCGCCCGATGCACAGCATCGGGTAGATTTCTAACGGTCACATTCGCCATTTGATGGCACTCCTGCATTATGATATCGCGGAGATCAGAATATACAAAGTGATATCAAAGCGCAAGCTTGAAACGCTTAAGTTGACCTGTGAGGTCATGCTGAAGCGCGACTTTTGCCGTTTGTGCTTACGCATAACGATGTCTGTTTGCGATTAATTTTTGCCGAAAGACTTCTGCAGGCGTTTTGTACCCCAAACATTTGCGCGGCGTATTGTTGAGCCGATGACAGATGAATGCGAGGTCTCGATCACTGAGGGTGAGCGGATCAAGGTCTCGGGGAAGCCAGCGTCTTGTGCGCCTATTGGTGTTCTCAACAGTGCCTTTCTGCCAGGGGGACTGCGGATCACAGAACCATGTTTGAGACCCTATCCCATTCTGTAGATACGACCATTCTGTAAACTCAGTGCCACGATCAAACGTGATTGATCGGCGGGCCATTTGGGGCAGGGGTTGGAGTACCCTAATCACCCCATCCATCACCGGCCGTGACTGCCGATCATTGTTGCGCAACAAAACCGTAAAGCGGCTCACCCGCTCGACCAGAGACGTCACATTGGCTTTGCCGAACCTCTTGCGAAACTGGATGAGGTCGCACTCCCAATGACCGAATTGCTTGCGCCTGGCAACCATATCCGGGCGGTGCAAGATGCTCAGTTCAGGCGGAAAGCGGCGTCCATGATGACGCCGGGCATGACGTGGGCGGCGTCGGGCACGACGTTCCGGCAGATATTTCCAAAGCTCTTCTTTTCGACCGTCGGTGGAATACACAAACTGATAGATTGTTTCGTGACTGACAGATATGGGATGTTGCTCCAACCGCATTCTCCCAGCAATCTGTTGCGGCGACCATCCATCGCTGATGTGATCTATCACGGACTGCCGTAGCTCATCATACCGAATGAGCTTGCGTTGCTTCGAACGCCGCTCGCGGCATTTCTGCTCAGCAATCGTACAGTAATAGCCGTTTAAATCCTTAATCTCATCATCGTTAAACTGATTGCGTTTCAGTTCACGAAAAATGGTCGAGCGGTGCCTTCCAAGCTTCTCAGCAATAACGTCGACGGAAAGTTTTGCAGTGCGCCAGCGCGCTATCCTGCGGCGTTCATCCAAATCAATATGCGAATAGGTGCGGTCCATGACAGGTTCCTTGCATTGGATAACTCATTGTTATCATTTGCAAGTCGCACTTCAAACTAGAACCCACCCCGGCTACATACATTGATTGCATAATATGTATTATGGAACGAACTAATGGATATTGCTATATAGTTTCCATGTCGGCGATGTTAGCAAGAGCTACCGCGTCATGACGGGACCTTGGCGTTGCGCCAATGACTAACTTCTCACTGCGTGATTGGCTTCCCTGAACTGCTGTTTAGCCAGAGGTGTTGGAATCATGCCGCTGGTTTGTTTGAACCTACAGTAAGATGGATACCAAGGGCCTTCATTACACCGAGGAGAGTAGATAGTTTGGGGTCGCCTTTTTCGCTCAGTGCTTTGTAAAGAGCTTCGCAGGTGATGCCTGCTTCTTTGGCAACATTGGTCATACCAAGAGAACGAGCAATATCACCAAGTGCCACGGCAATATCTTTGGTTTCACCATCTTCAAAGGCGGCTTCAAGACATCCGCGAAATGGTTGGAGCCGGCCTCGTCCAACGTGTGCATGGCGGTGCCCTACCCGTGTCGCCAGCAGGGCTTCCCTTTGTCAAAAGATACCGAGTTTCCAATGAAGAGAAAGTGAGGCTTGCCCGCCGCGGAACGCAGCTAATCTCATCCGGCCATCTCGTGATTATGGACGGTGGTACCACGAATCTCGAACTTGCCCGACAGCTGCCGAGAGACCTTGCGGTGACAATTGTCACCAATAGCCCACGGATAGCGACTGAAACATCCGAGCACCCTCATATCGAAGTCATCCTTCTCGGAGGCGGTTTCGATAAAAGAAGCCAGATGACTTTGGGCGCACATGTCCTGGCCGAGATTGCACTCATCAAAGCGGACCTCTGTTTCCTCGGCGTACACGGCATCCAACCCGAACTGGGACTGACAACCGCTGGCTATGATGAAGCAACTATCAAGTAGGCGATGATGACTGCATCTGCCGAGGTTGTCGCCCTGGTGACCCAGAATAAATTCGGAACCGCCGCTGCCCACAAGTTCGGGCAGACATCTGAACTCGCTTCTATTGTCACCGAGGATACCTTGGTCGCGCGACAGTTCTCGACCGACGCGGGTACAAATGCGAGAATGCTGTTTGTATGAAAATTGTAAGTTACTCGACGTGAGCATTGGCGTTTCAGGCATGCCCGTAAATCATGCCATCTCGACGCTAAAACAAGCATGCCATCGCTCATTAGATTGCAATCCCATGCGCCGAGTTTCGTGGAATCCGAGGCACTGGCTGTTCCAATATTCTCCCGGAAGACCCTAGCATTGCAAATTGCAGGCTTGGCATCGGAAACACGCGCACATGCTTGCCGCAACTCTCCCGCGTATCGACTGTAGAGACAAAGGAGCAATCGTTGCTGCAACTTGGCCCAGGGCAAAATGCCTCGTGGGAGACCGAGGTTTCGAACGCATTAAGAAACCCGGTATCGAGTGCGGCTTCTTTTAAAACCTCAAGGAAACCCGTCATTGGCCCGCACTAGCCAACATCAGATTGAATCGGCGCCAATCCGTCTGGCTCGGGTGCACGTTTGAACGGCGCCGATATCGCTTCGCCGACAATTCTTGGGTCGACTGCCCGTTGACACACGGCATGCAGAGGATTAACAATTGTTCAGATGGTGAACTTTATTACACGAGGCGACTTTGGCGGCGGTGTTTGACAGTGAGGACGATCTGGCGATCCGGGCGGCATGGTTGCACTATGCGGGCGGCATGACCCAGTCTGAAGTCGCTGATCGGCTCAATCTGCCCCGCGTCAAAACCCACCGCCTTATCGCCCGCGCCGTTCAGGCTGGCGCAGTGAACATTTCCATTGAGGGCGAGATCGGCGAATGTATTCGCCTCGAGAACAGCCTCAAGGACGAATACGGACTTGAAGTCTGCGAGGTCGCGCCTGATCTTAATGAAGAAGCTATGCCATTAAAGGCGCTCGGCATTCGCGGAGCCGATTTTCTCTATCGACTGATCGCATCGCAACAATATCAGCTCCTTGGTATCGGCCATGGCCGTACGCTGGCTGCCGCCGCATCCCATCTCCGACGTATTGAAGCGACTGGAATTCGGTTCGTTTCGCTCATTGGCGGACTTGCGCGCAATTATGCAGCCAATCCGCATGATGTCATTCACAAGCTCGCTGAGAAAACATCGGCACCGGCTTACATGCTGCCTGTGCCCTTCGCCGCCAACACGCCAGAGGATCGTGAAGTTCTGCTTTCACAGCGCGGCGTCGCTGGTGTGTTTGAGCTTTCAGCAGAATCCGAAGTAAAAATCGTCGGTATCGGCAATGTGGAAGCCGATGCTCAACTCGTCGCGGCCGACATGATCGACCGCGAAGAAATCTCCAGTATCAAGGCCATGGGAGCAAGGGCCGAGGTTCTGGGATACTTCTTCGACACAGAAGGCAAGCATGTGGAAACGCCGCTCACTGCGCGTTCGATCACGCTCGACCTTGACGTGCTGAGGAAGAGCCGCCTGATCGCAATTGCAGGGGGGCGGGATAAGGTCGGCGCGATCCGCGCCGTTTTAAAATCCGGTCTGCTTTCAGGCCTGATCGTTGACGAAGTAACTGCAAGGAATCTTTTGTCATACGCCCCTTGAGGAGGGGGCTTTCTGGGAGGAACGAAATTGTACGATAAAGAGAAAGACCTGATCGCAGCGTTTCAGCGCGGACAGATGAGCCGTCGCAGCCTTATGAAGGGGCTCGGCATTTTAGGGATGAGTGTTTCATCCGCGTCGGTTCTGCTGAACCTGAGCGCCACACGCGCCCTCGCCGCTGATTTCGATTGGAAAAAGCACGAAGGCAAGACCGTCAAGCTTTTGCTGAACAAGCACCCCTATACCGACGCGATGATCGCCAATCTCAAGGCGTTCAAGGAACTGACCGGTATGGAAGTCAAATATGATGTCTTCCCGGAAGATGTCTATTTCGACAAGGTGACCGCAGCCCTTTCATCAGGCTCAACCGAGTATGATGCCTTCATGTCAGGCGCTTACATGACATGGACCTATGGCCCTGCTGGCTGGATCGAAGATCTCAAACCCTATATCACCGATGCAAGCCAGACCAATCCCAATTACAACTGGGACGATTTCCTCAAGCCTGTCGTTGACAGTTGCGCATGGAATGGAAAGCCGGGCGGACAGCTCGGATCGGAAGACGCCAAACAATGGTGTATCCCGATGGCTTATGAAATGAATAACCTCACCTACAACAAGCGCATTTTCGACGCCAACAAGCTGACCGTTCCGACCACGCTCGACGAGCTGATTGAAACCGGTAAGAAGGCCAAGGGCGTGCTTTCCGGTGGATATGGCGTGGGCGTTCGCGGGTCGCGCAGCTGGGCGACAATCCATGCCGGCTTCCTCTCCGGCTATGCCAATTTCGGCCAGAAAGACCTCACAGTTGCCGATGACGGCATGTTGTCGGCGGCCATGAACACCGATGTTTCCAAGGATTACCACAAGAAGTGGGTGCAGATGATCCAGGAAGCCGGTGCCCCTGACTGGTCGACGCATACCTGGTATCAGGTCGGCACGGATCTGGGTGCCGGGAAATCGGCCCTCATTTATGATGCAGACTGCCTTGGCTATTTCATGAACGGTCCGGGCAATGCCGAAATGGGCAATCTTGCCTATGCAGCCTTCAAGCCGAACCCGGAAGCCTCAGGCCCAACGCCAAATGTCTGGATCTGGTCGCTCTGCATGTCGAGCTTCTCCAAGCAGAAGGACGCAACATGGTTCTTCCTGCAATGGGCGACCGGCCCTGAACACGACCTGTTCGGCGCACGCGAAATGGATCTGACAAACCCTGTCCGCAAATCGGTCTGGGCGGACCAGACCTATCGCGACAAGATCGCTGCGAAATATCCGGGTTATGTCGAAATGTTCGACGCCTCGGCGAACGGTGCATCGATCAAGTTCACGGCACAGCCGTTGTTCTTCGACCTGACCACCGAATGGGCTGCGATGCTGCAAAAGATGGTGGCAAAGGAAGTGCCTGTCGATGAAGGTCTCGACCAGCTGGCTGAAAGCGTGAACCGCCAGCTGAAAGAAGCCGGTCTCGGCTGAAAATGATGCAACGAGGGGCGACGGTCAATACCGCTGCCCTCATCATTCCCATTCAGTATTCCGCCTGCCTGACAAGGAACGGGACGTGTTTGTCTCGATGGCGGAGCTTTGCCGAGGACACCGCCTCATGAACGATATGACCAGAGCGCCCGTGCTTCGCCGCCGTCGTGTCAGTCGCCGAATGCTACCCTATCTGCTGAGCCTGCCAGCGCTGCTGACATGCATTGGCATTCTCGTGCCTTTTTTGACAGCGGTTGCCTATTCGCTTCAGCGATACCGGCTTTCGCAGCCATGGGCCCGCAAATGGAATTGGGGCGAAAATTACCTCAACTTCATGACCGACGCGGCCTTCTGGAACACGCTCAAAGTCTCCGCCACCTATGCGTTTTCGACCGTAATCTGTGAACTGTTGCTGGGCCTTGGCATCGCGCTTTTGCTGCAGCGCCGGACCATGATCAACAATGCAATTTCGATCATGCTTCTAATGCCGCTGATGACCGCACCCGCCCTCGCCGCCCTGATGTGGAAACTGATGACCAATCCTGGTTTCGGTATTATGTCATGGTTGGCCACGCAAGTGGGGCTTGAGAATTTCCGCTGGGCATCCGATCCCGCAACCGCAATGTTGACCGTGGTGATTGTTGACATCTGGGTCTACACACCCTTCATCATGATCCTGTTGCTGGCAGGCCTGCGTTCGTTACCACAGCAACCTTTTGAAGCCGCAACCCTTGATGGTGTGCCGCGCCTGTTCGTTTTCTGGCGCATTACGCTGCCGATGTTGACACCGTTCTTACTTACTGCAACGCTTTTCCGTGTCATCGAAAGCATCCAGCAATTCGATATTATTTACGCCATGACCCAGGGCGGGCCGGGCAACCGGCTGACCGTCTTCCAGGTCGAAGCCTATCTCAATTTCTTCCAGTCCACCAATGTCGGGCGTTCCGCAGCACTGATGATTATCCTCTGGGCAATCACCTACACGCTGTCGAACATATTCATCAAGCAATGGCTCCGCCTTCGCGAAAAATCCCATGCCGAAGCGTAAGAGGATATGACGATGCAACATGTTCACCCTCTCGAACGCATCCTGCGTGTCATTGCGCTGACCCTTGTGGTGCTGTTCTTCATGTTTCCGATTGTCTGGATTTTCCTGATGAGTTTCCAGACCAACGAAACCATTCTGCGCGTTCCGCCCTCCGTGGTGTTCTCGCCCACACTTGAAAACTACACCGCACTGATTTCCGGCAAGCTGCAAACATCGGCAGGCATTCTGGAAATCAGTTTCATGAAGAACCTGTTCAACTCGTTCTTCCTCTCAGTGACATCGGTCGCAATCGGACTTCTGCTTGGCGTTCCTGCAGCCTATGCCTTTGCACGGTTGAAATTCCGTGGCTCGGAAGACATCGCTTTCACGCTGCTGTCGTTCCGCTTTGCCCCGCCACTGCTGGTATTGCTGCCACTCACAATCTATTTTCAGCAGATCGGTCTCAGCGATACTTATGTTGGCCTTATCTGGGTCTACCAGCTTATCGTTCTGCCGCTGATCCTTTGGATCGTGCGTGGATATTTTGAGGATATGCCCGCCGATATCGAATATGCCTATCGTATCGCAGGCCATAGCTGGGGTGCCACCTTCCGCAAGATCGCTCTGCCACTTGCTGGTCCCGGCATTGCAGCCGCAGCACTGCTGGCTTTCATCTTCGCCTGGAACAACTTCGTTTTTGCACTGGTGCTTGCATCGGCGGACAAACAGCCGGTGACGGTGGGTGCGCTTGCCTTCGTGACAGCCTCCGGCATCCAGTACGGACAAGTCGCAGCGGCCATCGTGCTCTCGATTGCGCCTACTTTCGCCATCGCACTTTATGCCCAACGTTATCTCGTCGAGGGCTTGTCGCTCGGCGCGGTGAAAGGGTGAGACATGTCCATATCACTGAAAAACATCCATAAATCCTTCAAGAGCCATAAAGTCCTCGATAATGTTTCCTTTGACGTCGCAACCGGCGAAACCGTGGTTCTTTTTGGTCCATCCGGTGCGGGCAAGACTGTTCTTCTTCGCCTGATTGCCGGCGTGGTTGACCCGGACGAAGGCAGCATTTTCCTCAATGGGCAAGACATGGCAGGTGTCGAGCCGGAAGATCGCGGCCTCGGAATGGCATTCCAGAACTTTGCACTCTTTCCGCATATGGACGCGGCTGAAAACATAGCTGCGCCACTCACCGCACGGCGGCACGGCAAGGACAAGATCCGGGAGGCTGTTGGCAATCTTGCACGGCTCCTGAAGATTGATCATGTCATAAGCCACAAGCCAAAGGAGCTATCCAACGGCCAGAAGCAGCGCACCGCCCTCGCCCGTGCGCTCGCTGGCGACCCGTCGATCCTGCTGCTCGACGATCCGTTGCGCAATGTCGATGCCAAGCTGCGTTTTGAAATGCGGCTTGAACTGCCGCGTCTGCTGCGTGAACGCAATGCGACCGTCATATACGTGACGCAGGATTATAAGGAAGCTATGGCTCTGGGCGACCGAATTGCTGTTCTGGATACCAAAGGCATAACGCAGATCGGCACCCCGGAGGATATCTACTGTCGTCCGGCAACCATTGAAATTGCGCGGCTGTTTGGCGATCCGGTTATCAACCTTCTCGAAATAACGCCTGAGAAAATGCCGACAGGCGCTATCGAAACACGGCTCTCGGGCGGTCGTCTCGTCCTGTCTCAAAGCCTCGCAGCGCATGTGGGCCAGTCATTGCTTCTGGGTCTGCGCCCTGAATCAATCCGGTTCGTCGCCTCCGATACACCCGGCGCAATCCCCATCACCATCGAAGCCGAAACGCCCTTGAATGAAAAGACCGTTTCGCTTGCCGTTACGGAGCGCGGCCGCGAAATCATGCTTTCAAGGCCGGCGGGAACCTACGCACCCGATCGTGGTCCGGCGCATGTCGCTGTCGATGCAAATGCCGTTCTGCTGTTTGATCCTCAAACCGGACGCCGTGTTGAACTGGAGGTCGGACAATGACCAAGACGATGCTCAAACTGACCAATGTCGACAAGTTCTATGGTCCGGTTGGCAAAGGTTTTCATGCGGTCAAAAACCTCAACATGGAAATCAATGCCGGCGAAATCATAGCGCTGTTAGGCTCATCGGGCTGTGGCAAGACCTCGACGCTGCGTATGATTGCAGGGTTTGAGCCTGTCTCTCGCGGCACAATCAACATGGCCGGACGCGAAGTGCATCAGTTGCCACCAGTCCGCAGGCATGTCGCGATGGCCTTCGAGGGATATTCGCTTTATCCGACTGTGAATGTTCGCGACAATATCGCCTTCGCACTGAAGGCTGCAAAGCTTCCGGAAAGCGATGTCACCCGCCGCGTCAATGAAGTGGCGGGGATGCTGGAAATCACGGACATCCTGCATCGCATGCCCGGCACGATTTCCGGCGGGCAGCAGCAGCGCGCGTCGCTTGCACGCGCGCTGGTACGCGAGGCCGATCTCTATCTGCTTGATGAGCCAATGGGCCAGCTTGAACCACAACTGCGCACATTGCTGCGTGGCCGTATCAAGCATTACATCAAAGAGCACGGGCTGACCGCCATTCTGGTGACTCACGATCAGACGGAAGCCAACGCTTTGGCTGACCGTATCGCCGTGATGGAAGGTGGCGTCCTGCAACAATTTGCAAGCCCGCAGGAAATCAAGTTCAAACCGGCCAATCTGTTCACCGGCACTTTCGTCGGCGAACCACCGATGAATACCTTTCCCGCCAAAGCTTCGGCAGACAGCGACGGTGGCTTGAGCTTTGACCTTGGGCACGGCCAGAAACTTGACTATAAGAGCGACGCTTTCAAAGCTGAGACACGCGATCTGGTGGTTTCACTCGGAAATGTCGTGGTTGGTATCAGGCCCTATGCTGTTCAGCGCACGGCTCAAGGTGCGGCCGCAAGGGTCAATGTGAATCAATGGCTCGGCGATCAAAGCCATATTGGCGCAACGCTTGGTGACAGGCCATTGGTTCTCGTCGAGCATGAGCGCAGTGCTGTTCAAGTTGGCGAGAGCATAGGCGTGCATTTTCCTGCCAATGACCTGCATGTATTTGATGCCAATAGCGGACAGGCGATCACTCATGGTCAGGAGATCGCATGATGGCACAACAGGATATACTCATTGGCATCGATGCAGGCACTTCGGTCATCAAAACAGTGGCGTTCGATCTGTCCGGTCAGCAGATAGCGGTCGCAGCCGTCCCCAATCGGTATGTGACGCGGCCTGATGGCGCGGCAGTTCAGGATATGAACGACACCTGGGAAGACGCGGCTCTCGCTTTGCGGCAGCTTGTCGAGAAGGTTCCCGGTATCGCCAATCGTGTCGCTGCGATCGGCGTCACCGGCCAGGGTGATGGTACCTGGCTGATCGACAAGCACGGTGAACCGGTAACTGAGGCATGGCTTTGGCTGGACGCCCGTGCAGCTGATCGTGCGGAAAAGCTCAAGCAGAAGCCGTGCGATCAGGCGCGCTATGTCTCCACCGGTGCCGGGCTCAATTCCTGCCAGATGGGAACGCAACTTGGGCTGATGCGGGAAATCATGCCCGAGGTTTTTGACACAGCCACAACCTCACTTCACTGCAAGGACTGGCTCTATTTCCGTATGACGGGTGAACGGGTAGTTGATCCATCGGAAGCAAGTTTTACTTTTGGCGATTTCCGCACCCGAAATTACTCCCCCGATGTGATTGACGCACTTGAACTCAACGACCTCAAATATCTTCTGCCGCCTGTCATCGATGGCACACAGCAGACACACAAGCTCACGGAAGCTGCGGCACGGCAGACCGGCTTGCGTGCGGGTACTCCGGTCGCTCTCGCTTATGTTGATGTCACCTGCACGGCAATCGGCGGCGGTCTTTTCGCTCAGGACGATATCAATGCCTGCACCATCATCGGTTCGACCGGAATGCATATGGTCGCAAAACCGGCAGAAGACTTCATGCCGGTCGGTGCCCGTTCCGGCTATGTGATGCCGTTGCCGATACCCGGCTGGGTCGCGCAAATTCAGAGCAATATGGCGGCCACCCTCAATCTTGACTGGGTCTTTGCATTAGCCGGTGAAATGGCACGCGATTTTGGACACCAGGCCGACAGAGCCGAGCTGATCGCCCGCCTGAATGGTTGGCTCACCCAGGCACGGCCGGGGCAGCTCCTTTATCACCCCTATATCTCTGAGGCGGGTGAACGCGGGCCATTCATTGATGTAAGCGCGCGGGCAAGCCTGATCGGTCTTAATTCCGGCCATCGTTTCCCGGATATTGTCCGGTCTGTGGTCGAAGGCCTTGGCCTTTCGGCGCGCCATTGCTATTCCGCGATGGGAGAAATACCACGCGAAATTGTCGTCACAGGCGGCGCAGCGCGCGCTGATGAACTGCGTCGTATTCTTGGAGCCTGTCTCGGTGCTGACCTGCGACGGGCGACCCGTGAAGAAGCAGGTGCGACGGGTGCTGCGATGATTGCCGCGGTCGGCGTCGGCCTTGCGCCGGATATGAGAACAATTATCAAGGATTGGGTCAGCCCTACCCTTTCCAGCCCCGAGGGGCCCGACGCCGGACTCGTCCAAAAATATAACCAGATTTTCCCCAGCTACACCGCTTCGGTCGCCGCTCTGGCACCGATCTGGAAGCAATTGTAAATAAAGGAGATGCGTGCATGAGCCGCAAACTCGTGGTCATCGGGGACCATTTCATGTTGCCCGAAATATTTGAAGAAAAGCTCCGCGAAGCCTGTGGCGATGCTCTGGAGATACGCGGTTTCAGACAGGATTGGCCGGATCGTCCAATGGAGCATGGCTATGCCGTTTCCGGCATGGACGGCCTGAAAGAATATATGGGTTCGGCCGATGAAGTCGTAGACATGATTGGCGACGCGGAAATACTTGTCACGCAACTCGCTCCAATGTCACGGACAATGCTCGACCGGCTACCGGGGCTCAAAATGATAGCCGTCACGCGCGGTGGCCCGGTGAACATTGACATGAAGGCAGCACGCGACCACGGCTTGCGGGTAGTCAACGCACCGGGACGCAATGCGTCGGCAGTGGCTGAATTTACCCTTGGTGCCATTCTGGCTGAGACGCGCAAAATTCGGGTTGGCCATGAAGCTCTGCGACAGGGTATCTGGCGCGGTGATCTCTATCGCGCTGACACGACGGGGCGTGAGCTCTCGGAAATGACGGTGGGTGTTGTGGGATACGGCCAGATCGGCAGCCGTGTGGTGCGCCTGCTCCGTGCTTTCGGGGCAAAGGTGCTCGTGCATGATCCCTATGTGCAACTCAACCCGGCAGATGCCGCAGACGGCGTAGAACTCGTCAGTTTTGATCGCCTGCTATCTGAAGCCGATCTCGTCACGATGCACCCGCGCGTAACGGAAGAGACCACCGGGATGATGAATGCAAAATCATTCGCCAAGATGAAACCCGGAGCGACTTTCGTAAATACCGCACGCGGTCCGCTTTGCGATTACGATGCTCTGACAGAAGCTTTGCTATCCGGACACATCGGAGGGGCAATGCTTGAAACCTTTGGTGTAGAACCGGTCCCCGCTGACTGGCCTTTGCTTAAACTTGATAATGTAACGCTGACACCGCATATCGCGGGTGCGTCGGTTCGCACCGTCACTTTCGCGGCTGAACAGGCTGCAGAAGAAGTGCGCCGATATATTGCAGGTGAACCCGCCTGGCACCTGTGTTGAGGAGAATATCATGAACGAGAACCAACTGCGCCAATCCATCATCGACGGCTGCCTTGCCATGTCCCGCTCGGGGCTTAATCGCGGCTCATCAGGCAACATTTCGCTGCGCGCTGGCGATCATATGTTGATTACGCCGTCGGCGATCCCCTATGAGCAGATGACGCCGGACATGATCGCAAAAATGCGGATCGACGATGATAGTGGCGCCTTTGGAGGTCTGAGAAAACCATCAGTCGAATGGCCATTTCACCGTGATATTCTACGCGCACGTCCCGAAATGAATGCGGTGGTTCACACCCATGCCCGCTTCGCCACGATCCTTTCGGTGGCACGCAAACAGATCCCGGCTGTGCATTACATGATTGCAGCCTTTGGTGGTCCAACCATTCGCCTTGCCGACTATGCGACCTATGGCACAGCAGAATTATCCCGCAACATCATTACTGCGCTCGACGGTCGCCAAGGTTGCCTGATGGCCAATCACGGCATGGTTGTCTGCGCCGATACGCTGACACGCGCCTTATGGCTCGCCCATGAACTCGAAGCGCTGGCTGACCAATATTACCACGCGGAACTCATTGGTGGGGCGCATATCCTTTCGAATGAAGAGATCGAACGCACCGCACGCGGCTTTGCAAGCTATGGCGTTCAGGACCGCAAGCCCGACGCTGCCTGATCGATAGGAGCCAATAGTGGTGGACACAGCAAACCCTTCCAATCCAACCATACCACCTCAATTGCAGGCGGAATTCGATGCGCTTGTCCGGCTTTCGGCAAAAGTGGGGCAAGATCCTCTGCTGGTGCAGGGGGCTGGTGGCAACACATCGTTGAAAATCGGTGATGTGATGTGGATCAAGGCATCAGGCACCAATCTGGGTGATGCGCTTGAACGGAATATTTTTGTGCCAACCGCATGGAAGGACATTGCTCGTTCGCTAAAAGAAGGATCACCCGAGGCTGACCAACCTGCGGCTTTTCTGCTTGGTGATGGAAGTTTGCGACCTTCAATCGAAACCTGTCTTCATGCGATTTTCGATGCGGCGGTTGTTGTGCATGTCCACTGTGTTTCGACCATCGCGCTAGCTGTTTTGCGCGATGGAGAACAGCGCATCAAACAACGCCTGCCAGATATTGAATGGGCGTGGGTGCCTTATCGGAGGCCAGGAGCGGAGCTGGGACGAATGCTCCTTGAAAGACGCAGGACGGAAAATGTCGCGATTCTTGGCAATCACGGCCTGCTGGTCGCAGCAAATAGTGTGGCAGAAGCGGAAATCTTGTTGGAAGAGGTTTGCTACAAGCTCCGGCTTGTAGCGGCCTCCGGTGCGGGAAAGACTCCCGATCCCGCACCGGATGGTTATAAGCCACTGACGACGGATCACGCTCTGGCCAAGGCAATGACAGTTCAACGCCTTCGTGAAATTGCGTTGGGCGGCAACATGTATCCCGATCATGTCATCTTTTGCGGGCCGAAGATCGGCAGCGCCGAAAAGCCTTCGGGCGAAATTCTGATCGTCGATCCGGAAGGCCGCGTATTTATCAAAGCAGACGCGAATACGGGGGCCGAAGCACTCGCAGGCTGTCTTGGCAATGTTCTGCTACGCCTTCCAGACCATATCGAGGTCAATTATCTGACCATTGAGGATGCTGCTTCCCTGCTGAACTGGGATGCAGAAAAATACCGGCAGAGTTTGAATGTCTGAAAAACTTTATCTCGGAATCGATCTCGGCACATCAGGGGCGCGTGCTGTGGTGATCGATGATCAGTCGAGGCAGATTTCATCAGGCAGAGCAACGATTGAAGGCAATCATCGCAGCCCTGTTCAATGGCATCGCGCAATGGAAGTCGCGTTGGATAAAGCCCTTTCAAGCGTGGAGCGCAAAAAAATTCACGCAGTGGCTGTCGACGGCACATCGGGTAGTGTCCTGCCTGTCGATAATGCAGGCAGACCGCTGGCCGATGCGCTGATGTATAACGATCCACCGTCAGACCTGCATGCAGCTGCCGCGTTGCAAGGATTGTTGGAGCCGGGAAGCCTTGCAGGCGTTCCAGCGCTACTGCGCGCGCAGTCCTTCCTGTCGCTACATCCAGCGCATATCTTGCATCAAGCTGATTGGCTTACCTTCCTGTTTTCCGGACGCTTTGTTTCCGATGACAACAACGCGCTTAAAACAGGCTATTCTTCTCTCACACGAAGCTGGCCCGAATGGATGGCCCAGCACGCGCTGTACCCGGCGCTCCCCGATGTTGTTGAACCCGGTACGATCATTGGCACCATCACGCAAAATGCTGCAAAACGCTTTGCGCTATCGCCCAGAACCCTTGTGATTGCGGGCACCACTGATGGCTGCGCATCCTTTATCGCTTCCGGTGCGCGTGAACCGGGCGATGCGGTTTCGGTTCTTGGGACGACACTGACTTTGAAATTGCTTTCCAACAAGCCCATCAATGCGCCGGAATTTGGAATTTACAGTCACCGGCTGCTGGGAAACTGGCTGGCAGGCGGTGCCTCAAACGCGGGCGGCGCAGCCTTGCTTAGTCACTTCACCGCTGATGAAATGACAGCGCTGAGTGCCATGGTCAATCCAGACAAACCAACGGGTCTCAACTACTATCCTTTACCCAGCAAGGGCGAGCGCTTTCCGGTCAATGATCCTGAATTGCCACCCCGATTAACGCCGCGTCCGGACGATGCTGCCACTTTTCTTCAAGGAATGTTTGAGGGGATAGCCACTATCGAAGCGAAGGGTTACGCTTTACTTGAAAAATTGGGAGCACCAGCTTTGAGGTCTGTTCGTTCGATGGGAGGCGGCGCCAAGAATTTGCAATGGACAGCCATTCGCTCCAGAAGTCTTGGCGTGCCTGTTATCAATGCCGCGTCCGATGAAGCCGCATCTGGTGCTGCCCGACTGGCTCTTATTGGAGCGAACAATGCTTGAAATAGTGGACCTGTTGAAAGTGGCTTCACAGTTCGATGCATTTTTCATCGATCAGTTTGGGGTTCTGCTGGATGGTGAGAGGCCCTATCCGGGTGCGCGAGAAGCATTAGCGGCGCTCAGCGATCTTGGAAAACCGATTCTTCTTCTATCGAATTCCGGAAAGCGGGGCGAAGCCAATGCCCGCCGGCTGGTTCAACTTGGGTTTGCGCGGAGCTTGTTTCAGGAAGTCTTAAGTTCCGGCGAAGTTGCGCACGCACAATTGGCTTCGGCTATCGGCATCCATTTGCCGCCAAAGCCAAAAATCTGGCTTCATTCACGCGATGGCGATTTGTCTGCTGTTGAAAATCTTCCGGTCGAATTG
Organism: Brucella sp.; assembly: GCF_032066345.1. Taxonomy (NCBI): domain Bacteria; kingdom Pseudomonadati; phylum Pseudomonadota; class Alphaproteobacteria; order Hyphomicrobiales; family Brucellaceae; genus Brucella; species Brucella sp. The sequence continues at coordinate 108,131 of NZ_DAMBKZ010000009.1, forward strand.
GTTCAAGCGCCAGAGAGTGCTGATTTACTGCTGCTGGCTGCCAGCAATGCGGATAGGATATCACTCGACGAATATTCGCATTTGTTAAGATCGGCGGCGGACCGCAACATTCCATGTTGGTGTACCAACCCGGATATCGTCATGCTCACGGCTCATGGACCAAAGCCAGGCGCTGGACGAATAGCGCAGGAATATGGCGCAATCGGCGGGTCGGTTACGCTTATCGGCAAACCCTATCCCATGATCTATCAGGAAGCGGCACGAAGACTGGAGTTGAAAAATCCACGCGTGCTTTGCATCGGTGACAGTATCGAACATGACATTGCAGGCGGCTTCACTGCGGGGCACAAGACCTGTCTTGTGGGTAGCGGAATTCACGCGCGCTCATCCATCAAGGATTTGGAGTTGGAAGCAAGAGAAAGTGGAGTGATGTTCGATTACTACATCACCGCTTTCCGATTGAAGGAAGAGTAGCGGCTACGTTTTTTCGTGCGCGGGTAAGCAACAGAGGATGGGAAACGTTTATTGGATCATCGTGCAGGATATTTCGGGGCGCCTCAGATTTGGCGGTTGTGTTGCAAAAATCCAATTTGAACGGAGCGCGGCTTAACTCTGGACGCGATTAAGCAGCGAGGGTTTGGAACTTTTGTTTGATAGATAGTGCATTTCGTTATTTAAAGACTTCTTGCTGTTAGTCTCTTCAAGTCGGCTCTCTGCTTCGCATTGCGATATCGCTATTCCGTTGGTCTCACTCCCAGCAATGGAGGGTTGAATGATCGAGATCAATGCCGGGTTCCGCCATCATTTCCTTGCGATTGCGCAGGCTCAATTGCAAACCAGGTACTACCGGACGCACAGCGGGCCCAAGGGAGTGACAGTACCGGATGCGTTGTGTTGCACAAGAAATTACGACACGAGCAATTTTTGCCATTCTTCGCCAAACAGCCTGCTTGCACAGTGGCGATGGAAGCGTGTTCCAGCAGTCATCATTGGGGCCGTCGGAGGGGCGTCCATCCCAGCACAACCGTCATCCGTCCCGCTCATCCCGAATTTCCACACGACCTCGTTCCGACGCCATCACCGCCTTATTTTAGTCATCGCGTGCTTTGCATGGAAACTTGTAGAGGTAGGATCGGTTGACAAAGAGGGCTGTTTGCTTGAGCGGCCAAACCCCTGCGGCCGTCATGGGGGATATCAGGCTGGGCTCCTACATCGCCAATAATCAGCGCGCGAAAAGACGCCAGTTAAGAAAAGTCAGAGTTTCAGGTGGGTTCGACCACATTTACGCTTTCGAGAGCGTCGTCGCGGCTTCGTAAGCGAAAGTCGTGCGTGAACGGAAGGTGACAGGGGCACGTTCGATCGAAGCGTAGAATTTTGAACCAATGTTGTTCGCCCCTCATAAAAGCAGCTGGTGATAATGATAAGAGGCATCCGGGGCACTTAATAGGTCTATATCCAACACACCCTGTTTCGGGTCGATGAACGATGGAACCGACAGCGATCGATTGCGTTGCCTGTATGAGGAGGAACAAACATGTCGATACGGTTTCATATAGCAGCGCTGCTTAGTATCGTCGTTAATGCGGTTGTTTTTGGCATCGGCGCGATAACGGTACTCTCGGTGCCATCTCTTGCACTAGAGGCGAAAATGCTTCTGCCGCTATGTGTAGCGACGAGCTTGATCGTTGCTCCACCTATTTCTTGGTGGTTCGCGCCGCGTTTGCGAAACAGATACTGGCGTCAGCGCACTCCCACACATGTGTAGTTTACCTGTGCCCTTCCCTTGTTGAAAGTCAACATGGTGGGCCTAATTCAGTTGATAGCCTGGAGCAACATTATGTCAGAAACAGACCCAAAACGTGCTTGGAAAATAGCGGCAGATAACCGTGTGTGCTTTTACGGGTGGAATGGGAAGCAAGTCCCAATGACACCCATTGTGCGTGAAGAAGAGGGAACGATTTATTTCCTTGCCGATGTAGACAGTGAAAAAGTGACTGATATTCACGGGAAATTACCTGTGCAGCTTACTTTTTCCAACGAATCCTCCAATGACTATTTGTTCATCGCAGCGGATGCTCAAATCTCAAATGACCGCTCCAAGATCAAAGAATTATGGACCCCTTTTGCAAAAGCATTCTGGGATTCAGAGGATGACCCGGACATCCGACTGATCGTGGTTTCTCCAAACCATGCAGAATTCTGGGACGGCCCGGGCAGGGTCGCTGCAACAGCAAAAATGCTTTTTGCGTCTGTCACCGGCAACAAACCCGATATGGGCGATAATCGCGAAACCGGAATGTAGAACGGGCAGACGGAAAGAACTGTCCTGGGTTTAGAGTTAGCTTTGCCCAAATTTGTCCACTGCTAACATGAGCTGGCTTTTCCGGAGCAGCACAACCGCTGACCTCCGGAACCGCCAACAACGTGGCTAGGACTGTAACTCGGTTTCATCGACGGGGTGGCATGCAGGCGTCGTTTCATAATCGAACATCTTAAGATTGGCCGCCGTAGAAACCTGATTTCTCGCCGACCGGTGTTCAAACCATAAATCGCAGCATCATTATTGCAAATGACACGGTGATAGCGCCGCCTATGCGGGTGGCGATCTGCGCAAATGGCATGAGTTCCATTCTGTTGGAAGCCGTCAAGATTGCGATGTCGCCCGTGCCGCCCTGACCACTGTGGCAGCCTGCAACAATCGCAGTATCGATCGGATAGAGCCTGACCCATCTTGCGGTAATGAAGCCTGTTGCAATGAGGGAGGAGACTGTGGCAAACACAGTCACCACTGTTGGAAGCGTGAACACGGCGATGAAAGTATCCCACGGTGTCAGTGCCACGCCCATCGCAAACAGAAGGGGCCAGGTCACAATGGTGGAAAAGAACCGGTAAACTTGCCGGCTACCGTTTTCGATAACCTCATCAAACAGCCGCCCGATCTTTGCCGCAACGACGAGAAAAAGCATGGTTATCGGTGCGGGAAAAGCGGTTAGCTTCTGGATATACACGCCCAGCAGATACAGGCTAACGATCGTAATACCGGCGGCGGCAACATCTTTGATTTCAAGGGGTTTGGACGATATCCTCACTTTTGATCGCACATTATCTGTACCCGGCTGCAATTGCCCCTCGCCCGTGAAATTTGGACGCCAGCAGGTTGAGTAGGCCGCAGAGAAGAACGGCGGTAAAACTCGCGAGCATCACGACTGGGATGATCTGTGCGAACAAGGTATCCTGCGGCTGATGCAGGATGAGAGAATATCCCACAGAAAGCGGTATTGCCCCCTCACCCAGGCCTCCGGCCATAATGGGGGCGACGATGAAGAACAAACTGTGCGAGGCAGTTAATCCCATCGCCATGCCCACAAGGGTGCCGACGATAAACGCTACAATGGAACCTGCAGCAAGCGGAACAAGGATCTTCAAAAATCCTTGCACCAGCACCTAGCGGTCCATGCTGATGATACTTCCGACAATGATAGCGGAGATATAAAGATAGAGGAAATTTGACTGCTTGCAGAATGTCGTGACAGCGGCCGCGACTGACGGCGGAATAACCCCATAGAAGACTGCGGCAGAAGGCACGACGAATGTCATGATGGGAGCGCCGCCCATCAAGCCGAGAATAGGGATCCGCCTGCCCAGCTCCATGAAAAAGAATCCACCAACCGACAGAATGCCAATTGCCATCGTCAAATCAGAAGGAACCTTGTCGATTGATACGAAGCCGATGATCAGCAGTGTTAAAAGCAGATAGATTGGAAGCGGCACAACGCCGATGCGTAGGCTCTGCGCGAACCAGAATCCTGCACGCCAGTCTACTTTGTTAGCTTTTTGATTTGTCAACTTACGATGAACCATTTTTCCTCGTCAATGGAATGAAACGTCCCGCTGTCGAGCATCCCATTTGGGTCTTGCAGACGCTCTGCATCTTTCGTCGAGGGAACGCTGCAGAAGTGAAAAGAGAATGTTTTTCTGAGTGCTAGGATGTTTTGTTTACAAAGAGATGATGAACGCCTTCCCCACAGATCAATCCTTGCTTCGGCAAAGATCGCATCACAAGGAGTCGTGGGTTGTGCGCTTTGACCTGCAGGCGCGGTGGTCCAATCACCGCAACATTTTTGGGTCAGCCTTCCAGAACTGTTCGCTTGATGGAGACTCATCGCGACGCACGCTTCCGCGCCTGTTTGGCACGGCGAGCGTCGGGTATGTTAGCAAGGCATAAAATATCATCAAAAATTTGGTCAATCACTACACATAAGTTCTAGTTTGAGAGCTGAATGAATTGCCGTAGCATTTTTATGAGCGCAATTCCCCAGATGTAGGGATGCCGCTGGAAAGGGCAGAAGGAGGCACACCGGCGGCTCGAGTGGCCTGGGCTTTAGCGACCAGCTATGATCGATTGCAGGAAACATCCCAATGAGCGATGGGATGCGTCTTGGTCACACCTGTGGGGAAGATGCTCTGGGTCAACGGCTTCCGCTGTCCTGCCAAAACTTGCGGAAATCATAGATGCGGAGTTTGCGCTTCCGAACGGGAGTTGAAGACAAGCCTATTCAAGCACAGAACGCAAGAGCCTCTCCAGAATGCATCCAGCATTTCACGGAGAGCCAATCGATGAACGGTTTGAGACAGCCCTTGTAACCAGACGAGCAAGCCCGCCTCATTTTGACTCAGGACATCCAGCGATGACGTGTCCACAGCCACGACTTGTAAACAGGTCCCCCACTGTGAGACGCCGCCCTTGCACCTTATGCAGCAACAACGACCCTACGAGCGCCTGCTAGGGCAGTCGGCCGCTCCCGCCTTCGTGCTGACGCTCCATAAATTTGCGGGTCAGTTGCACAAGGCATTCGTGAGCTTCCGCTTCCGTAAGTCCGGTCTGGAGTTTCCCGTCGAACTCGGCGGGTTCGTTCCTGTAGGCTTCAATGACCGACCAGGTTCCGTCATCATCTTCTCTAAGCTTATAGCCGTTCTCAATCATATCGTCCGTCCTCATGCCTCAGATACCCGGGCAGCGGCATCTTTGCTGATTGATCCCAAATACATGTCGCCGGTGCATGTCCTAAGGTCTGGGCCAAGCAGGCCCAAACTGTTTCATGTCTGCGACGCTGCCCTCGGCAAGCGTCTGTTGATATCTGCTAAAACGCATCTGATCTCACGGGGTTCCGTTTGACACCCTATTTGGACTGCGCGGAGATTGATGATTTTCTCATTTCAGTACGCACAACACGCAGCATTCGTTGCGTGGCAAGGAATTGAGCCATACTGGCTGGTGTTAAACGCACAGCTGCAAGCGTCGCTTTATACTAAATAGAACAGCTATTTGCTAAAGAGAGCTTATGTCTTGAACTAAGGTCATTCTCTCATTTGAAGTGGCAGCACTCGCCACGCGCCTCCCTTCGCTTGCACACGTGCTAGTATAGCCCTGCTCAAGGGAAGAAGCGTTCCGATCGCCGATGCTTATACAGCCTACGATGCCCGCGCCCGACAGTCACTCATAGGGCGCCTCAGACAGCAAGGCTGCTGCCATTACCGGCTGCGGTACGAGATCATTTGTGCGGCAGAACTCCACAATCCAGTAAACATGTGCGGAGGCAACCCTGTAATAAACGGTTTGCTGCACTCTGCGACGTTCCAGAAGGTTGAGCCGCCGCAATGCTGCCAGATGCTGCGAAATGGCAGAATGGCCGGTTCGCATGGCGCGTGCGATCTCGCCAACCGACTTTTCTTCCTCAAGAAGAAAATACAGGACGAGCAAACGCTTCCGATATCCAATGACACGGAAAAATGCGGCTGCCGCATCGAATTTCTTCTCGAGTTTTTCCGACTGAGGAAAACTTTCCATCAATACCCCGTCTTAACTGAATTCAGCCCACGAGGATCTTCGTTCATTGACCAGACCGACGGGGCCAGAAATGGTTTCACATAAACACGATCCTGTCGGCCAGGATCACCAACGCTGATGCCAAAAATGCAACAAGGATGGAAACCCGCCTCGATAAAGCCGACAAACGATGCGCTGCGTAAGCATTCCCGGACGCCTCCACTTTCCGAACCCAGACGACGGCCGCTGCCATTCATCGGGAGGAGTACGCCCACCAGACCATCCGATCCCTATGCTCGGCCAACCTTGACTTCCCATCCCTGAACCGTATCTGTGGCTCGAAAGGTTGGCGCTGTCAGGAAGGCAAGAACTACGACGGAAATCCGTGTGGGCTTATTCTATTCCTTTCGACCACCCAAGAAAATCCCAATTATTTATTGAGGGGATGCTTGCCGAACGACGAAAATCCGGACTTGCCGAAGCGAGGACAAAGGGCCTGGCACAATGCGTTGCGCGGTCAACGACCGCATAATTGGACATGGCAGCGGTGGCGCTATCCTTGATGTGCGTTCAAAATCGGGTCTTTCGAGCGCTTACTGTCTCTTAACATGGCTTTGGCTATGTCGCCTTTTGCAACTTTACCTGATAATTTCCGTTTCATATGCGCTTTCCTATCATGTTCGGGGACCTAATTTGTATCTTGAAATCATCATTGTCGTGCTTCTCACGCTTCTAAACGGTGTTCTGGCCATGTCTGAGCTTGCCGTTGTGTCATCACGGCCGGCGCGCCTACGCGTTATGGCCGACAAGGGAAGCAGGGGCGCCCAGATTGCTATTTCCCTGGCGGAAACCCCGGGACGTTTTCTCTCGACCGTGCAGATTGGCATTACATTGGTCGGCATTTTGTCAGGTGCATTTTCGGGCGCCACGCTGGGCGCGAGACTGACCGGCTGGTTGGTCAATCAGGGTTTGTCCCCTTCAATTGCCGATGCATTGGGTGTGGGGTCAGTGGTGGTCTGCATTACCTATCTCTCGCTGATTGTTGGTGAGCTGGTCCCCAAGCAGATCGCCTTGCGTGAGCCGGAAGTCGTTGCAAGCCGCGTTGCTCCCGCCATGGTTCTTCTGTCAAAACTTGCGGCGCCATTGGTGTGGTTGCTCGATACATCCGGCCGACTTGTGCTCAAAATGCTCGGGCAATCGGGGCAATCTGGAGACAGTGTCACCGATGAGGAAATCAAATCCGTGCTTGCAGAAGCACACCACGCCGGCGTGATTGAGACGGAAGAATCGCGGATGATCGCCGGCGTGATGCGTCTGGCTGATCGGACCGCTCGGGGGTTGATGACGCCGCGGCTCGATGTGGAAATGGTGGATATTTCGGACGATATCGAGACGATTCGCGACCAGCTCAAAAGCAGCAGTCGCTCCCGGCTTCCGGTTCGTGGTGAGGATTCTGAGGAAATTATCGGTGTGCTCCAGGCTCGTGACTTCTTTCATCACCTCTCAACGAGTGGCGATGTGCGGATCCGCGACATCGTCAAGGATGTTCCGGTGGTTTCCGACTTTTCCGATGCGCTGGACGTGGTTGAAGCAATCCGCGGTACTCCAACCCATATGGTGCTTGTCTATGACGAGTACGGTCATTTTGAGGGCGTCGTCACTGCCGGCGACGTGATGGAAGCCATTATTGGTGTCATGCAGGAAGACCACGTTGCAGAACAGGCCATCGTGCGGCGCGCCGATGGCTCCTATCTTGTTTCTGGCTGGATGCCGATTGACGAATTTTCCGAGTTCATGCGCTTTCCGATTGAGGATGATGTTGAATACAATACGATTGCCGGCTACGTCCTGGAGGAGCTCAAGCATCTGCCAGACGTCGGCGAAAGCTTCAGTCGGAATGGATGGACCTTCGAGATCGTCGACCTGGATGGCCGACGCATTGACAAATTGCTGGTCAGTTCGCAACAGCAGGATGCAGGATAAAGGTGGCGCGCGATGTCAGCGCGCGCCATTTCTGCCTAGCTTTTATGATGGACGGATTGCAATGCGTAGACGGGGGTGGATATCCCCTCCATTCGCGCCTTGAGCTGAAGCGACAAATATTGCGAATAATGCCGCGATTGATGCAGGTTGCCGCCATGGAACCACAGCGCTTCCTGCTGCGTCGGCTTCCACATATTGCGCTGTTCACCTTCCCACGGCCCGGGATCCTTGGGCGTTTCAGAACCCAAACCCCAGACCTTGCCCACCTTGTCTGCCGTTTCCTTGTCAATAATGTCCTCAACCCAGCCATTCATGGACCCATAGCCGGTTGCATAAACGATCAGATCGGCCGGCAATTCCGTGCCGTCGACAAGTCTGACACTGTTGTCTGTGATCTCATTAATTTGCCCCGAAGCAAGCTTGATCTTGCCGTCAATGATGAGCTGGGAAGCACCAATATCGATATAGTAGCCGGACCCGCGTCGCAGATATTTGAGAAACAGCCCCGATCCATCGGAACCAAAATCGAGTTGGAAGCCAGCTTTTTCAAGTGCTGAGTAGAAATCGGCGTCGATCTCACGGATCCTGTCGTAGATTGGTATCTGGAACTCATGCATGATACGATAGGGAAGCGAAGCGAAGATCAGATCGGCCTTGGCGGTCGTGATGCCGTTCTGCACCGCCTCTTCCGAGTAGAGTGCGCCCAGCCCATGTTTCATCAAAGGCTCCGAGCGGACGATATGCGTCGATGAGCGCTGAACCATCGTCACATCAACCCCAGCTTCGCAAAGGGCTGCACAAATATCGTGGGCAGAATTGTTCGACCCGATGACCACGACCTTCTTGCCCTGATAGCCGTCCGGTCCCGGATGCTGGGACGAATGTTGCTGCTCGCCCTCAAAATGATCCTGTCCTTTGATGCTCGGAACATTCGGCTTGCCTGACATGCCGGTAGCAAAAACCAGGTGTTTGGGCCGCAGCGTGATTTCTTCGCCATCTCGGTCGATGACAACCGACCACTCCTTGTTGCTATCGTTCCATTTTGCCGACTTCACCGTGGAATGCGTCCAGTAATTAAGCTCCATCACCTTTGTGTAGAACTCCAGCCAGTCGCCAATCTTGTCTTTCGGCGCAAAAATCGGCCAGTTTTTCGGGAAGTCAATATAAGGCAGATGATCGTACCAAACCGGGTCATGCAGACAGAGAGACTTGTAGCGCTTGCGCCATGAGTCCCCCGGACGCGCATTGCGCTCGACAATGATCGTTGGGACCCCGAGCTGACGCAGGCGCGCGCCCAGCGCTATGCCGCCCTGCCCCCCACCGATCACCAGCACATAGGGCTGTGTCTGATAACCAAGGCTACGCTCCTCCTCTTCGCGCTCTTCCTTCCAGGTCTTCGCACCAAGATTCTCACCGTGCTTTGCCCCGAGCGGCCGGGTCAAGCCGGATCTTTCCTCATGGCCTTTCAACTCCGACATGACGGTGAGAAGCGTCCATATTTTTCCGCCCTTCAGACGAATAAGTCCGTAGCCGCGTGCGACTTCAGTTTCAAAACAGATCCAGCTTTCCGTTACACCATCTGCATCCGTCGCCGCTTCCCCCGGCGCAACACGCCATTGAACCGGCTTTATCAACTGTAATTGCGATTGCAGCATGTCACGCAGCTGCTCATGCCCCTCCACAGTTTTGATATTCCAGGTGAAGGCAACCAAATCGCGCCAGTAGCAATCATCTACAAACATCGAAACCGCCTCGTCGATGCGGCCCGCTTCAAGTGCTGCGCCGAACCTTTCGAGCAAGGCCTGCACGCGCACGTTTGGTGTTTTCTCAAGCATTAAATTTCCTCCCATAGATGTTGGCGCCTAGCTCTCCCAAGCGCGGCGTTGCATGCGTCAGCGTTTAAGATCGATCAGTATTTTGAGCTGGGTGCCGGCAGGGTCGAGCAGGCTGTCAAAGCCTTCTCTAACGGCATCCTGCAACGCGATTGTCTTGGTCACGATGTTTTTTGCTGGGATCTGGCCGCTCGCAATCAGCCTGGCGACACGCGGCCAATAATGCGTGGGATAGGCCCATGCACCCCGGATATCGATATCCTTGAAAGTGACATCGAACCAGTTGAGCGGGTTTTCATGCGGGTGAAGACCGGTCTGTACCACCACGCCCTGTTTGCGCACGGCATCGGTGCAGTTTTTCAAGGCATGTTCATTGCCAACACATTCGATAGCTACGTCACAGCCGACATTGCCTTCAGTTGCCGCACGCACCACCTCGCCAACATCCTCTAGTTTCGGATTGATGGTATGCACATCACCGAGCTTTTCCCGGGCAAGCTGCAACCGCGTTTCATTGAGATCAGACAGAAATAGCTGCGAAGCGCCTGCGGCGCGTGCTGCCATTGCAACCAGAATGCCAATAGGGCCAGCGCCCGTCACCAGCACACTGTTGCCAGCCGTGACACCGCCACGATCGCAGGCGTAAACCGCTACCGCCGCAGGTTCGATCAACGCCGCTTCTTCATCACTGAGGTTATCGGGAATGGGCTGGACATTGTAACTGTTGAGCAAAGCCTGTTGGGCCATGCCGCCCGAATGCCAGGACAATCCCGCAAGTGCCAGACTGGTGCTTAAATGATAAAGACCTCTTTGGGCAAAATAATCGCCCGCGCGCGGCATGATCAAGGGTTGTACCGACACGCGGTCCCCGATCTTGACGTGGCTGACATCCGCACCCACCGCTTTGACCACCCCGCCAAATTCATGCCCCAGGATCTGGGGGGCAATCGCTTTGGTATAGGGATGCGGCTTTGTAGGAATGAAAATGGGACCATAGGCATATTCGTGCAGATCGGTCCCGCAAATACCACAGAAACGGTTTTGGACCACGACCTGATCCGGGCCGGGATCAACAGGTGGTGGCACGTCTTCAACGCGCAGATCCTTGGCAGCATAAAAGCGCAATGCACGCATATATTTCTCCTCCATTTGCCTCATGGGAAGAAAAAGCAAGCCGCATGCCAATTGCTGTTCAAAGAATAGGTTACTGTTTTCGTATGATTTTATCCTCGGGAGACGATTCAGCCTAAACGGATGCAACAGGTTGGATGCAACAGGTGTTGCAACTCCTGCATCATATTTGGGACTGTTTCAGTCGACGATGGATCGTCGACCGATTGACGCCCAGTTTTCGAGCCAGCGCTGAGATATTGTTGCCGCAGGCGTCAAGCTGACTGCGCAGGGTTGGCTGATCATTGTTCTCAAAAATATCCGGTTGAAGATGATCGGGCAGACAGTCGGTGGTAATGATCTGACTGGCCGCCATTGCCGCTGCAACACGCAACGTATTGTCCAGCTCACGCAGATTTCCCGGCCAGCGATAGACAGCGAGTTTCGCCTTCGCTGAGCGGTCAATCGTGAGCTTTTCACCCTCTTCATCCCCGATGCGGCGCAAGAGGTGGTCAACGAGACTATCGAAGTCTTGCCGGTTGCGCAGTGCAGGCAGGGTCAGTGTCGCCGCATTGAGACGATAAAGCAGATCTTCGCGAAACCGGCCCTGGGCGGCGAGAACTGCCAGATCATGATGGGATGCTGACAACAGCCGGAACTTGACGGGCTTCGGTTTCAGCGCACCCACCGGCTGGATTTCGCTTTCCGAGAGAACACGCAACAATCGGCTCTGCAGGACAAGCGGCATATCGCCAATCTCGTCGAGGAACAAGGTGCCGCCATTGGCCGCCTCAATGAGCCCGATCTTTCCCTTTTGCGTCGCACCGGTGAAAGCACCTGCCACATAGCCGAACAACTCGGATTCGATGAGCTGTTCGGGTATAGCCGCGCAATTGACCGCAATAAACGGACCGGGTTTAGCGCTGCTGTCGTGAATGGCGCGTGCCAGATATTCCTTGCCGCTGCCGGTTTCACCCCTGATTAGAATGGGGAGATGGCGGTCCGCAAGTCGTGCGGCGCGGGCCTGGAGCGCCTCCATGGCCGGATCACCGAAACTCAACTGACGAAGGGCGGCAGGCAAACGGGTGGCCTGACTGGGCGTTGAGGTGCGGAAACTGCTGACAGGGGCAATCGCACTTGCAAACAGGGTGAGACCGTTGCGCGCCTCAAGCAGACGCTCACCGTTAGGTCGTCCTCGCATCAGCGTCGGAAATTGCTCGATCTCGATATCGAAGACGTCGGAAATCGGCTTGCCGATGAACTGTCTTGTCGCAAGATCAGGGCGGCCCATCGCGCGCGCAACTGCGCCAAAGCCGCCATGCGTCAGGCCCGTGATGATACCATTGCCGTTGACGGTGAGTGCTGCATCCGGATCGACATCGAGAAAATCCGGTAATTTTGCCAGACGCAGAACCCAGTCTTCGCCCGCTCGGGTCATCAAATTGGCAAGCTCGATCCGCCGCGCGGTTGACGCAACCAGATGCAACGCCAATTGCTGGCTGGCTTTTGCCGTTGGTGAGCGCAGCTGCGATATATCGAGCACCGCCGAAAGATCACCGAACGTATCGAAAATGGGCGCAGCCGTGCAGGTCAAGCCGATGTGGCAGGCATCAAAATGATCGTCCTGATGAATGATTACCGGTTTGCCCGAAACCATGCAGGCGCCGACGGCACATGTTCCTGCACGATCTTCCGACCATTCCGATCCGAGATAAAGACCCGCCTTGCGCAACTGATTATCGAATGTCGGATCGCCCATGAATTCAACCGTGACGCCGCGCGCATCTGAAAGCAGCAAAACATAATTCTGATCTGCAACCTGCCTGAAGAGGGCTTCAAGACCGCTACGCCCGATGCGAATAAGTTCCTCCGATTGCTCGCGATGCTCACGCAGCAATGTATCGGGCACGATATAAGCTTGCTGGGTCTGAGCGGGATTAAGTTGATAATCGTTGAGACAACGTAGCCAGGATTGGATCACCGGACGATCACGATCCGAGGCGCCACCCATGGCGACGCGCTCAATCTCCTTGATGTGCGACAGTGCCGACACCATGATCCTCCTCCTCTGGCCAATGCTGGCACAAGTCAGACGTTGCTTCAAGTCGCGATCATGACCGTGTTCAACCGTGCATAGGCATTCTTTCGCCGTCCCTTTCACGACTTGCCATCTCATATGAAGGTGATTAAATTACTCATCTTTAATCCCTGACAGCTGGCACCGCCAGGTGGTCGCCTTGACGAGGACATTTCTCAGATTGAGCTTTTGGCATTCGATGATTTGGAACGCGGACGGTATCCGTGTGACCGCCCCGGTGAAATGGCGCGTTCTGGACGGATTGGTCAGCGTCTTTTGGGAGGCTGAAAGTCCCTCCGGCGCTTCGGGTTATTTCCTGTCACATGATCCGCGCATCATGATCTTCTTCCAGGATGTCTCGTCGAAAATTCGCATATCGAACCAGCAGCGCTTTGGCGAAAGCCACCGACGACCCATGGCGCGGGCAATTTACATTCCGGCTGGTGTACCGCTGTGGACAAGCACGGTCGCAGCGCACCGCTTTTCTCATCTCAATCTACACTTTCACAAAGATCGCCTGCTCAAATATCTGCGTCCATCCCTTGGGATCTCGCTCGCGATGACCACGATGCGCAGCCCTGTTGAACTGCATGATATCGGCGCCCTTGAAGTGCTCGCAAAGTTGCTCGAAGAGGAAGTCAGCAATCCCTCTCAGCACACATTGTATGTCGAGAATCTCATCGGCACTATATTAGCACGAATGCTTGTCACTGCGTGTGACCAGAAGAGGCCGGGCAATGGCCGATTGACACAAGCTCAGTTGAACAAGCTCAACGCAAGAATAGGCGTCAGTCACAATGGTCGCCTCAGTGTTTCAGAGATGGCCGCAACTGTGGGTCTGTCCGAAAGCTGGTTTTCGAATGTGTTTAAACAGACCACAGGCCAGACACCGTTACAATGGCAGTTGGCCAAGCGGATTGATCGCGCACAGGAGCTTTTGCGCTTCAAGGAGGCCACAGTGGCGGAGGTGGCCGCTCAACTCGGCTTCACGGATCAAGCCCACCTAACCAAAGTGTTCCGACAGGTGGTGGGCGAAACTCCGGCCGCCTGGCGCCGGCTTGATCATAACGGCCTTTAATCGCTGTTCGGCGGCGCTCCTTGCGCCCGATCATAAAGCGCACGCAGTGATCCTTTACCAGCTCCGACGCAATGTCGCGGTGATTTCACGGCCCGGATTATAGAAATCTGCGCCAAAGCCACCATAGGCCACATATTTCTTGTCGAACAGATTGCTGACATTGACTTCAAGGGTCGACTTATCCAGGAATTCATAACTGAGCGCCGCATCGAAGACCACACTCGCATCAGCGCCCGAATTATTGGCGGCCGTGAAATAATAGGCCCCGGTATAGCGCGTCCCCAGGCCAAGGGTAAGATTTCCGATCTTGCCGTGGCCAGGCAGGGTATAGTTGGCCCATAATGAAGCCAGATGATTAGAGACAAATTGCGGTTTGTTGCCTTCCGTTCCGTCTCCCCCGTTCTCTACAATTTCGGGATCAAGGTAGGAGTAGGCCGCGGTGAGACTGAAATGATCCGTGATTTCCGCCTTGGCTTCAAGATCAATGCCCCGGACGCGGATTTCACCAATCGTGCTTGGCTGCGCAGTGATGGGATCAGTGATCGAGATATTGTTCTTCGTCAGGTCATAGAGCGCAAGCGTGAACAGCGCTGGAAAGGCTTCCGGGCGATATTTGACACCAACTTCAAACTGCTCGCCGCGCTCCGGATCCACACCGATGGCGGGTGGGGCCACTGACTGCGCATAGCTGCCATAGACAGCCCATGCGTCACTGACCTTATAGGTGAGGCCAAATCGGCTGGTCAGCTCATCGAAATCCGCTTGGGTGCTGCTGTTTCTGATCAAGTTTGTCTGCTGCAAATCCAGCCAGTCATTGCGCAGGCCGATGCTGGCAATCCATTTCTCGGCTATTGTCAAATCCTGCTGCAGATAAAGCGCTGTCGTCCTTTGCTTGCTGGCGACATTGCTAAAGAGCGGCACGCTCGCCGGCGCTCCTGTGTAAACCGGATTTGTCCAGTCTATACTCGGTGCGCTCCCAAACCGCGTCGCGTTGTTGGCTTTGTAATCATTATATTGCAGGCCAAGCATGGTGCGACTTTTCACATTGGCAAAATCCGTTTCATAGGTCACATTCGCATCGCCAATAAAATTGTTTCCCGACGCTTCATTGCCAAAGTAGGAGCGTCCGGCAATGGTCGAACCATCAGAAGGCGTCGAGGATATGTAGGCATAGCCGAAATCCGTGCTCTGCTTGCTGTAGCGGCTATTGACACGCAGGCTGAACCCGTTGCCGAAATCATGATCAAACATGGCGCTGACGCTGTTTCGATCCGTACCGCGGTAATTATAGTCAGGTTCCCCAAAAAAGCGGCTGCGGCTGAAATCCGTGCCCACCGGATGGCCACCGCTGCCTGGCACACCGTTTTTATGAAGGTGATCAAAAACAATCGTCAGATTGGTGGCGTCATCGGGTCGCCAAGTCAAACCACCCATAATGAACTTTTCATCATCGCGGGAGTAATCATATTCGGCATCTCCATCGCGGAACTTTCCCGTCAACCGGTAGGACACTGTGTCATCAGGGGTAAGATTATTGCCAAAATCAAATCCCACTTCCTTGCGGCTGAATGAGCCACCTGTCACATAGGCTTCACCGAACCGTTCATTGCGCGGTCGCTTGCTGACATAATTAACTGAACCGCCGGGATCTGAAACACCAAAAACCGTTGAGTTTCCGCCCTTAAGAACCTCGACACGGTCGAAGGCATAGGGTTCTTCCCGAATGCCCCCAAACGGGCGTCCCAGGGGGAGGCCGTCGCGGTAAGTGGTTGCATCGAAGCCACGAATTTTAAAGAAATCAAAACGATCATCTGAACCGTAGAAGTCGGTGGAAACGCCGGCGGTGTACTGCAAGACCTGTTCAACACTCTGCGCTCCGCGCTGCTGGATTTCCTTTGCAGTAATAACCGACACAGAGGCGGAGGTGTCGAGAATATCCGTCGCCAGCTTGCTGCCACTCACCGTACGTGTCGCAACGATCGTGCTTCTATCATCATCGGAGCCCTTGCCATCAACAGTAATCGTCTCGAGGATGACCGTCGCAGTTTCGGGCTTTTGCTGCGGGATACTCTGCGCTCGACCATTCGCAGGCATCAACATCACCCATGCCGCACAACTGAGCAAGAGCTTGGTTCCTGTCCGCTCTGCGATTGACCGATTGTCTTCAGACAGTGTGCTTACCATGATGTTGTTCCGGATTAGAGCTTCGGTTACCAGCAGACACGTCCGGGGCGTGAGACAATAGCCTTGTCTGGCCCCCGCGATATCCCGCTATGTTGAGGGCTTTCCACTAACTTGAGACTATTTATCCAGTATTGTAAAATCCAGCATTATTGTAGAAAGCGACGGTTATTTCAGCGCAATATTGCCCGGCATTCGCTGCTGGCCTTGACGCTCGCGCTTTAAGCTGAGACTGAAAGACAAGTTTTACAGCCCGCGAAAGTATCTCGATGCAAAGCCTTGTCCGCTCCCTGTTCCTTCTTGCTGCGATCTGTGGTGTGGTCTTGGCGCCCACAGCTGCGAAATCCGAGCAAGAACAAGGCTATCCAATTGTCGTAAAGCACGCTTTCGGAACGACGATGATTGAGAAAAAGCCGGTGAGAATTGCCAGTGTGGCTTGGGCCAATCACGAAGTCGCTCTTGCGTTGGGGGTTGTCCCCGTCGGCATGGCTGCGGCAAATTTCGGAGATGACGATGGCGACGGAGTCTTGCCCTGGGTCACAGAACGGCTGAACCAACTCGGTGCTGAAACGCCCGTGCTTTTCGACGAAGGTGATGGAATTGATTTTGAAGCGGTTGCGGCGACCAGCCCCGATCTGATCCTTGCGGCTTATTCGGGATTGAGCGAATCCGATTATCAGACATTAAGTCAGATCGCGCCAGTGGTTGCCTATCCCGATGCTGCTTGGTCGACCGACTGGCGCCAGATGATCCGGCTCAACAGCACCGCCATGGGCCTGGCAAGCCAAGGCGATGCACTGATCAACAAGATCGAATCCGAGATCACCGAAACGCTGGCGGCTTTTCCGCAGCTAAAAGCAAAGTCTGCGCTGTTCGTCACCCATCTTGATGCTGGCGATTTAAGCACCATTCATTTCTACACCACCAATGACACACGGGTGAAGTTTTTCCAGGATCTTGGCCTGGTTTCTCCCAAAAGCGTGATAGCAGCATCTGAACCCGGTCAGTTTTCCGGTTCCATCAGTTCGGAGCGGGTCGATCTGTTCGATGACGTCGATATTATCGTCACTTATGGTGGCCAATCTTTGTCTGCAGCCCTCAAATCAAACCCACTTTTGTCCAAACTGCCCGTGGTCAAAAATGATGCATTGGTTATGCTCGGTCGCGATCCGCTCGGCACCGCAGCCAATCCAACGCCCTTGTCGATCCCTTTCGTGCTGAAGGACTATGTTGCGCTGCTCGCAGGCGCTGCGGACAAATCGAAATGAACGCGGTTCGCCTCGATACATCAGCACATCACTATTACGCTGCCGGCTCCAATAAATCCCGACTGCTATGGCTGTTGTTACTCGCCACCATTCTTGTCTTGGCTAGTGGCCTCTCGATAGGTCTGGGGACGCGCGCCGTGTCATTGGCAGAAATCCTCAATGCGCTCAATGGGCATCGCGAAACGATGGGCGAAGCAGCCGTTGCGTTGAGGATCCCCAGGACGCTACTCGCGATCATTGCTGGCGCGGCTCTCGGCCTTGCCGGTTGTGTGATGCAGGGGATCACGCGCAATCCGCTGGCTGATCCTGGGATCCTGGGTGTGAATATGGGCGCCGCGCTTGCGATGGTGATCGCCATAGCTTGGTTCAACATCGGATCGACTTATGCTCCTATCTGGGTGGCCATTGGCGGCGCGGGCGCCGCGGCTACCTTTGTTTATATCGTGGGCTCGCTGGGTCGGGGGGGCGCCACCCCGCTCAAACTCGCTTTGGCTGGCGCTGCAACCTCTGTTGCCTTCTCTTCTCTCGTGGTGGCAATCATTCTGCCGCGGGCAGATCTGGCCGGCAGCATCCGCGCCTGGCAGATCGGCGGCGTGGGCGGCGCCACTTTCGATCGGATCGTCCATGTATTGCCGTTTCTGGTGTTTGGGCTGGTGATCAGTCTATTGAGTGCCCGAAAACTGAATTCACTCGCATTGGGCGAGGAACTTGCAGCGGGACTGGGAGAAAACGTCGCTTTCGCACGTCTTTGTGCAGCGATCGGAGCAATCTTCTTATGCGGCGCGACCACGGCTATTTGCGGTCCAATCGGCTTTGTAGGTCTCGTCGTGCCGCATCTGTGTCGTTTGCTAATTGGTGTCGATCATCGCTGGTTGCTACCCTTTTCGGCAATCACTGGCGCAGTCCTGCTTGTTACCTCCGACATAATCGGACGGGTCATTGCGCGGCCGACGGAGATTGATGTTGGAATTATAACCGCCTTCCTTGGCGCTCCATTCTTCATCTACATCGTCCGACGTCAGCGGGTTCGGGAGTTGTGACTATGTCTGGCTCGGTTTGCGATCAGCTTTTGCGCCGTCGCCAGGTCGCCATGCGGGCCCGACACCGCCGCTTGGCCTGTCTGATCGTCATTTTGATCGCAGCATTTGCGTTGACATTAACGCTGGGACAGTCCTTCACCCCACCGCATCTGGTGATCAAGGTGCTGCTCGGGCAAAGCGTCCCTGGAGCAAGCTTCACGGTGGGACAACTTCGGCTGCCGCGCGCGCTCCTGTCGGTTCTCGCGGGTTTGAGTTTCGGTCTGGGCGGAGTGGCGTTTCAGACCATGCTGCGCAATCCTCTTGCAAGCCCTGACATTATCGGGATCAGTTCGGGTGCCAGCGCCGCGGCCGTCTTTGCAATTGTTGTTCTCTCTATGAATGGTGCAGCCGTTTCCATCTTTGCGGTTCTCAGTGGTCTCGCCATTGCCATGCTGGTCTATGCTCTGTCCTTTCGAGATGGCGTGGCGGGAACCCGGCTCATTCTGGTGGGGATCGGGGTATCGGCCATGCTCGAAAGCTTCATCGCCTATGTTCTGTCGAGCGCCCCTGCCTGGAACCTGCAGGAAGCAATGCGCTGGCTCACCGGAAGCGTCAACGGCGCGCGACTGGATCAACTCGCTCCACTGCTTCTTGCCCTGATGATCTTTGGCGGGCTGCTGCTGAGCAGACAGCGAGATCTTGAAATCCTGCGACTGGGGGACGACACTGCTGCCGCATTGGGCACCAATGTGGCACGTACACGCGTCATTATCATCATCGCTGCGGTGGGGATGATTTCCTTTGCCACCGCCATTGCCGGTCCAATTTCGTTCGTCGCCTTTCTGTCCGGTCCGATTGCCGCACGCATTTTCCGCAGCAATGGATCGCTGTTGCTGCCTGCCGCCCTCATCGGCGCCATTCTTGTACTGGTGGGTGATTATATCGGTCAATTCCTGTTACCCGGACGCTACCCTGTCGGCGTTATCACCGGCGCTCTTGGCGCACCCTACCTGATCTATCTCATTATACGCGTCAACCGGACCGGGGGTACATTATGACTAACCTCTCTCTAGAAGTGAAAGGCTTATCAAGCGGTTACGGCGATAATCTGATCCTCAAGGAGCTTGACCTCACCATTGTTTCAGGAAAAATAACGGTGATCGTCGGCGCCAATGCCTGTGGCAAGTCAACCCTGCTGCGCACCATGTCACGTCTGCTCGTTCCGCAGCAGGGCACCGTGCTGCTCGATGGAAAATCCATCCATAAGATGCCTTCACGTATCCTTGCCCGTTCGCTCGGATTGCTGCCGCAATCGCCTATTGCACCCGATGGCATCAGTGTTGCCGATCTTGTCAGCCGCGGCCGACACCCCTATCAGGGTATCTTCTCCCGCTGGACCCGCGCCGATAATGAAGCGGTTGCCGCAGCGCTCTGTGCGACGAAAACCCTGCAACTCGCCGACAGGATGGTCGACGAACTGTCCGGCGGTCAGAAACAACGGGTTTGGATCGCCATGGCGCTCGCCCAGCAAACGAAGATCCTGCTGCTGGACGAGCCAACCACCTTCCTTGATATCAGTCATCAGGTCGAGGTCCTTGATCTGCTCACCGATCTCAACCGAGAGCGGCAGACAACCATTGTTATGGTGCTACATGACCTCAATCTTGCTGCGCGCTATGCCGATCATCTCATTGCCATAAAGGCGGGAAAGCTGCATATCGAAGGGCCGCCAGATGCCGTTCTGTGCGAAGATACCGTCCGCGCGGTTTTCAATCTCGACAGTCAGATCATTACCGACCCGACCTCGGGGCGCCCGATGATGCTGCCGATCGGCCGTTATCCCAAGCGATAAGCGCGGCCCTGCTGGAATTGTCGAAAGCGGATGCAGCAGTGACGTTTTTTTGGCCAGCTGCCTATTTTTTGTACAGCAGTAAACCTTTGTATGCGCAGGCAACCAGCAGCTGACAGCCTATCAGACGAATGATTGATCCTGCCGACGCCAATTATCGGCACCATCAAGGCTTTTAACGTCAATGCCCCCGCTGATTTCAAACTGGCACGACACTTGCTTGGTAGATGGCAGGCGCGGTGCTGTCGGCAAATGCCGGTGACACCGCAACAATTTGGTTTCAGACGCAGAACAAAAGAGACTAGGCGATGACAAAATTTAAGCTCGAATATATCTGGTTGGATGGATACACCCCGACACCGAACCTGCGTGGTAAAACCCAGATCAAGGAATATGACGCTTTCCCTAGCCTTGATCAGCTTCCTCTTTGGGGCTTCGATGGATCATCGACGATGCAGGCCGAGGGCCGCAGCTCGGATTGCGTTCTAAAGCCTGTCGCGATCTATCCCGATCCGGCGCGCAGCAATGGCGCGCTTGTCATGTGCGAAGTGATGATGCCGGACGGTGTCACCCCGCATCCTTCCAACAGTCGCGCCACAGTTCTTGACGATGAAGACGCATGGTTCGGCTTTGAACAGGAATATTTCTTCTACGAGAACGGTCGACCACTCGGCTTTCCTGAACAGGGCTTTCCGGCACCCCAGGGCCCTTATTACACCGGTGTTGGCTACAAGAATGTGGGTTCGATCGCGCGAAAGATCGTTGAGGAACATCTTGATCTCTGCCTTGAAGCCGGCATCAATCACGAAGGCATCAATGCGGAAGTCGCCAAGGGCCAGTGGGAATTCCAGATCTTCGGTAAAGGGTCGCGCAGCGCCGCTGACCAGATGTGGATCGCCCGCTATCTTCTGCTGCGCCTTTGCGAACAGTACGGAATCGATATTGAATTCCATTGCAAGCCGCTTGGTGACACCGACTGGAACGGTTCGGGCATGCATTGCAATTTTTCGACAAAGTTCATGCGCGAAGTTGGCGGCAAAGCCTATTTCGAAGCTTTGATGGCACAGTTTGAAAAAAACCTTCAGGACCATATCGACGTTTATGGACCCGACAATCACATGCGATTGACCGGCAAGCATGAGACGGCTCCATGGAACAAGTTCTCCTACGGTGTTGGTGATCGCGGCGCATCGATCCGCGTTCCACATTCCTTCATCCAGAACGACTACAAGGGCTATCTCGAGGATCGTCGACCCAATTCCCAGGGCTGCCCATATCAGATCGCTTCTCAGGTGCTTAAGACGATATCGGAAGTGCCGACTGCAGCCGATGAGGCGCTCGCAGCCTGACCATCTGGCTTTAGAAATCAAAAAGCCGACCGTCTCGCACGGTCGGCTTTGCATATCGAATTTTACGGATCCGGTGGCGATCCGGAAAGCTGATCAAGATAATGCCGGCACCAATGAAACACATCATTGGTTGTCACAGCCTCCATCATTGCTTGATAGCGCTGTCGCCGCTGCTCAAGCGGCATGGACGCTGCGCGCGCCAGGGCGTCAGCAATGGTCTCAACATCATATGGATTGACTAGAAGTGCACCCTCGCCCAGTTCATGGGCTGCCCCAGCAAAGCGCGAAAGAACCAGAACTCCGGGATTTTCTGGATCCTGTGCTGCGACATATTCTTTTGCGACTAGGTTCATACCATCGCGGAGCGGGGTCACCAGCCCGACTTTCGCCATGCGGTAGACTGCCGAAAGCAATTGTTGACCAAAGGCACGATTGACATAACGCACCGGCGTCCAATCGAGCCGGCCCATTGCACCGTTGATATGTCCCGCGATTTCAGCGACTTCGTGTTGCAGCGCGTCATATTCGGCGACATCAGAGCGACTTTTCGGGGTGATTTGCAGCATGGTGATGCGCCCGTGCCAGGCCGGATTAACCTCAAGGAAACGGCGAAAGCCGCGCAAGCGCTCCGGTATCCCTTTGGTGTAATCGAGGCGATCCACCCCGACAATCAGATCGCGCCCCTCCAGGGACTGCTGAAACCGCTTTATTGTGGAACTGATGCTGGCGGATGGGACGGCGCTTGAAAAAGAACTGACATCAATGCCGATCGGAAAGGCGCCGACGAGAAAGCGCCGCAGCGGATTGTCGAACAGACCTGGCTTTCCGTCGACGGGATTGGCTACGCCACCTCGACGCAAACAAAGCGCAAAATTTTCTGCATCATCCTCGGTCTGAAACCCGATGAGATCGAACGCCGTCATGGCAGTCAATAGAGCAGCCTGTACCGGCAAAGTAAAAAACACATCCGGCGAGGGCCATGGAATATGCATGAAAAAGCCGATCCGGTTGGTGACGCCCATCTGTCTGAGCTCCGCTGCCAGCGGCAAAAGATGATAATCATGAATCCAGATGACATCATCCGCGCGGATGAGCGGCCTCAAACGTTCGGCAAACAGCCGGTTGACTCTGAGATAGCCGGCCATATCCCGACGTGCATAATCGGTCAGATCAATCCGATAATGACACAGCGGCCAAAGCACACTATTGGCAAGACCCGCATAATATTCGGCAAGATCCTGATCGGACAAGTCGGACAGGGCGTAGGTAATGGCGCCTTCCTCGCGGATCGTCAGTGGGCCGGGTTCCTTTGCGCCACTTGTGCGCCCCGACCACCCCATCCAGATGCCACCGCGTTCGTTCAAGGCAGCCTGGACCGCTACCGCCAGCCCGCCCTGTGGCGGGCGGTCCGGGTCGGGGACGCGATTGGAAACAACAACCAGTCTGCTCACGAACATGTCTCCTGCAATTTCAGCTGAGCCGACGAAAATCCACGCAGACGCTCATTCAACCTCTTCACAACCAATGCTCCTGATCCAGTTTCTTAATAGTGTCGGAGTTTGGATAACCATTGAGGCACAGGTTTTGTTTCCGTTCGTCACATGACCGACGCGTATACTGGCCCCTCCTCTGGTGTTGATTTCCGCAAACATCGCTTCGTCGGTCAGGTCATCGCCCGCGGCAATGGGAAATCGCCCTTTGAAGGCAGGCGTTTGCATGAAGAAGTTCACAGCTGTGGCCTTGGTGCGGCCCCCCGGCTTGACCTCATACACGAACTTTCCGGCCTGCAAACTATAGGTGACGCCCGCCGTCACGACGGCCTGTTTCATGATCTCGAGGACGGCCGCCGCATGATGCTGGGCGCGGCGATAATGCAAAGCGAACGCCCTGCCCTTGTCTTCGAAAATTACGCCGGAAAGCCCTGACGCAGCAGCCTTCGCATTGGCTCGCGCCGTCATATAACTTCCCCAATCCTCGCTGTGAGAAGAAATATCAGAACCGTTGCATCCTTCCACCTGTCCATTTAGCTTAAGCTCTGCGCCATGCAGCCCCGCAACCGCAAATGGGTGAGCGGGAAACAAAGCCTCCACAAAGGCCACGGAACGTCCTGTTACAATCGCCACTGCGCCATGGGTGCGCTCAGAGAGGCGTTGCAGATTGTCCTGCAAGTCCGGCTCCGCTTTAACGGCATCCGGTGTAGGCGCAAGATCAAGCAAAGTTCCGTCAAGATCGAGGAAGAAAGCCAGGTCTCCCAGTGCAGAGATGCTCTCCCAATTGCTCAGTTGGAGTGGCCGGAGCGGATGAAAATAGCGAGAGGAGAAGAGGGAGGGCACAAAAAGTGCCGTCGAAAATTCAATGTTTTCAGCCTGTGACATGCATCCTTAGGATAGGGTGAGGTCGGAGAAAGGCAAGCAACGGATTGAACCGCACCGATGCTGGACCGAGCGAACGCCAGGAAACAAGACGAACAAAGGGAGCATCCGCTCGGCCATCGATCAGCAACCGAACGGAAGGGAAGGTTGTGTGGCTCAATGTTCGACTTTTTGCGCCGCGCCAAGATGCTTACAATCCCACTTGATGTAGCACTAAGGACCTTCACTCCGTAATAATCGCGGAGTTTTCATCATAGATCGTTAAAAAAGCTCTGGCTAATTTTTCCTAATGCTGTGTAAAATAGGGTCATGCATCCCCCGTTGCCCAAAAATGACAGAGCGCGCCGCTATTTCCCCGAACTGCCATGGTGGATCGGCGGGACCGCGGTTTTTTTCACCTGGTGTGTCTATTGCTACATCACCGATGTGGATTGGGGCTCTTTGCTGCTGGGCACAGCGTCTGGCGCTATGATCGTCTGCTTTTCATTTGATACGTCCGAAGACGCCGCAAACAATTCTGACTGGCAGGACGACGACGGAGTGTGAGACGCCACCGGAACGACGATGTGGCGCACATGCGGCCTAATTCTTTCATGCCACCGATTGTGATGATACTGGCTGTGTCTTTGTTCTTGCTCTGAGAGCGAAGGTATGTGTCCCACAGGCCCCCTCGAAGGGCTAGCAGTTTCAATCAAAATGCAAAGAGCCTCCAAACGCGCTCGCAGGCCGCAACTCATGAAAGCGGACGGTTTTTTGCGCGATTTGCAGTGCAAATCTATCTGGCGGGCTCGCTGTCTGAGTTGAGTGCCAGCGCGAGAAACCATTGATACAGCAAGCCGCTCCCGATTAATCGACCCGATTGCCTTTAAAAAGCGAGTTTGGTCTCCAAAGATTGTCAAAATGACGTTGCACCATTGTTGCTGCCTCAAAACGCCCCTTGAACTTGCTAATCCAGCGCTGGCTGCCCTGGTCAGGACATCGATCCGGCTGTGCAAAGACGCCGAATTTAGAACTATTTTGTTTCATTTGTATAAAGATATAACATAAGTATTGTTTTCGGTTTCAATAGTCTTTGATGAATTATAAAGGGTTTTATTATGAATGTTTTATATATCGTTATCTTGAGTTACATGCGTCCGTTAAATGAAATAGATGCGCATTTGCCGGAACATATCGAGTGGTTGGATAAAGGCTATGCTGAAGGGGTATTTTTGGCATCGGGCCGCAGAATTCCTCGCATCGGCGGTGTAATCATCGCAAAAGCGGAGAGCCTGGAAAGCCTACAAGAGAGAATGCGCGAGGATCCCTTCCAACGATTGGGCCTATCAAAAGCGGATATTCTCCCCTTTGAGCCCAGCAGGTGTGTGGAGGCTTTCAAAGCCGTACTCGCTTAAAGGCGTATAACGTCGCATAGAACACAGATATTTTTAGGTGCAGCAACCCTGTGCCTTTTGGGACAATGACAGACTGTCGCCGCTACCTTTTGGGTGTCGGTATCCGGCACCTGCAGGAACTCGAAGAGCGGAAAAATGAGCCGTGACCTTCTCCTTTTCGAGCACACTTGGTCTTCAACTCATCCATTCTTGTTCCGGGGATGTGACATGACAACATTCTTGGGGGGGAGCTACAATTGCTCTGTTTACTGGCCAGAAGGCCGGCACCCAAACTGTGGCATCGTCACCGCATTGATGAGACTTCAAACTCAATTCAGTCAGTCCGCACAAGTGACTGACCAGCACGCGCAATGCAATCGCCAATGATCATGAGCGGAGTCCTACTGAGCAACTATTGCCATGAAATCATCCCGCCCGGTGGATTAAGCCTAGCGAGATCTAATCGGCGCTGCGCCAAGGGCTTGCTGAATGACAAAAATTTCGACAGGGAGCGATAATCTATCGCCGAAGCAAAGTAAGCAGTCACCCATAATCACGTATAAATAAAGACCGGACGGAATGTTGCGTCGGAAGAATTACTCCACCCACCCATGCTTAAAGCCGCCGGCCAGCGATTGATGTTTATCTAATATTCACAACTATTAATAATGGCCTTATGAAATACTACGCTATTTAGTGCGACTAAATTATCCCTAGTCTATACTGTATATTATATGCATTTCGACGAGCATGTTGCTGGCAACATTTCTTTTGGGGTGCGGATATGAAATTTGAACCGATGGTTTCAAGGCGTCGTTTCCTGAAAGCGGGTCTGGCTGCATCAACTGCTACTCCCCTGCTATCCGGCATTTGCAACTGTGGTCTTTCCCACGCAAATGCACAGGGCTATCTTGCCACTGCGGTGACAACGCTCGATCACGCAGTTGTTCCAGGCGAGTATCTAACGAAGGGTAAGCGCTATCGAAAGCTTGCCGCCGACAATCCGCTCCCGATCGTCGTAAGAGAGGATCTGGCTGCAGCAAAACCCCAACGCGATGGGCGGCGAACCTCAATCGCGGCATTTGTGCACCTGACAGATTTACATATCATCGATGCGGCCTCGCCGAGCCATGCCGCCTTCATGCGCCAATTTGGGGGTATCAACGGGGTCATTGATGGTGCGCCGCTGTCAAATGCCTGGCGTCCGCACGACACACTGACATTGCAGGTCTTGGACGCCATGGTCCGGCGCGTCAATGCCGTTCAGAAGGGGCCCGTTTCTGGGCGACCGTTCGACTTTGCGATATCCACCGGAGACAATGCCGACACGCGGGCCACACATGAATTGCAGGCCGTGGTGACGGCGCTCAATGGCGGCTTGACGTCCATGTCGGCCACCGATGCTCCCTATGTCGGCATTCGGGATAATGCGGTGGTTTCAAAAGAAACCTATGATGCCTATTGGCATCCGGAACCAAGCCCCGGTGCACTAGCCGATGATCTCTGGAAAAGAGCTTATGGCTACCCGGTGATTGAGGGTTTCCTCGAAGCAATCAACAGGCCCGTTGTAACACAGGGATTGAACATGCCCTGGTATACGGGTTTCGGAAATCACGATGAACTTGATTTCGGGGTGTTCTCCAGCGGGAATGTTAATGCATTCACTGCGGCGATCGGCGTTGGCGACCGGGCCCCGGTCTCCTTGCCAAAGGGCATGAGCGCCAGTGATTTTATTGGCGAACTGGTTCAGGGCGATGGCCAAATTGTGGAGCGGATGATTGCATCACTTCCCTCCAGGATTGTGAAAGCCGCCCCGACACGCCGACCGTTCACCAAGTCCGAGTTCATTCAGTTGCATCTTGAGAGCATCGGTCCCCACGGCCCGCACGGACATGGCTTCTCGGAAGACAATCTCAACAATGAAAACGCCTATTATCGTTTCAAGATGGCGGAGAGGATGACGGGTATCATGCTTGATACCACCAATCCGCAGGGTGGACCCGATGGCTCGCTCGACAGCAATCAAGCGCAATGGCTGGAGGCGCAGCTTCGTTCCGTCTGCTCACGTTATTACACACAGGATGGCACACTGGTATACACCGGAAACAAGGATGAGCTGGTGACAATCTTCTCGCATCATAATTCGATCACCTTTGATAATTTCAAAGGAATAGCGCCTGCGGATCAGGGTGTAGCGCGTTTGGGTGCCGATGCTTTTCTAGCGCTTCTGGCGCGTTATCCCAACGTCATCTTGTGGGTGAACGGGCACACCCATTGTAATCGCATCTGGAGCCATTTTGATCCGCGCGATGAAGGGCATGGCATCTGGGAAATCAATACCGCTGCGCATATCGACTACCCACAGCAATCGCGGACAATTGAAATCGTCGACAATGCTGACGGAACGCTCTCGATCTTTGCAGTGGTGATCGACCATTCGTCCCCTGAAGCCATCATCCGCCACGGCGCGCAAACACAAGCATCACTTGCCGCATTAAGCCTGGAACTTGCGATGAATGATCCCGCGCTGGATCGTGGCTTCAGAATGGGTGCGCCAGAGGATCAGAATGTTGAATTGATCATCAACAAACCCTTTAATTAGCATCTTTGAGGCTCCGTCGGCTTGGCTGAAACCACGAGCCAGGTAATATCTTCGCAGCTGCACAGAAGGCGCCTCAAGCGGCCGCTGATGTCATTGCATGCCGCCTTTTCATCGCAATCGGTCCTTCCCGCGGGAACCCGGACGCAAGAATTAAGCCTTGGGCTCTACAAAAAGCTTCATCGCGGTCATTAAGGGGAGAGGAGCGCACCGTTGAACCTGTGTGAATCCGCAGTTGAAGGTGAGTTCTTCGTTGCCTGTGCAGGATCTGACATTGGACTTGACCCGGGGATGGCGATGCCTTGGCATCGATTACATCTTAATTGCTGGTGTTATAATTGCAGCCATTGTTCTCCCTGGCACGCCGAAATGGCTATCGAGACTGTATTCCCTCGTTTGAACAGAATGGGCGCGCCTTTGCTTCGATTGAATGTCGCCCGCCCAAAAATCGAAAACGGAAACGAAATCTTGTAAGCAGATCGGCCGGTTTGACGTTATCAATATTCACAGGTGACTTGACACTGTTCCAAAGTTCTATCGTGCCGAATATTGTATAAGCCTGGGAATGATCCAAAGCCCTATAAAAATTTGCTTGAAACGCCGGATCTATATTTGAGGTATAAGTAATGGATAAAATGAATATTAGTCAATTTCGAGTTGCAGGACTGACGGCGCGCGTGAGCAATGATCAGCCCGAGCAGATCGGTGCGACCTGGGGCGAATTCTGGGGCCGTGATATCAGCAATGCCGTCTCCTCCAAGGAGAGTTTGGATATCTATTGTGTGTATCATGGCTATGAAGGGGACCATCGCGCGCCCTATCACATGACGATCGGATACAGGGTTCCAGAAGATTTTTCAAATCCAGGCAATCTTTCCGTTGTCACGGTTCCCGCGCAAACAGTTGCGCGATTTGAAGCGGTTGGTGCTTTGCCAGAGGCTTTGATTTCGCAATGGCAACAGATCTGGGCATCCGACCTTGATCGCGCCTATCGTGCCGATTTTGATGTTTATGACGCCACGCGTCCGGATCGCGCCACCATCCATATCGGACTGAAATAGATCATTATCGGCAAGGATGCCATTGTTGCGAAACGCTTATTCGCCGATTGCCCTGAATGGTGCGTATGGCGGCTCGCAGATGATGGCACCTTTGCACGGACCAGCAAAATTGTGCTCAACAACGATTGCGCGCTGCCCTAACTGGTTCGTTCTAGAACCAGCCCCGATGTCATAGGTCTGTAAGGCTCAAGAAGAGCTCGACCTATTGCGTTGAGCAGCGCGAATTTCCATTCGCGGCTTGTGTGCGCCCTCTTTAAATGCCGTCAAATTCGCATATGGGCCGATCGAGATCGCTGATTGCAGCATGTGCCAACAGTTCTATTGGAGATAGGTCTGATCCATACCGGCATCAGGGGTCGGGATAGATAGGTGCCTCGAATGTGCGGCAAGTGCATGCGCAGCGACTGGCTCCTGCCGGCACTCAGCCAGAATAGACGTTACGACTTCAGTACCCCGAACGCGACAAAGTCGCTTGACGATAAGACCTCCATGTCAGATTTAGATCGAGGACGGGTATTGATGATCGACGGCCCTCGATGGCTCAGACTTCCTCGTGGTGAAGAGCGATGCAATCACCGCCTTGCCCCTCTCGCAAATTGTCAGAGATACGCGATGAGAGGGCAAGCGGCACAAGCGAATGGTTGATTGGCCTACCACCTGACTTTAAACCCAAGATTGCCTTTGATTGTGTAGCTGTCGGCAAAATGGTTGAGCGCTGTGTTGATGGTGGCTTCGCCATAAAGCTCGTATTTGGCTTCAGCCCATTGATATGTGCCGCCCATGCCAATCCCACCCCAGCTCCTGTCATCATCGGTGGCCATGCGGGTGCCGGCATAATCAATGCGGTTTTCGCCAATCAAAGCCTGATAAAGATTGGCAATGCCATAAATAGACGTGTCGACCTTGCGACCATCGGCGCCGGTAAAGCTGTTCTGATAATTGGCAGCCAGTCCAATCCGTCCCGTCAGGCTGTCGCCCGCATGGCTTGAGATCCGTGCGCCATAGGCATCGGTGAAGCTGTCAAAATCAACCGACGACCACATCAGCTGCGCCTGCGGCGTCAGCGACCAGCTCTCATTGAGAGTGATGCGCTGGCCTGCCTCAAGGCTCAATGAATAACGCCCTCACACAATCTTGTCGGATTTTACAACAGCTCGGTCCTGTTCACCCTGCGCTGCCCCCGCCTTGCCGTTGGAAAACAAAAACAGCGTGATCAAGGCGAACACCATGATAATGATGGCGACATCGAATGCGTTGACGGCACAGGCAATGCCGATTGCACCGGTTGCCCAGAGACTTGCGGCAGTTGCTGTCCCCTTGACTGAGGTACTCAGGCGCAGAATGGCGCCGCCACCAATAAAGCCCATCCCGGTAATCACCCCTTCGATGATGCGTGCAAGCGCTTCCGGATTGTCGGTGGTGACACCTTCTGTCGCCTGGACAAAGCCGCAACTTGCGACAGCAACGAGAGGAAACGTACGCAAGCCCGCACTGCGTTCCTCGCGTTCGCGGTGAAAGCCGATCGGAAGCGCCAGAATATAGGCGGCAGCCAGTGTAATAATATGTGGCCAGACGTTGAAATTATCGGAGTTTAGGGCTTCATTGAGCGCCGAATAGAACTGATCCATCTGTGACCTTCCCTGCTGGTGGGTCATCAACGAAGATGTTTGAAGAACGTTCCCAAACAGCGGGGCTGCAACGGTGTCATCACAGAAGGCACCGGTGCAATGGTTCGTTGCGAACCGCCGGCAATGCGGGTTCAACATCCAGGCGCACCGCGTTGCAACTGAAACCAGCGGCGGTCGCAGAGCGACGCCGCCAGTTTGTGTGCTGGTTAAAGACGTCTCGGTCCATGGCTTTTCGATAGAAGGCTGGCCCTATCGCAGATCATGGCAACGGATTGCTCAACTCTTCATGAAGCGCAACGCGCGCAGGATCTCAAAATAATCCGTCGTTTCAAAAAGCACTGATCGCGGACCGTTGCTACAAGCGTTGGGATAGAAGGACGCGCGATAGGCGTCACAGGGATTGTTGAATTCAATGATCAGGCGAAACTGCTTGGCAATGACTGGAGGCTGGATTGCGGCAATATTCTCGACAGCTGCCTGTGCTGCCGCTGCAATCGCCGCGCGCGCTGCGGCGGGCGCCATCGACAACGCGGCTGCACCATAGCCCGTCAAGGTTTGCACAGTTGCAATCCCGCTCACAAGGTCGCTGGCATCCTGACAGATCCCGGCATCACCGCTCACCAGCAGCGATGGCACCTTATAACGGGCCGCGCAAAGGGCGTTGATGGTGAACTCGGAAACCACCGCATCATTGAGGATGAGTCTGGAAATGCGCAGATTGAAGGTATGGGCCAGCGGATTGGCTTCTGTTCCGGCTTTTGCGTGATAGCCGATATAGAAGGCGCCGGAAAAGCTTTCATCAAGTCCAAACATCATCGAATCGGGATGGCCAGACCAGCCGCGCACGATCTGCGTATAGTCTGGAAGCCGATCCAGCATCAGATTGCGGCCGCTGTCATGAGCGTCCTTGATCAGGATCTGGGTCGCACCCGCAGCCCGCGCGCCTTGACAGGCCGCCACCACTTCCTCGGTCATCAGCGCTCTGAACTCCTGATAATCGGCGTGAGAATGCTCGGCCTCGTTCCACGACAGGATACCGGCCGTGCCTTCCATATCAGCTGAAATGAACAGTTTCATTTTCCCTCCTCGCGAGACAGGTTTGATGGCATTTTCTGATGATTGTTAATCAGCCTTGGATCATGCTGGCGCCGCTGCCTCGATGAAGGCATCAAAGATCCGCAATCCGGGATGGGGGACTTCATCCGGGTCGCCAGGCCGCCTTGCATACATCCGCTCAGGGTGCCATTGCAGCCCGACAGCGAAGGCATAGGCAGGCACGTCGATGGCTTCGATCACCCCGTCGCAGGCACGCGCCGCGACGGTCACAGCGCTGGATATTTCGACGAGCGCTTCGCGATGAAACGTGTTGACGCTAAAGCAGGTGGAGCCGAGAATGGAAGCGATCCGGCTATCAGGCTCGACCAGCACATCATGAACCAGGGCACCGTTATCATGCGACAGGCCAGCCGGGTTATGGCTGCTGATATCGGACACCATCCGGCATCCATTCAGACAGCCCAGCATCTGCATGCCGTTGCAAATTCCCAGCACCGGTTTGTCGATGGCCAGAAATCCCTGCATCAAGGCGCATTCAACAGCCAGGCGTTCGGAGGCCGGGAAAGCGGATTGGTCGCCGTCGACATACCAATCTGTTGGAAATTTGATACGGCCACCAACACTTAAGAATCCATCGAAATCGGCAATCACCTGTTCCACAATCCCGCCAAGATAGGGAATGCCATAGGGGATGCCGCCGGCGCGCGCGATCGCCTCGAAATAGTGTTTTGACATCTCGTAGCGATCGCCGCCTGCAAGGGTATTTTCATCCATGATAACGGCGATGCGCGGCCTGCGCCGTCCGGTCAATGTTCTGCTCAGTGTCATGTTGTCTCCCCCTTTTTATGTCGGGCACAGATGGAGTTTAGCCTTGTCGAAGCCAGTCGGCCAGAGACGGGCGGAATTTGCCAGAACGACCGGCCAGCGCCTCGGCCTGGCACATCGAATTGAGCACCGCCTCCTGGGTTGCTTCGGCTGCAGCTCGAAACAGGATATCGATCCGGCTCTCATGGATGACCGCGATCGGCACGATCTCGCGTGTCTCGTCGTGATCGATCGGCTGTGCGGTGGAGAAGCCGAGCGCGATATCGCCACTGCCGTGCCCCCAAAACGCACCCAGCCGCGCCAGGCCGGCGCCACACCGCTTGACGATGCGTTTTGAGCTGACGATGCTCAACCGGCGTATCGGTGGCAAGCACCACGATGACCGATCGCTATTGGAACTTGACGGTTGAGATCCGCATCGTCCGACACCAATCGCCGCTTTCGTTTCGCGCGGAGACGATCTGGAAGCATTTGATGCTGCATGCTCAGCCGGCGTGAGGACGCGGACGCTGCTGTTGGTCTTGCTGGCACGGTCGGTAATGCATCAAACGCAATTTGCCGCCCGACCCTTTCTCGCGCAACCGGCATGGCGTCACATCCCACCAGGTCCCGACAGCAATACCGGGGGATCAACAGTTCCAGATTGAGATCATTTATAGCCCTTTTCCCGATCCGGCATTGGCATGGCGTAAAGCCGCGCGGACCCACGCTCTAGCGCGCAGCGCTGCGTGGATGCCAGATAATATCAAAGACTGCTGGCTGCACTGATTGCTGGGACAGAGCGAAGAAGGCATGGATCGGGCGCGGCAGTTCGGGTGCTTCGATCAACAATAGGATCTCGTTGCTGGCGGTTACGGGATGGACACGGATCCAGGCCTTTCCGATGGGGATACCTTGCGAGACGATCTGAAAATCGGCGGCCTTGCGGCTGGATTTGAGGGTCGGGATCAGGGCGATGGGCGCATCGATAAACAATGTCCGCAGATAGCCTTCAAAACGGCCATCTGCGCCGGCGCTGATTGTTCCGATTGCAGGCATGTTCAGTCTCCTCAACCAAAGGGCTTATTCCCTTCGTGAGATATCGACCGAACCACGCTCAAAGGCAGGGATGCAAGGTCCGTTTGAACGTGTTTTTGCAGCGAAGCGTTCGCGAGGAGCCGAACCGGCGGGGAAAAACACGTGCTGCCCTGGCACAAACGTGGCCTTGCGTCGCTGACGAGCTGGTTCAGATTTCTTGCGAAGGGGACGAGCCGTCTGTTGGTTGCGATGAAACGGGAGGCAAGGTGGGCGCGGCTGGCGCCGGGGTGAATGAAGGGGCGCATGCCGACGGCGCGGCAGCTCAACAAAGGGCCATGATGTTGCGTCTTAATTGCGGTGGTCTGTCGCGAGCGGACGACTGCTTGTTCGGCGTCGTCGTTAAAATTTCCGGCCATGTCATTTGTTAATCATGGCGATGGCGCTTGCTTCAAAAAGGGGTATTTTTGAGCAGGAAGAACATCACCCCGACGATCAGTGCTGCCACCAGCAATGCCATCAGAATCGCCGCTATTGTGAGGCCTTTTCTCGGTTCATCCTGTCTCACGTGCTCTCCCTCACGTCAAAACGAAACGCCCGGCTTCTGGCCATTGTTAGAGAAATCATCGCTTCTGTTTCGACAGGCTCTGTTTACAAGCGGTCATGACATGCGGAATATCCTCGGGCTGCATTTCCGTAAGGGAGGGAAGAGGCGCATTGCTCTCATACCAGTGTGCGGTTTGAACCAGGAAGCCCGCCGCGCGTGCCGCTCTGATAAACAATGCGCGCGCCCGCGCCGTTTTGCCATCGCTCTCAGCCAGACAGGCACCGATCGCGGCAAGATGCAGTCTCCGCC
This sequence comes from Brucella sp., assembly GCF_032066345.1. Lineage (NCBI taxonomy): Bacteria > Pseudomonadati > Pseudomonadota > Alphaproteobacteria > Hyphomicrobiales > Brucellaceae > Brucella > Brucella sp. The sequence continues at coordinate 142,488 of NZ_DAMBKZ010000009.1, forward strand.
GCGCTGGGACCGACCGCCTTTCGCGCAGCCATTGAAGGGCAGCGGTGGTCGTTGTGATGGTCAGTCGGATTTGATAGTCTTCGCTGACCAGGTCTATTGGTTGTCCCCAGGGCATAGCGGAAGAACTCCTCTGACCATTTTATAAAGCGTCATTTGAACTGCGGTGAATTCCGTCTGGTGCCCGCAGCGACGGCATCGATTTCTGATCGCTACCCTTCAGCCTGCCGGCGAGGATAGGATTGGGGCCGGACCATCACAAGATTTGCGGCGCTCGGCTGCACGGATAAGGTGGTAAACCGATCCGCAAGCGCCGCTGGATTTTCGTGGCCGCAGCGTCGCCCTCCCCAGATCTCGATGGCCAGCGGGCGGCGATCACTTGCATGGGGTGGTTCCCAGCAGATTTCGACCATGTCCCCATTGGGAAACTCAAGCACGATCGAGCGCGCCGTCACGGCAAGCATTTCGTCCTCATTGGCAAGATAGGCTTTGACGGCATTTTGCTCTGGCATTGGGATATCCTGGTTAGACAAAAAATTGGCTGAAATGACATGGGTGATGAAAACAATGGAGCGCGCCCGATCCGGCCGCTGGCACCGCAAAGTGGACGTGCCGCCCAGCCTGAAAATCAACGCTGTGACTAGCGCAACGCAGCGCAAGTTTTGGGACCTTCGAACCAGGCTGTTCATGACGCCCTTTGCTTACCAATGACTAGCATCCCTGGACAGGTCCAAACAATTACAAAAAATTGCTGCTAACAATTGCGCGTCGATTTTCGGCTGCGGCCGCGCCAAACAGCAGGCTGCGCGCCGCTTTCCTGTCGGAATTTGGGCCAGACTTTGATCCGCAATCAAAGGCCAGCTAGTTGCGCGCGAGCGCCACCACCGGATCGAGCCTCGATGCGTTGCGCGCCGGAATGAAGCCGAAGCCAACGCCAATCAGCGATGAGCAGAGGATTGCGACCAGGATCGAACCGGGTGAGTAGATAAGCGCGAACATGCTGTTGAACTGGGCAAATAACACACCAAAACCGAGCGCGAAGCCGGTTCCCGCCAGTCCGCCGATCAGGCAGACGAGGACCGATTCAATGAGGAACTGTTGCAGAATATCGCTTTGTCGCGCGCCCACCGCCATACGCACACCGATCTCGTTGACGCGTTCGGACACCGACACCAGCATGATGTTCATCACGCCAATGCCGCCGACAAAAAGAGAAATGCCAGCGATGCTTGCGACGAGCAGCGCCAATGTTGCGGTGGTTGCTTCAATGGTCTTCTGCAGGCTGCTGGTATTGAAGATGAAAAAATCCTTCTGCCCGTGCCTGAAACTGAGAAAAGAGGTGATGATCTTTTCGGCGGCAGTCGGATCCATCGTATCGGCAACACGCACGATGATAGACTGCAAGGTGTTGGTTCCGGTCATGCGGGTCTGCACTGTTGTGTAGGGAAGATAGACCTCAAGGTTCTGCGATGCACCCATCCCCTGCTCCTGCGCCTTCACCACACCAATGATGCGCAACGGGGTCTGCCGCAGCATGATAATCTTTCCGATCACGGACCCCCGCGCATGCTCAAACAGTGTCTTGCGCGCATTTTCGTCAATCAGCGCGTCCTGGGCACGCTGTTGCACGGCTGTTTGATCGAAGAAACGCCCTTCGAGCAATCTGCTTTTGCGGGTGACGAAATATTGCGGGCCGACGCCATTGACTGTCACACTGACTTCCTTGTTACCAACCCGCACGGTGGAGGCGGTGGATACCAGCGGCGTGGCAGCGATGACATAGGGCATTTTTTTAAGCTGCTGGGCGTCACTGATCGTCAGGGTGGTGATTTGTGCAGCCTTGAGATCACCAAATCCCCGGCCAGGGCTGATATAAAGCGTATTGCTGCCAAGATCGCTGATCTGTTCAAGGATTTTCTTTTGGGAGCCCTGGCCGAGCGCGATCACGCAAACAACGGAAGCTGTGCCGATGATGATACCGAGCATGGTGAGGAATGTACGCATGCGATGGGCGTTCATCGACCGCAGCGCCATAGCGAAAGCTTCGAGAAACCGGTCTTTCCATCCCTTGAGAAAATGCATCCGGCCCTTGCCTGCCGCGCTTGGAAGCAGATCCGGCTCCTCTGCTTGCTTCGCCTTTCGATCATCGGCAACGATGGTCCCGTCGCTGATTTCGATGATGCGGTTGGCGCGTTCAGCCACCCTGCGATCATGGGTCACGATAATGATCGTGTGACCCTCGTCATTGAGTTGCTGCAAAATTGAAAGCACGTCCTCGCCGCTCTGGCGGTCGAGTGCGCCTGTTGGTTCATCGGCGAGGATCACCGCAGCGTCGTTGATGAGCGCGCGCGCAATGGAAACCCGCTGCTGCTGGCCACCCGAAAGCTGATTGGGGCGATGGTGTAGTCGTTCACCCATACCGAGACGTTTGAGAATCTCGGTTGCCTTTTCACGCCGTGCCAAGCGGTCGCGCCCCGCGTAGATGGCAGGGATTTCGACATTGCCGAGCGCATCGAGTTCGCTGAGCAGGTGATAGCGTTGAAAGATAAATCCGAAATGCTCGCGTCGCAACTGCGCGAGTTCATCCGGTGATAGATCGGCGGTTTCCCGCCCGGAAATCCGATAGGTCCCTTCGGACGGTCTGTCCAGGCACCCCAGAATATTCATCAATGTCGATTTACCGGAACCCGATGCGCCGATGATGGCGACCATCTCCCCCCGTTCAATCGTCAGCTCGATATTTTTGAGAACATGGGTGAAACCGTCACCGGCAGGATAGCGACGATGAATGTCTTCAAGCGCGATCAGCGGAACCTCTGTCACTTCACAACCCCATCGCGGCCTCGCCCGAGTCCGCATGGGGCTCGGCGAGCTGGTTATCGGTCACAATTGTTTCGCCTTCGTTGAGGCCAGTGCGTATTTCCGTGTTGATCTTGTCGGTAATGCCTGTGCCAACGAGACGCTCGGAGATGCGACCCTCAGGGCCGAGAACCCGCACAGTGGCTTTGTTATCACCCGCGAGGCGCAGCGCCGAAACCGGGGCGATAAGCACATCTCGGGCCTCATCCAGAACAATATGGATTTCGGCCGTCATGTAGGTTTTCAGGAATCCGTCGCTGTTGGGCACCTGAAAAATTCCCTTGTAATAAATTGCAGCAGCAGAGGTTGCCGCAACAGCGACGGCACTGCTTCCGGCGAAGCTTTTATCATTCACAATGGTCTCTGGCGCTGGATTGATGATGGCGAGTTTCGCTTGATAGCGTTTGGCGCTGTCGCCGGAAACGGTGAAATAGACAGCCATGCCGGGCTGTACCCTGGTGATATCGGCCTCGGAGATATCCGCCTCGACCGTCATCATGTCGAGTGCTCCGAGAATGGCAATGGTGGGTGCCGACTGGGCGGCATTCACCGTCTGACCTTCCTGCACGACGGTCGCAAGCACGGTGCCATCCATCGGCGCGGTGATCCGTGTATAGGCAAGATTGGTTTCGGCGATTTTGACTTCGACCTGCGACGCCGCAATGACCGCCTCGCTGTGGCTGAGCTGGGCCTGACGCTCCTTGAGCGCGCTCACCGCCTTGTCATATTCGGAGTGCGCGACGGCATTGCTTGCGATCATCCGTTGATGGCGAGCAAGATCGCTGCGGGCGAGTTCGAGTTGCGCTTCATTTTGTGTGCGGGTGGCCTCATTCTGACGCAAGGTCGCCTGGGCTTTCTGCAGCTCGTTTTGCTGCGATGTCGCGTCGATCAGCGCGATGACATCGCCTTTGCTGACTTTTTGACCCGGCCGCACCTTCAATGAGAGGATACGGCCGGTGGCCTGTGCCCCGATCGCCACAAGGCTCTGCGGCTTCAGCACGCCGGTAGCAAGAACCGCACTTTCAAGATTGCCGCGCTCAATGCGGGTGGTGGCAGGCGGCGGCGCGTCGCTGTTTAATCGTGCTGTGATCGAAAAAACAATGAGCAAGGCGAGAACAAGCAGGGCGAGCCAGAGATGCCAGCGCACAACTGGCCTGGAGGAGGATGTCACGATTTTCATGGGAGCCTCGGCGAAACCGGTTGTTTTATCAGATGCGGACCCGAATAACCGTCGATGACTTCCGGTTTGCCGGGATGAAGCCGCCCTTCAAAGGACCCGCCAAGCGCCTTTTGCAGCGCGATGTAATTGACCACCAGATCGGTTTGAATCTCTGCGAGACTTGTTTCGGCATTCAGGAGGTCGCGCTGGGCATTCAACACGTCAATGAAGCTCTTGCTTCCCCCCTCAAATTGCGTGAGCGTAAGGTCTTTGATCTTGCGACTGTTGCGGACGATTGTCTGCAACTGCGCGGCGCGCAGCTGGTTCTGATTGAAGGCGACGCTCGCATTCTCCACTTCACTGAGCGCCGTCAGAATCGCCTTTTTATAGGCGATGAATGCCAGATCGCGGCCTGCTTTTGCGCCATCGACTTCGGCATTCAGCTTACCGCCCTGGAAGATCGGAACAGACAGTGTTGGACCGAAACTCCAGCCGATTGTTGAGCGCTTTGCGAGATCGCCGAAATTTGCGCCGCCTGTATTGATGGCTCCGCTCAGCGAAACACTGGGGTAAAGTGCGGCCTCGGCCTGCCCGATCTTGGCCGTGGCGCTGGCATAATCGTGTTGCGCGGCGCGCAGGTCCGGGCGCCAGAACAGCATATCCGCGGGAAGTCCGATCGCGGTTGTGCGCGGCACAGTGGGGATCGCAGCCGGCTTTGCCAAGGTCTGGGCGACAAGAAGCGACGATTGTCCGACAAGCACAGTCAAACTGTTGAGAAAGGATGCGTAGCGGGTGCGCAGGCTCGGTATCTGCGCAAGCGTCGTCGCTGCCTGGGTCTGCGCACTGAGCAGGTCAACCTGGGATATCTGGCCAGCACTCAATTGGGACTTGGTCAGCGCAACGGTGCGTTGTTGGGCAGCAGCATTGTGCTGAGCGATGGCGATCATTGCCTCTGTACCGCGCAACTGTGCATAGTTGGTTGCCACTTCGCCGATCAACGTCAGCAGCACGGCCTGCATCTGTTCATCGACGGACAAGGCGTTGTAATAAGCGGCCTCGACGCCGCGTCGGTTGCCGCCAAACAGATCCAGTTCCCAGCGGGTCTGAAAGCTCAGATTGGTGGTACTGGACGCCAGCGCTGCCGCGCTATCACTGCGCTTATAGCCGATATCGCTATCAAGTGAGGGGGAGAGCGTCGCGCCTGTTGCGGCAAGCTGCGCGCGTGCCAGCCGAACCTTGGCTTTGGCATCCGCAAGCCGCACGCTCGATGTGATGGCCTGCGCAATCAGTGCATTGAGAACGGGATCATTGAGTGTCCTCCACCAATCACCGCGCAGCGGACCCTGCCCATCGGCCTTGCTGGCATAGGCAGCGGGGGTGATGACGAGCGGATTGTGGACGTCGGGCCCGACAGTGACACAAGAGGCAATGAACGGCAGGATTCCGATGATCCATGCTGGGCGAAGAAATTGTCTAAGCAATCGTTATTCCTGGAAATGCGTTGGTTGTTCGCCATTTTTCCGTGCGGCAGGATGCGGTCCTTTGACCATGCCCCGAAGCAGAACGCGCTCGAAACACGGTGTTGCAGCGTCTTGACCTCCATTGATCGGCATCCGCATTCACGGCAAGAAAAAGCAAGCCCGGCTTGCGGTCTGCTCCGATATGTCATGGGCAGATTGCGGTAGCATTACGCGCAGGATCGACGCCTCCGGTGATTTCTACCGCATCGCCCCGATGGCCACCGGCGCGCCATCTCGTTGCCCGGTCATGCGAGCGCTGGTCACCCGCGGCTTTCACCGGTAGAGGACGGTATGCGTTGCCTTGGATCAAAACCGCGTCTTCTTCATCACTCACGCCTCATCAGACTGGGAGACACAAGCCTATGATGGGAATCGAAACGGCGTAAACCCCATCTTATAGCGGCAAAACTGTTGGGATTTGATTGGCAAGTGCCAGGCCGCTTGACAGTGGCGCGCCGGCCCCGCAGGCAGTCGTTCTGCCGTGTCGAGCCGATGGGGTCTAAGAAAAAGCCGCCGCCTGGAAAGGCAGCGGCTGCAACACTACAAATGCGCGGCGTTTACAGGGAGGTTCCGATCCGCAACAGCGACAGATCCCGCTGCATATAGCGATCCATGATTTCCGACAGCAGCGAATTGCCGGCATTGTCGGCCTTGGCCGCGGTCAGTGTGACGACAGCGGCACAAAGCTTGTCGGCTGCAAGGCTTTCTCCGGAAAACTGAGCATTCTGTGCGGCTTTCATCTCCCCCCAGGCCGATTTGATCGCCTCGAGTGCCTTGTCCGCCGTCTGGCAGTCGGGATAGGCGAGCGCAATGGCAACAGCGGGTGCCGCCTTGATCTGGGCGTCGGCGATTATGCCGCCGAGATAGGGTGGAAGACCCCGGCCCTGCTCCTTGACCATGGCCTCGAGTTGTTGTCGTGCGGCGTCGTGATCCAAAGCTGCTGCCGCCAATAATTTCTCTGGATCGATGCCTTCCGCACCCAATATCGGAGAGATGACCGCCGCTTGCACAATCGCGCCTTCGTCTGGCGCCACGGCATGGTTGAGCCCGGCTATGGCTGTCAGAATGACATCGCTTTCAGCAACCGAGGGGCCTGGTTGCGCAAGCTGTTTGATCGCGTCTGCAGACGCCGTGTCAACCAGAGCCTGTCCCAGCGGCAACACAAAACGTGCGGTTCCCATCGTGCCCCGCCATGGATCCTTTGCATTGGCTTTTGATAGATCCATTTTTCCGGCTTCCCCATTTTGGAGGAGGCCCGGGATGGCCGGGTCGCCTGCAGCAAAATCCGAACTTTTCAGGCTTTCCAGCAACTGTGACACGCTGGCCTGATCTTTAAGACCCCAATAGGTAACAGTCCCCGGCGCCTGTCCGAATGCCGCAAAATAAGCAACGTCATCGAAAGCGATTTTTGCATGGCTCGACCATTCGTCCAAACCATAGCCGATCGGTTGCAAAGCGGGAATTTGCTGAACCAGGGCCAGCCTGCGCATGGCATCTGCGGAAGGGGCTGCTTCATCAAGCCCGCGCCATGCCTTGATATCGACGAACGTGATCTGCATTGCATCTGGGTTTGAAAGCGCCGTTTGCGGTATTTGCGCCAGGGCCTGTTGCAGATTCTCTGTGCTGTTCAGTGCCAAGGCGGAACTGGTAAAGCCCATCATCAATCCCAAAGCACAGACCGTCATACGCATTTCTTTTTCCCATCAATGCACTGGCTGACACCCAAATCGCCATGCTCGGCCGCAAAAGCTGCGTAATCGGCTTGATGGAGATGTCAGCCCAAAGACCTGCTTTGACCATTCAAACCGGTGTGCTGTCAACCTTTGCACGGCCGATTGGTGCCCCCTGCGGCGCAGGTTTTTTGGTTGAAACCATGGCTCGGCGGGCTTGGGTTTCTCTAGTCAATCGCATTCAGTGCGGCCTTGAGACCCTTAAGGGGAACGACGATTTCAACCGGCTGATGGTTCTGGGAAAAACCAATCGTCACCACCGATTCCTTGTCGATATGCTCTCTGGTTATCGGGCCGACGGGGAGCATGGCCAGACAGACCCTGTCATCACAGCCCTTGTAATCGAGAACAACCGGCCTTGCTCTGCCCGGAAACGAGACCTTTACTGGCTGCTGCTTTTCCACAAAGGATGGCACGCGCAACAGCAGAAACGGCTCCCCGTCCCTGGTTGCTGCAAGCGACCAGCTGAAGACGGCCGCACCCGCTTGGTCGGTAATGATCTGGCTGACATTGCAGGTCTTTTGCTTGCGCTTGAGGTTTTCGTCACAAATCAATGTCCAGTTCTCGAAAGGCTGGATGCTGCGCCTGATCTCGCCCCATTGCGCGCCCTTTGGAAGCGCAACCTCGGAGGGCTTGAGAAAATAGCGGTGGTTCTGTTCCTGTGCAGCAGCAGCGATCACGCCGCACAGGAACGATAGCACAAAACCGAGGGTGACTCTGAACAACAATGGTTTTCCCTTAGTTGAGTGTGAAGCTCAAGCCGGCACCCAGACCCATCTTGCCCCCCGAGCTGGTGCCCGAAACATTGGCCCGGATCGTGCTGTCATCATTGGTGTAACCGGCACCAAAGGCCAGCGCGCTCTGGCCGCGCCAGAAGCCACCGCCGACCGCGACGGAGAGTTTGCCGGGATTGTCGTCATAGCGCAGGGAGGCGGCGGCCAGCCCGATGGCTGCGGAGCGGTGCGCATCGTCACGCACGCCGTCGATGCTGGAGACCAGTTCCGAGAATCGTTGTTCGGTAAAGTTCTTGACCTCTGCGAAGGCGTTTTCGATACGGGTATCGATCCGATTGTCGACATAGCTGTAATTCTGTGTCGGTACATGTCCAGCCAGCACGGCGTTCAGCTGGGCAAGATTGACCGCGTCGGTGTCGTTGACACCGGCTGCGACATTGGAAATCACCACCGGTGTTGAAGGATCGCCCCCCTGTAAAGTGATGGTATTTGATTTGCTGCCATCGGGGTTCTGGTCATATTTGACCGCGACATTGTCCAGCCTTTCCACGGCCAGATTGGTGGCATGAAGCTGCGAGCCGTTGATGGCATCGGTCGAGCTTAGAGCAATGCGACCGGCCGCGACATTTGTCAGCGTGCGCTCATTATTGAGCGTGCCGATCGACAGCGTTCCCACCGGCTGTGCGCCCGCAAAACCATAGGTTTGTCCGGCAATTGTGGTGCTCGCTGTCGCAACCGCTGCCTCGGTCACAGCGCCAGCCCCCAGTGCCACGCTGTTTGCATGACTGGCTGTAGCGGCTGCGCCAAGCGCAACGGCATTCTGGCCCGAAGCGCTGCTCGCCATATCCCCGACAATCATTGCATTCTGTCCCAAATTGGAACTGATCCAGGCATTGAGGACGCTCAGATCGATGCTTGATCCACCGGCGTCGGAGGGAACGCCTGCAATCAGCGCCTGCCCGCCATTGGCGGTGGGTACGGTACAGGTCCAGGCACCAGTGCCACCAAAACCCGGTCGCGTACAAAAGGCGCTCGGCGTGTTGGTGGCGTCAGCTTGAGCCGTGGATAGCGTCGCGATGAAAGGCATTGAGAATGCCAGTATTGCTGCGAAAGCTATTTGGATTTTATGGTGATGCAGGTTCTTTGATAGGTCGCGCGAAAGCAATGCATAGTTCAATGCCATAATTTTCCCCAAAGAAAATGGCCGAAATGTCAGTTACTCGGAAAAACGCTACGCAAATACCCGCTGCAAGCCACCGCAAAAATTCGGGATGACTTAACCTTTAGTCATATTCTGGATTTTTTTAATGAATTAATCTGGCCCCAACCAAATCACCATCAACCGAATACTAAATTAGAATTCCCACCGGAATTGGTGGTTGTCAATTGAGAAAATGCCAGCATTGCTCGCAGCACGACGCCAAAACGAAGGTCTCGCCATGAAAAATAGTCTAAAAATATCGAAAAAAGACATGTTTTACGGGATTGGTGAGACCGTGACGGAAGCGTCACGGTCCAAAATAGAACCAATTTTGGGTAGTTGTGCGCGTCATGATTTCGGGCGCGAGGCGCGCCATGACATCAGCGAGCCGGCCGTGATCATCGCGACGCCTATGCACAATGCGATGCCGGGACGAATCCCCAGCCACAGGCAGGTCATGACCGCGGCAAGCACCGGCGTGAAATAAGACAGCGTGGCCAGAAGCGAAATATTGCCGCGGCAAATGCCGCGGTTCCAGCAGGCATAGGCGGTCGCGGACATCGAGCCAAAGATGAATACCTGCGCCAGACCGCTCAAATCCAGTTGCAGCCGCGGTTCTGCGCTGAGTGAAAACTTGACCCACAAAATGGCAGCGGTGATGAGAAAGTAAAAGGGCACTGCTGTCCTATCGCTATGATAGTGGCGGGTAACAACCGAATAAAGACCCCACAAAAGCGCGGCTGAAAGCGCATATAGATAAGCCAGCGGATTGCCAGACATATTGTAAAGAAAGCTTTGAAAGGACAGGTTCCTGTCGCCTTTCATGACGAAGCCGATACCAAGAAGGCAGAGCAGCAGCGCGATCGCCAGCAGATAGGACCCGCGCTGCTGCTTGCTAAGAACGGCGAACAGCACGGTGATGCTCGGCCACAGATAGTTGATCATGCCCAGTTCCAGCGCCTGATCGCGATCATGGGCCAATCCAATAGCGAGCGCGAGCGATATTTCATAGCCGACAAACAACAGCCCACACCACCAGAGGCCGGGATTATAGAGCGCGCGCAATCTTGGCAGGCCCAGCACCAGAGCCGCGACCAGGCCACTTGCTGTATAAATAAGGGCGGCACCGGCGATCGGTCCGAATATTTCTGAAACCGAACGTATAAAGCCGATGGAGACACTCCAGAGCGGAATGGCGAACATGCCAATAAGCGTCGAGGTCTGGGTGTCGTTTGGCGTGTCATTGGACAATGAGGGCGTGGACATTTCTGGCATTCTGAAAGGGTAAGAGGACATGGGGTATATGGGGATATATGGGGATATATGGGATCTCACAGCGCACGGTCTGTGCAATCCAGACAGCCGCGACGATGGGGAACTGGGCGACAGCGCGTTGAGATCGCCCTGACCATCGGGTGATTGCGAAATCGCCTTTCTTCAAACCATCCCCAAGCGCTTGGCTTGTGGGCTGCTATAGCTGCTTCGCGGAGGAAAGTGTGAAAAATCTACTGCGCTTTCCACCGCCATTGCCAGGATCACGCCAAAGTGAGAGCCGCGGATATTTTCGGCTCAAGATCCCGGATCCCCAAGGCCATTATTGCATTTCTTGCAACATAATCACAATATTAATGACAATTGATATCAATTATTCCGCACCTTAGATTGCCCTCAACACAGATTGCAAAAGCGGCTTAACCGCGGAAAGGCAAAATCATGCTGAACCAGATCAAGGGCCTACATCACGTCACATCCATGGCTGCGGATGCGCGCCAGAACAATCAGTTCTTTACCGACACATTGGGCCTGCGTCGGGTGAAGAAGACCGTCAATTTCGACGAACCCAGTGTTTATCACCTCTATTATGGCGATGAAATTGGCACTCCAGGCTCGGTGATGACCTATTTCCCATTTCCCAACATCGTTCGGGGTCGTCCGGGAGTCGGGGAAGTTGGTGAAACCGAGTTTGCCGTACCAAAGGGGTCGCTTGGTTTCTGGAAAGATCGACTTGTCGCCAAAGATGTTACTGGCCTTGAAGCCGATCAGCTGTTTGGCGCCGAGCGGCTGCGTTTTGAGGGACCGGATGGCGATGGCTTTGCGCTGGTTGAGAGCGCGGACGAAAACCGTGCGCCTTGGATCGGCGCCGGCGTCTCCGAGGATGTGGCGATCCGCGGCTTCCGTGGCGCACGCATGCGGCTTCACGATATTGATGCCAGTGCCGAACTGCTCACCTTCATGGGCTATCAACGCGCAGAAACCGAAGGCAATGTGAGCCGCTTCATCATGCCCAATGGCAATGGCGCTGATACGATCGACCTCGAAGCCCTGCCTTCGGCACAGGCTGCGCGTCAGGGGGCGGGTTCCGTCCACCATATCGCTTTCGCGGTGTCGGACCGGGCTGCACAGCTTGAAGTGCGCAAGGCACTGATGGACACGGGCTATCATGTCACGCCGGTGATCGACCGCGATTATTTCTGGGCGATCTATTTCCGCACCCCGGGCGGCGTGCTGTTTGAAATTGCCACAAACGAACCCGGCTTTGACCGCGACGAGGATACCGCACATTTGGGCGAAGCACTCAAACTGCCAAGCCGCTATGAGGCCTATCGTGATCGCATCGAAGCCAATCTCGAGCCTTTGACAACTCAATAACTGGATGCCTCCGGCTGTGCCGGAGGCGCCCTCCTTTGGAGGTTAATCATGACGAAAAATGAATATATCAGCTTCCGCCGCGATGGTGCTGCCGGTTCGCCGGTTGTCATTGCCTTTCACGGAACGGGTGGCAATGAACACCAGTTTACCGGATTGATCGAGCAGATATTGCCCGATGCAGGCATTGTTGCGCCGCGCGGCGACGTCTCGGAATTCGGAGCCAATCGTTTCTTCCGTCGCACCGGCGAAGGCGTCTATGATATGGATGACCTTCATCTGCGCACCGAAAAAATGCTCGGCTTTATAAGCGCGGTCCGCAAGCTAAACCCGGAACGCGAGATCTTGGCGCTCGGCTATTCAAATGGTGCCAACATTCTGGCATCGATGCTGTTTTCCGATCCCAGCCTGTTTGACCGCGCGGCTCTCATGCATCCACTGATTCCGTGGACACCGGACCCGCAACCGAAGCTGTCTGGCAAACGCATTCTGATCACAGCAGGCGAAGTTGATCCGATCTCGCCGTTGAAGCTGTCGAAGGGCCTGATTGAATGGTTCAGCGCACAGGGTGCGGATGTGACATCGCTGATTGCGCCCGGCGGACATGAAATCCGCCCGACCGAGCTTGAAAGCCTGAAGAAATTTTTGCGCGCTGCCTGATCAGACGATCTCGCCGTGAACGCAACGAAGCCAGATAAACCCCGGCGAGTAAGCTCGTCGGGGTTTTTCGTTTTGGTCTTAACACGACATTGTGGCCATTATTACGTATTTCGCAATTTAATAACAATTATTGTAGCAATTGTGATCAATTATAGATCCGTCTAGTTTGGGTTCAACACGGTCGCAGAGTGTCACGCAAGCGATCCTCACCACAAACGTAAAACCAGACGGAGATAGCCATGTCCAACAAGCTCGAAGTTCTTACCCCATCCAACAGCCAGATCATCTTCATCGATCATCAGCCACAGATGGCTTTCGGCGTGCAGTCGATCGACCGTCAGCTTTTGAAGAATAATACTGTTGGACTGGCAAAGGCAGCCAAGGTTTTCAACATCCCAACCGTCATTACCACGGTTGAAACCGACAGCTTCTCCGGCCAGACCTATCCGGAACTGCTTGATGTTTTCCCGGAAGCCCCCCTTCTCGAACGCACGTCGATGAACTCGTGGGACGATCTGAAAGTGCGCGAAGCGCTTGCAAAAGGTGCTGCTGAAGGCCGCAAGAAGATCGTGGTTTCGGGCCTCTGGACCGAAGTTTGTAACACCACTTTTGCTCTTTCAGCGCTGAATGACACCGATTATGAAATCTACATGGTCGCCGATGCGTCGGGCGGAACCTCGCTGCAAGCGCATGATTACGCGATGGACCGCATGGTTCAGGCCGGCGTTATCCCTGTTACCTGGCAGCAGGTGCTGCTAGAATGGCAGCGCGACTGGGCACATCGCGAAACCTATGATGCCGTTATGAACATCGTGCGGGAACATTCAGGGGCTTACGGCATGGGCGTCGATTACGCTTACACCATGGTCCATGGCGCACAATCGCGCAGCCAGCACAAAGGCCCACGCCTCGAGCCAAAGCCTGCGCTTTAAAGCGCATCCCGAAAAGTGTGAAACGGTTTTCGGGTAAGATGCGCGTTAGAACGCGCTCTAAGTAAGGCACGGCCCGGTACAAAAGCCGGGCCAGGACCATCAAGTCGCATTGTACAATCGATACCATGCGCTGGATGCTATTCTCCCAATTTGATTTCTCCCTTTCAAAGCATCTGAATTCTCGAAAAGGAAACAGGATGACTGCCGCCACTCCTCCCAAACAGGACATTGCAACCGGCCCATTGAGCTTCCGCGTTTTCCGAGCGCTTTGGATCGCCACCATTATCTCCAATATCGGCACCTGGATGAACGATGTTGGCTCTGCCTGGCTGATGACCTCGCTCTCGCCAAGCCCGATGTTTGTGGCGCTCGTTCAGGCAGCCACAACCTTGCCGATGTTTCTGTTGGCATTGCCTGCCGGTGCCATGGCTGACATCGTCGACCGCCGAAAACTGCTTCTGGGTGCGCAGGCTCTGGGCCTCGTCGGTGCTGCAACACTGGCAATGCTGACCCTGGCTGGTCTCACCACACCCTGGGTGCTACTTGGCGTGACCTTCGTCCTCGGCATATCAGCAGCGCTGAGCGCCCCTGTCTTTCAGGCGATCGTGCCGGAACTCGTTGACAAGCAGGCATTGCCCGACGCGGTTGCGCTCAACAGCCTCGGCGTCAATATTTCCCGCGCCATCGGCCCGGCCCTTGGCGGTGTCATTGTTGCAGTGGCGGGCATTCCAGCCGTTTTTGCCCTCAACGCTGTCTCCGTCATCGCGGTTTTGAGCGTGATCTTTTTCTGGAAACGCAAACCAACCGAATCCGCTCTTCCACCAGAGCATTTTATTGGCGCGCTGCGCGCAGGCTACCGCTATGCACGCCACTCGGCAGCGATGCGCCTCGTTCTGATACGTTCCGCAGGCTTCTTCCTGTTCGGCAGTGCCTTATGGGCGATGCTGCCACTGGTTGGCCGCCGCGAACTCGGCCTGGATGCTGCGGGCTATGGTGCTCTTCTTGGCTGTATGGGTGCAGGCGCAGTACTCGGTGCGCTCATTCTCAAGAAGCTACGCAAGAACGTCGCTGCAAACACCATTTCCATCTGGGCAACACTGCTGTTTGCTTTTGCTACCCTGACACTGGCTCTGGTGCCAAACGCATGGGTCGGTGGCGCTGTCATGTTCCTTGCTGGCCTTGCATGGATCGGCATGCTGACCTCGCTCAATGTTGCTGCACAAATGGCAGCACCTGGCTGGGTCAAGGCTCGCGCTCTCGCCGTCTATCTTCTGGTGTTCCAGGGCGCTATGACCGGCGGCAGCATCATCTGGGGTACGATCGCATCGCGCTTCAATGTCACAACCGCACTCGTCGTAGCAGCCATTGCTCTGGTGATATCTCTTATACTGGCCCGCATCTGGCAGCTGCCAAAAGACCAGACCACCGACCTCGCCCCTTCAAACCATTGGGCAGAGCCCGTGGTTGCGGTGCGTCCCGAAGGTGATCGCGGCCCGGTCCTGATCGAAATCGAATACAGGATCGAACCACAGCGTATTGCTGAGTTTACCACCGCTCTTCGCAAGTTCAGTGCAGTCCGTTACCGCGATGGCGCTATCCGCTGGGATGTTTGGGAAGATGTTGCAGTGCCCGGTCGTGTGGTCGAAGCCTTCATCGTCGAAAGCTGGATCGAACATCAGCGCCAGCATGCTCGTGTCACCCATTCAGATCAGCTTGATCAAAAGACATTGAACACGTTTCATTTAGGCGACACGCCACCCGTCATACGGCATATGCTTCAGCCCTTGTAGGTCAGAGCTATCCAACAAAAAGTAGCGGCTTTTTCAAGCCGCTACTCCATCGTTTCAAATCTGACTGGAGGGTATCAAATCCGAACGAACGATCCGATTAGAACGAACGCTGGAAGCGAACCATTCCCTGCCAGGCTTTTTCACCCTTGAGTTCGGAACGATCATCCGACCACTTCGTGTAGGAAATTTCCGGCGTGACAGTGAAGCCAGGGACAAGCGTGTAAGCAACGTTTGCGGTTGCTGCGAAACGACCAGCATCTTCGTAAGCTGCCTGAACGTTAATGGTTGCCTGCTTGGTCGCCTTGAACTTCGCGCCACCCCAGACAGCCCAGTCGCCACCCCAAGTGCCGTAGAAGCTGTCGATACGACGAACGCCACGCCAGCTACCATCAGCAAAGCGCTGTGTGACCGTGTAGTTGTCGTCGTTTGACTTATAGGCGCCCTGGACCCAAACAGAGAACTGCTCGGTGACGTTGACATCAAGGCGAACCTTACCGGCCCATTCTTCGTTCAGCGCGTCATAGGCACCGACACCGGCGATCGAACCCCAGGCCTGAGCGAACTTCAGGCCAGCAACGACATGCGGGGTGTAATCGTCGATCGTGACATTGACATCAGAATCGCCATTGCCGCCCTGTTCGAGAGCAACGACAGCCGAGAAACCGTTGGCGCCCTTGAATGTGTAGCTGATAGCATTCGTACGCGTACCACCGGCGAGAATGACGTCGTCGTTCATGACGTCGCCGAGGTATCCGGTGAAGGTAACGAATTTCGATTCATCAAGACCGAGACGCAAACCACCGAGTTCAATATAGGCAAAGCGGAGCTGGCCGCTGGCGCCATTATCGCCGTTGTTCCAATCGTAACGGACGTCGGCATAGGTCTTCAAAGTGCCAAGGTCAGTTTCGGATGCGGTGGAGAAACGAAGCTCAAAACGAGACTTCATGTCATAGGTATCGCGGTCGAGCTGCGACAGACGCTTTGCGTAGACGTTATCGCCCCCTTTAATGTCGTAACGCAAATAGCCATGAATACGCAGGCAGGTCTCAGTACCTGGAATGTAGAAATAGCCCGCACCGTATGCGTCGCAAACGCGAACATATTCTACAGCTTCTGGCTCTGGTGCAACAATTGCATCCGCTGCCTGCGCGACCGATGCGAAAGAAAACACTGCAGCCGAAGCGCAGAGAAAATTCTTAACCCTCATAAAATAACTCCATAAGCGAGGTGTGACGCGAGGGCTTATAGAATATAAAAAGTCTGAATCAATAAATATATTGTGTATTTTTAGTGAATTTATTTTATGGCTTATTATATCAATATTTCATAAATCTGACTTAAATATAGTATAAATGCCGATTTATAGAGCAAGAATCAGATTCTTATTATTATATACATCGATTCTTTTGATAATTTTTCTAGCTATCATATTTATATGACAGATTTTTATATGTCCGCAGGCATTGTCGAAATAAGCAAAAATACTGCTGATGGGAGGGAGACGAGTCGGCATATTGCGCCCCCCAGCGCAGCTCAGTGAAAAGCATGACGAGCGCTTGAGCTCACAGGGTTTAACAGCTATCAGAGCGGGTAATGGGCCTATCGCAAATACTTACGAGGCGTTTTCCGCATGATTCCTGAATTCATCGTCACTCACTCAGGGGGCTTTCATGCCGACGAGTTGATGTCGAGTGTTATCCTCACCAAGCTTTTTCCGAACGCTAAACTCATTCGAAGCCGTGATCCTGAATGGATTACGCCAAACCATGATCGCATCATTTATGATGTTGGTGGGGCCTATGACCACACGGCACGCATTTATGACCACCATCAACGCGGGGCGCCTCGTCGTGATGACGGCCGGGCCTTGAGTTCTTTTGGTTTGATCTGGCAGCATTATGGACGAGATTACCTCGCGGCTGCCGGCATTCCTGAAAAAGACATCGCGATAATTCACGCCTCGTTTGATGAAAGCTATGTTCTACCGATCGATCTCGTAGACAATGGCGAACTAAGTCCTGCAGTAGCAGGACAACTTGCCGGGCTCATTTTGCCTACGCTTCTGGAAACATTGAAGCCAGTCTTCGATGATAGGCGGCCAGATGCAGATGACTGCGCGTTTCAACATGCGCTCACGATAGCGCGTAGCTTTGTTGAAGCAAAGATTGCAGGGCTAGCCGCCAAATTACGAGCCGAAACGATTGTTCTGAACGCAATCGAGGCTGCCGGTGCAAGCCAGGTTCTCGAACTTCCAATCGGGATGCCATTCCGTTCGGCCATTGTCAAAGCGGAAGCAGAACATTTGCTATTCGTTGTTCACCCGCGCAGTCACGACTGGGGGCTCACTGGTATTCGTAAATCAGATGATGGATTTGAATTGCGAGCTGATTTACCGGTGGCCTGGGCTGGCCTGACGAACGGTGATCTCGAGGCTGCGTGTGGCGTGCAAGGCGCAACCTTCTGCCATAATGGCCGCTTTATCGCAGCAGCTCGCACGCGCGAGGCTGCTTTGGCGATGGCAGATCTGGCCGTTCGGAATCATTTAGAGCAAGGTTGAACGCCTATTGCAGTTTTAGCGTTTAAAGAGGCTCAATCGAGCCTCTTTTTGTTGAGGCGATAAAGCTATTCTTTCACAGCGCCCGTCATGGACGAAACGTAATAGTCCACGAAAAATGAGTAGAGGATAACCACCGGCAGCGATCCGAACAATGCACCGGCCATCAGCGCTCCCCATTCGAAAATATCACCGCGGACAAGTTCAGTCAGAACCCCAACCGGCACTGTCTTGTTTTCTGACGACTGAATAAAGGTCAGCGCGTAGATAAATTCGTTCCAAGATAGAGTGAAAGCGAATATGCCTGCAGATATCAAGCCCGGCACAGCCAGCGGTAGAATGATCCTCCACAATATTTGCCAACGGCTAGCTCCGTCAACCAATGCACTCTCTTCAAGCTCGAAGGGAATGGAGCGGAAATACCCCATCAACAACCACGTACAGAAAGGGATGAGGAACGTTGGATAAGTGAAAATCAAAGCCAGGCGCGAGTCGTAGATCCCAAGTTTGAAAACAATGAATGCCAGTGGAATAAATAGGATCGACGGTGGAACGAGATACGCCAGGAAAATCAGCAGCCCGACCGAGCGGGAGCCTGTAAAGCGAATACGTTCAATCGCGTAAGCACTGAGGATGGATGTGACAAGCGATATGAAGGTTGCCGCTGTTGCAACCAACATCGTGTTCCATAGCCACCCGGGATAAGAGGTCTCAAACAACAGATATTTGATATGATCGAATGTCGCGTCAACGACCCAGAAAGGGCTGTAATTATTATAGTCTGTCAGCTGAGAGTTAGGCTTTACGGCAGTGATAGCCATCCAGTAAAATGGAAATAGCAACACGAAAATAAACAGTGCTATCGGGATATAGACTGTGACTACCCGTCTTGGTAGACGGTTGAGATATGACATGCCTTGCGTGTCGTCGGTGAGCGTGCCGGATGCTTGGTTCCCGGTTTTCATAGTCTTCTCCATGCTCAGTCCCCTCCGCCTTGTTGCCACTTGCGTCGCTGCAAACCAAAGAAAGAGAACATGATTGCCGCGAGCAGAAACGGTATCATCGCCACCGCGATTGCAGCTCCTTCGCCGAGCTGGCCACCAGGAATTGCGCGTTGGAAGGAAAGCGTAGCCATCAGGTGTGTCGCATTGACCGGGCCACCCTTTGTAAGAACGTAAATAAGCTGGAAATCGGTAAACGTGAACAACACCGAGAAGGTCATCACCACGGCAATGATCGGGGTGAGCATGGGCAGCGTGACATGGCGAAAGCGTTGCCAGCTCGACGCGCCATCCAGTGAGGCTGCCTCTTGAAGAGAGGCGGGAATAGTCTGCAGACCTGCAAGCAAAGAAATCGCAACGAATGGAATTCCGCGCCACACATTTGCGGCGATTACAGACAACCGCGCATTCGTTGGATCTCCGAGGAAGTTGATCGGCTGCTCGATAAGCCCCATCTGCATCAAAGACCAAGAAATTATGGAAAACTGTGAATCGTAGATCCACCAAAACGCCAGAGCCGACAACACTGTCGGAACAACCCAGGGCAAAAGAACTATGGCGCGGAAAAACGATTTTATCGGCAGGTTTTCATTCAGCAACAATGCGAGCCATAGTCCGAGCCCAAACTTCAATACTGAAGCAACAAATGTATAGAGTACCGTATTGAATACGGAGAGCCAGAAAACGCTGTCGTCCCAGAGAAATTCGTAGTTCTCCAGACCAATGAATATTCCATCTCGCCCGATTTTTGTATCCGTGAAGCCGAGCCAGACACCCAGGCCCAGGGGGTATGTGAGGAAGCAAAGCAGAAAGACCGCCGCTGGCAGCATGAAAAGGAAGCCAAGCACATCCCGATTATTCCCCAAGCGTGGTCGGGAAGGGTTTTCAAGCCCGCTTTCATTTCCGGGATTTTTTGAATTCGTCATTGCCATGGATTACATCTCCAGAACAGAAAATCGAAAAAGAGGCGCCGGACGACCCTTCGCCTCTCAATCACCAGGATCAGACGCGGTAATATCGATTGGCCCGTTTTTCTGCGCTTGCCATGGCATCTTCCGGTGTTTCAGCACCGGTTACTGCTGACGCAAACATATCGACGAGAACGTAGTCCGCCATCACGGCCGCCGACGCATATCCAAGTGGCCCCGCATAACCGTTCGGCCGCAGCGTTTCGGATGCACGCGCATAGGGTGCGTGGATCGGGTTGTCGATCCAGACGGGGTTGTCCGCGAAATCCTTCAACGGCTGGCAACAATAAGCGCTCGACTGTTTGATCCAGTTGTTCATCTGGTCGGCTTCCATCATGAACTTGATGTAAGCCTTTGCGGCTTCGGGATATTTTGTATGCTTGAACAACAGCAGCGAGCTGGTCTGATGCAGTTCCACACTCTTGCCGACCGGACCGATTGGGAAGTTTGTGCTGCGCATATCCTCGGCGATTTCTGCGAGCTTCGGATCGTTCTTTGCAGCGTAATAGATCGAGACGCCATTGGCGGTGAGGGAAACCTGTCCGGCGAGGAATGCGCGGTTGTTATTGATGTCCAGCCAGCTTTCGGTGCCTGGAATGAAGGTGGCATAGAGTTGCTTGGCATAATTGAGCGCAGCGAGCGTTTCGGGCGAGTTGATGGTGATTTCGCCTTTCTCATTGACCATTTGCGCACCGTGGCTCCACAAAAGCCAATGGGCATAATTATTGCCGTCACCGACCGCCTTGCCATGCGGGAATCCGGCTGGCGTATTGTTGGCTTTCATGGCCTTGCAAAGTTCGAGAAAGCCCGCGGTATCTTTCGGGAATTCGCTGAAGCCGGCTTTCTTCATATGGCTGTCGCGATAGACAATGGCATTGCCGATCGCCGTCAGCGGCATGGCAATGAACTTGTCCTCACGTACCGCATAGCCTTTCAGGCCATCGTAGAAGCCGCCATATTTTTCATCAAGATAGCTGCCGAGTTCGGTCAGGTCGACAAGCTTGTCGGGATATTGATGGGCGTCATCGAACCAGCACATGACCATGTCGGGCCCTGAACCGACATTGGCGGCCACGGCGGCCTTTGGCCGGATATCCTCCCAGCTTTCCTTGTCGATGCGAACCTCGACGCCGGTTGCCTCGGTGAATTTCTTGGTATTGGCGATCCAGCTTTCTTCATCGCCCTTCACGAAGGGCGTCCAGCGCAGCAGGCGCAGACTGGCGCCCTCTTCGGGCTTGTAATCTGGTTCGGCGGCAAATGCGGGTTGAAAGCCGAGGCCAGAGAGGCCTGCAGCACCGGCAAGACTTGCGGTTCCTGCAAGGAATGTCCTTCTTCTGATAGTCATCATGCTCCTCCTCCAAAGATGGGACTTCTCATCCGTGGCAGCCGCTGTCCCAAGGTGCGGATGCCGAGATGTCGTCTGATGCTATGTGCTGATCGTACCGCGGGCTCCCTCCCCGCTACGCAACGGCTGTTCAGTCCGTCAGTCTGTGCCCGTCCTGGGCATCGAACAGATGAACATTGGCCGGATCAATGGAAACGGAAATCGTTTCCCCTGGGCGGACATCGACGCGTTCGCGGAAAATGCAGGTATTTTCGCTGCCCCCGAAACTGACCACGATCTGGGTTTCGTAACCGGTGGGTTCAATCACCGCGACCGGCACCTTCATGCCGGCCGCGTCAAGCCGGATATATTCGGGCCGCAAACCATAGACGAGGCTTTGGCCGACCGCCTGCGGATAGGGGCGAGCAAGCGGCAAGCGCATTCCGTCTTCCGCGATGAAGCTTGCCGGGTCCTCTGCATGGATCGTGCCTTTGATCATGTTCATGGCCGGCGAGCCGATGAAGCCGGCAACGAACAGATTATTGGGGTGATCATAGAGTGTGAGCGGCGAGCCTATCTGCTCGACGCGGCCATCATGCATGACGACGATCTTATCGGCCATTGTCATGGCTTCGATCTGGTCATGAGTGACATAGACGGTGGTGGTTTTAAGACGGTGATGCAGCTCCTTGATTTCGGCGCGCATGGCAACGCGCAGCTTGGCATCCAGATTGGAGAGCGGTTCATCAAACAGAAAGACCTGCGGATCGCGGACGATTGCCCGACCCATGGCCACGCGCTGGCGCTGTCCGCCGGAGAGTTGGCGTGGATAGCGATCAAGCAGATTGGTCAGACCGAGAATGCCGGCCGCATAGTTGACCCGCTCGTCGATTTCTGCCTGCGGCGCAGAACTCAGCATCAAGGAGAATGCCATATTCTTTGCGACCGTCATATGCGGATAAAGCGCGTAGTTCTGGAACACCATCGCGATATCGCGTTCCTTGGGGGGCAGATTATTAACGGTATGACCGCCGATCCGGATTTCCCCACCGGAGATATTTTCCAGCCCCGCCAGCATGCGCAAAAGGGTGGATTTTCCGCAGCCGGACGGGCCGACGAGAATGACGAATTCGCCATCTTCAATATCGATATTCACGCCTTTGATTACAGGAAAGGTGCCGAAAGACTTTTTGACTTCAGCAAACGCAACAGCTGCCATGCAATTCCTCCCAGAATGTGATCAATGATTTGAATGATTGAGAAAATGAACCGCCGGCTCCTCACTTCCGACGTTTGCATTTTGGTGCTTTTTTCTCCTTTCGCTTTGTTGATTGCAGTTTTGGTCAGCCGCGACCGACCAGGGGCATCTTGGTCGCCATGACGGTCATGGTCAAGACATTGGCATCCAGTGGCAGGCCCGCCATATAGACAACCGCGTTGCCGATATGGACCGGATCAATGGTTGGCTCTGCAGCCATGGTGCCGTTGGCCTGAACGACACCGGTCGATATTTTCTGCGTCATCTCACTGGCGGCATTGCCAATATCGATCTGGCCGCAGGCAATATCAAAATTGCGACCGTCGAGCGCAGTGGACTTGGTCAAACCGGTGATGGCGTGTTTGGTCGCTGTATAGGGGGCAGAATTGGGGCGCGGGGTCGTTGCCGAGATCGAGCCATTATTGATGATACGGCCACCGCGTGGATTTTGTGCCTTCATCAGGCGAAAAGCCTGCTGTGTGCATAGGAAGGCGCCGGTCAAATTGGCGCCGACAATGGCGGTCCAATCATCGAAGCTGACGTCCTCGAGCGCAACGCCGGGCACCAGGGTTCCGGCATTGTTGACCAACAGGTCAAGCCGGCCGAAGCTTCTTTCGACCGTGTCAAACAGGTTTTTGACAGAAACAGGATCACTGACATCGGCGGCCACGGCTAAAAAACTGCCGTTGGTTTCGGCGCTAAGGGCCGCCACCGCTTTTTCCAGAACGGCGGTGCGCCGGCCTGAAATGATGAGCTGATAGCCGGCAAGTGCCAATGCTTTTGCAATGGCGCGGCCCACGCCTGTCCCCCCACCTGTCACCAGTGCTACCGGTTTACGCCGTACCACACCATCCTCATTCATCCCTGGCCTCCCTTTTGTTCTCTTGACCGGTTGATCGCAGTCGGTGCGACCTTATTCTGCGTAGACTGGCGCAATATCTGCAGCCATTTCAGCCCATCCTGGCGATCGGCCGACGGACGGTATTCCGCGCCGATGGGTTTCGAATATCCCATACTTTTTAGTCTGTTGAGAATAAAGCGATAATCGAGTTCACCCTGATCGGGCTCCGCGCGATCGGGAACCGAGGCAATCTGCACGTGGCCGATAATGGGCAACAGCGCCGCAAGACGACGACTGATGTCGCCCTCGACAATCTGGATGTGATAGCAATCAAACATCAGTTTCAGATTGGGCAGGCGCAGCGCGTCGATGATGGCTTTGGCCTGCCCCGAACTGTTTAAGAAATAGTCGGGAGCGTCGCGATCATTGAGCGGTTCGATCAGGATGGTGATGCCGTGTTCGGATGCGCGCGCGCAGGCATAGCGCAGATTGTCGAGGAACGCCCTGTGCGCGTCATCCCCCTTTGCGCGTCCGGCCATGACATGAATATTGACGCAGCGAATTGCCACGGCGTAATCGATCGCCTGGTCGATTGTTGCCCGCGCTTCTGATTGACGACCCGGCAGGGCGCTCAGACCATTGTCGCCCGCCTCGACATCGCCCCGGGCGGTATTCAACCCGATCATCGTCAGCCCGGTCTCATCAAGCGCTGCCAGAATGTCGGCTGCAGAATGTCGGTAAGGCCAATGACATTCGACCGCGTCAAAACCGGCCTGCTTGGCCGCGCGGATCGCATCGGGCAGCGACAGCTGCTGCCACAGAAAGCCGAGATTTGCAGAAAACCGCACCATTCTAGTCCCATTCCACATCAAATTGTTCGACGACCTTCAGGATTTGCGCGCTGGTGAGCGCATTGGGCCGCATGCCGCGGGTCAGCAAAGCGAGCCTTGCGGTTTCCTCCAGCTCTTCGATGGCGTAGACGGCGGCTTCCAGGTCGCGGGCTGCCACCACAGGACCGTGATTGGCTAGCATCACAGCACTGCGCTTTCCCGCCAGCCCCTTGATCGCCGCCCCGATCGCCGGATCCCCCGGCATGAAATAGGGCAGCATTTTCACCCTCCCCAATTTGATGATGGAATAGGGGGTCAAAGGCGGCAGCATATTGTCGGGATCGGTATCGGGCAAAAGTGACAAGGCGACCGAATGACAGGAATGCAAATGTACGACGGCCTGCGCGCGGGCACCACGGGTTTCGTAAAAAGCCGTGTGCAGCGGCATTTCCTTGGTTGGCGGATCACCGTCGAGCAGGCGGCCCTCCTGATCAAACAGCGACAATCGCTGCGGATCCAGCCGCCCAAAGCAGCTTCCCGTCGGGGTCACGAGCAGGCGACCATCGGAAAGGCGGGCGGAGATATTGCCAGACGATCCGGCAGTGAGACCGCGATCATACATCGATTTTGCCAACAGACAGATCGTTTCGCGCAGTTTTGTTGTTTCGCTCATCCCGCCTCCAGCATATTCAAGGCATCGCGGAAGAAGGAGGGAGTGCCGAAATTACCGGATTTCAAGGCGAGTGCGACCGACGCACCCTGTGTTGTGGCATAGGTCCAGGGAACGCCCGGTGCAATTTCCCGGCCAACGCGCAGCTTTGCGACGCCGAGCGCCTGGGCGACCGCGCCGGAGGTCTCACCGCCGGCGACCACAAAGCGTCTAATGCCAAGGGCAAAGGCTGCGACGGCAATTTCAGCGAGCGCTTGCTCGACAATCTGTCCTGCACGCTCAGCGCCAAGTGCGGCCTGCGCGGCTTTCACGGAGGTCGCATCCGCGCTTGCATAGATCAATTTGGGTGCTGTGAGCGGCACTGTTTGCAGCCACTGGGTGACCGCCCGAATGCCATTTGGTTCCGCAAGCCGGATCGGGTCAAGCCGATAGCTTTGCGCCTGGTCCTCAAACGCTGCCACCTGCTTAAGGGTCATGGCGGAACAGCTGCCCGAAAGCACGATCTGGCCTGCGCCGAGATCCGGTGGTGCTGCCGTACTGCCTTTCGCTTGCAGCAGACCTTTTTCGTGAAGAAGCGCAGGCAATGGCATGGCCAGCGCACTGCCGCCGGTGAGCAAGGGCAAATCGAGCGTCGCTGTGGCAATGGCGGCAAGATCAGCATCCGCTACCGCGTCCATCACCACATGGCCGATGCCGCTGGCTTTGAGCGCATCAAGCGCTGCCCGCACGGATTTGACGCCTTTGGCGATGGTCAACCGGTTCACCAGGCCGACCTGGCCTTGCAATTGCGGCGCGAGCAGGCGCAGCAGATTGGCATCGCGCATCGGCGTCAGCGGATGATCCTTCATCGGACTGTCACTGAGCAGCCTGTCGCCCACGAAAAGATGTCCCATAAACACAGTGCGGCCGTTTTCAGGAAATGCGGGGCAGTAAATGGCCTGTTCTGCGGCCGTAGCGCGCATCAGCGCTTCGGCGACTGGGCCGATATTGCCATCAGCCGTGCTGTCAAAGGTCGAACAATATTTCCAGTAAAGCTTGTTGAGGCCGCGTTGCTTGAGCCAGTCATAAGCTGCAAGAGCCTGCGCGACGGCCTGCTCGCGCGGCAC
Source organism: Brucella sp. (assembly GCF_032066345.1). Classification (NCBI taxonomy): domain Bacteria; kingdom Pseudomonadati; phylum Pseudomonadota; class Alphaproteobacteria; order Hyphomicrobiales; family Brucellaceae; genus Brucella; species Brucella sp. The sequence goes on from NZ_DAMBKZ010000009.1 coordinate 168,268, forward strand.
GGTGCGGATTTTAAGGGCGATGATTTCAATGGCGGAAACGTGGGCAACCGGCGCGTCTTTATCAGGCAGGCCGAGCCGCAACGAGACCGGATAGCCGCTGCGCGCCAGCAAGGCCGCAAGATCGGTGGCACCGGTGAAATCATCTGCGATCGCGCCCAAGGCAATTGCCATGATTTAAGCCCCCATGCCGGGCAGCATCACGCCGCTCTTATGCGCCAGGATCTTGGCGACGGCTGCGTCATCCTCCAGTCCAAGCCCTGCTTCCGAAGCCTCACGAAACAGCGAGAGTGCCGTTTCGCTGAGCGGTGTGCTGGCCCCCAGCGCCGCGGCCTCGCGGGCAACGATCCCCATATCCTTGACAAAAATATTGACGGCCGAACGCGCCGCATAATCGCCCTCGACAATGTGGGGCCCGCGGTTTTCGAACATCCAGGAAGCACCGGCCGACACACGGATTACATCGAAGACCGTGCCCAGATCAAGGCCGAGCCGGGCGGAAAGTGTCAACGCCTCGGCGGTTGCAGCGATATGAACACCGGCCAGCAACTGGTTGATCATCTTGACCTTGGAACCGGTTCCAGGCTTGTCGTCGAGATGGAAGACCTTGGCGGCAATCGCCTCAAGCGCCAGGGCGGCTTTGTCGAAGGCCTGTTGTGATCCCGAGCCCATCACCGTGAGTTCGCCGGTTGCCGCTTTTTGCTTGCCACCGGAGACCGGCGCATCAATCACCAGCATTCCGGCGGCTTCGAGTTCGGCTGCAATTTCAATACAATGGCTCGGCTCCATTGTCACGCACAGCACGAAGACGGTGCCTTGCCGGGCCTGGTTCAAGGCCCCGTCACCGCCAAACAGCACTTCTTTCGCCTGCGCGGCATTGACGACGAAGACAAACACGATATCGCTTGCCCCGGCCTGCTTTGCGGTCGCATAGGCGGTACCACCCAGTGCCGCAAACTCTTGCAGGACGTCGCTGCGCAGATCAACGCCGTTGACGCGGAAGCCGGCGCGCAACAGCGCGGTTGCGGCACCAAAACCCATGGAGCCGAGGCCGATGATGGTGACTGTCTGTGGATCGCTCACCTTAATTTACCCCCTCTTTCAGCTCGCCTTTCAGTTCGTCTTCGATGTGTATATTGATGATCTCGTCAAAGGAGCTGTCTGCGACAAAGCCCAGTTCAAGGGCGCGTGCGGCGTCAAAATCCTGGGCCCAGCCATCGACGATGCTGGCGATCAGCGGGTCATGCTCCTTGCGGATCAGCGCGACGGCCCGATCACCGGCGACCCGGCGCAGCGCTTCGATCTGCTCGCCAACGGTGGCGGAAAGACCAGGCATATTAAGCACACAGCGATGTCCAAGCCGCGCGGTGTCGATTGTGGCTGCGTGCAGCAGGAATCCGACGGCCCGGCGCGGGCTGACATGCCAGTGCCTGACGGTATCGGCGACCGGCAGGATCGCTTCCTTGCCAATGAGTGGTTCACGCAGAATATTGGAGAAGAATCCGGAGGCTGCCTTGTTGGGCGTTCCAGGACGGATGCACACGGTGGGCAGACGGATACCAATCGCATCGAGTAAGCCCTTGCGGGCATAATCGGCCAGCAGCAATTCACCGATTGCCTTTTGCGTGCCATAGCTGGTGCGCGGGGTGAGAAAGAATTCGTCATTGATCCGATCGGGGAAAGGCGCGCCGAACACCGCGATGGAGGATGTGAACACCAGCCGCGGTCTGTAGCTTGCGATTTCGCCCTGTTGTCGAATGGCTTCCAGCAGGAAACGGGTGCCATCAAGGTTGATGGCATAGCCCTTTTCAAACGCCACCTCCGCTTCGCCCGAGACGATGGCGGCCAGGTGGAATATCAGATCCGGCCGATCTGCGATCAGTGCGGGGGCGATACGGGGGTCTGAGATATCGGCGGATTTGCAGGTGACATTGCCGTCAAATCCGATGGGGGCTTGTGGCGCTACGACATCGACCAGAGTGAGCCTTTCCACCGGCATGCCGTCAATCGCTGGGACTGCTGCGATGGCCTGTGTCAGTTTTCGTCCGACCATGCCGGCTGCACCGATAATCAAGACATGCATTCAAACAACCCTTTTCAACTTGCTGCTAAGGCAGTCACGGCTGGGAAGCCGTGATTGGGGCAGAGACCTGCTGAGCGCGCGCGGCCAGCGATTTCTGTGTGGAGGTGTAAATACGTTGCTCATGGACTGCGAAGGCCGCCATTGCTGCAGCGCGGTCGCGATTTTCAAGCGCTGCGAGGATTTTCTGATGGTCGGAGAAGCTGCCGTTAAGCGCCCCTGGCCTGGCAACCGCGCGGCGGCGATGCTCCATCATATAGGTGTAGAGATCGGTGACGATGTCTGCGAGCAGCGGGTTTCCGCATTCGCGATAGATGGTGACATGAAACTCGCGGTCGCAGATGAGGAAGCGGACGGGATCATTGAGGCAGGCAGCCTGCGCTGTGAGCGAAAGCCGCAGGCGCGCAAGCGCGTCCTGGGAAATACGCTGTGCTGCGTCACCGACTATTTGTTGTTCGACCAGCATACGCGCCGCATGGACGGCGTGAACATCATAGCGATCGACATTGATCTGGGCGGTAATGCCAATCGACAGGCCGCCGAGCTCGGCGCGGGCAACCCGCGTTCTGGCGCCCTGCGTCACATCGAGGATACCATGGGCAGCAAGAATCTGGATGGCACCGCGCACTGTTTGCCGACTGACAGAAAGAGCGCTCGCCAATTCGCGCTCGCCCGGAAGCGCATCGCCGACACTGAGCAGGCCCGATGCGATCAGTGCGCCGATCTTGTCCGCGATCACGTCACGCATGGACCGACGCTCCAGATTGCGTCCGAGCCCAGCCTTGTTGTCGAGGAGAAGATCATGCGCAGCGTTCAAACTCGACCTCACTGATACACTGGTCTATCCAGTGGTCCAGTTACAATCGGCGACGCGGCGTGTTCTGTCAAGCACCCTTCCTACCAAACGCCTGGCAAACCGCCTCACCAACCGCTTGACCAGCCGCGCGTGCTCTTTCGTAGCGACGCTGGCATTCGACTTGTCGATTGCCAGCGCTTTGATCACGCCTTTAACCGAGAAGCGCGGTTAGATCGGGCCCCATTGGATCTGGACCGCGATATAGAGAAAGACCGCACTGATCAAACCCCAGGCGATGACAAGCGGGGCGATGAATTTCACCCATTTTCCATAGGAAACCTCGGATGTGGCAAGGATTGCCATCAGCACACCGGATGTCGGATTGATGCAGTTGACGACCCCTTCGCCAAAAACCACTGACTGGACGGTGGTCTGCCGGGTAATCCCCAGAATATCCCCGAGCGGTGTGAAGACCGGGATCAAAACTGCGGATTCACCAGATCCAGACGAGATGAACACGTGCATGATCATCGCGCTGACATACATGCCGATCGCGGAAAGGGAACGGGGCAACCCGTCGAGCGCCAGCACCGCATAGGAGACGATCGTGTCGAGGATCATGCCCTGTTCGAGAATGATCGAGATGGCACGCGCCAGGCCAACGATGAATGCGCCGATAACAAGCTGTGAACAGCCTTTGAGAAAGCCTTTGGCGATCTCATCGGCAGACATGCGAGCGATGATGCCGACACCGATTGCCATGATGATAAACATGGCAAGCATTTCCTTTTCGCTCCAGTTGAGCGTGACGGCTCCGGCAATAAAGCCCCCAAGGCACAGCGCCGTAAACAGCAGGGCGAGCCAGTAGCGGGCGCGTTGACCGGGGGCTGCATCGCTCTTAGTTTCGCCATCCTCGATCTCGTTGGGGCGCGGTGAAGTCTTGCGCTGGCTACGCGCGTATAGCCACAGGAATGCGATGGTGGCAAGCAGGAACGCCAGGAATATGACGACGCGGAAGCCGATGCCTGAGAGGAGTGGAACATCGGCAAGTCGCTGCGCAAGGCCGACCGATGTCGGTGCCGAAATCGATGCATTATAGCCGGTATAGGTGGCGATATAGACCAGTGAAATCCCGAACAATTTGTTCATGCCGATTGAGCGCGCCACCATAATCCCGATGGGCACGAATGCGATCACCGAATTGACGACGATACCGGTGGTGCCCAATACCGAAAAAACCACGCAGAACAGGACAATCAGGGTGAGATCGTTGAGCCTGCGATTTTTTGCGATGCCGTTGAGCATGTGATGCACAGCACCGGATTGCTCAAGCACATGCAGAGCGCCGCCGGTAAACATCACCATGAAGACAATTGGTGCACTCTTGATCAGACCTTCGGCAATGGCCAGAAACAGCGCCTGCGGATAGACATGATGCTGTTCAACACCATGGTAGCTTCCAGGCACCGAGAAGGAGATGCCATTGCGGACTTCGGTCGCATATTGTCCAGCCGGAATGATCCAGGTGCCGATCCCGGCCAGAACCAGCATACAGAAAAGAAGAACGTAAGGATTTTGCAGACTGAGGCCCTTTTTGGGGGCCGCGGGTGATGGCGATGCAGTCATGGGATGTGTTTCCTCCTTCGGAGGCGGCTGATCACACCGCCTCCCTCGTCAAAATAGCTCAGCTGTTAGCGATGATCTGACTGATCAGCGCGGCGCGGCGCGGAAGCCCAGCTATGGTCACATGCTCGTATTCGGCATGCGGGCCACCGCCCTCGGCACCCAGACCATCCAGCGTCGGAATATCAAGCGCCGAAGTAAAATTGCCATCGCTTCCACCACCGACCGCACTGCCCGAAACCGTCATGCCGAGGGCAGTACCTGCACGAACGGCCTGCTCGAACAGGGATTTGTTGCGCGCGTTGAGTTCCATTGGCGGGCGATTGAGACCCCCGGAAATCTCGATCTGGGCGCCGTCCAGAAAAACCGGGCATGCGCGGATTTCCGCTTCGACCCTTTCCGCTTCGTCAAGCGAGGTGACACGCACATCGATCGACAGGCTCGCATGATCGGGGATGACATTGATGCGGTTGCCTGCCTGCGCGATACCGACATTGACCGTGGTGCCTCTGGAGAGGTCCTGCAGTTCATGAAGCCTGAGGATCTGGCGGGCCATTTCTTCGGCGGCACTGACACCGCCGAGCGGGTTGTTGCCGGCATGAGCGGCCTTTCCCTTGATCTGCATATGAAAATGACCGGTTCCCTTGCGGGCAATCTTGAGGTTTCCAGTCCCCTCCTCTGACGGTTCAAGCACCAGAACCTGATCACATTGTCGGGCGATTTCCTCGATCAGAGCGCGCGAGTGCCAGCTACCGGTTTCCTCATCGCTGGTGCACAGGAACCAGACCTGGTGATTGTCGAGCGCGTCGCCGGCGATCAATGCCTTCAACGCCCAGATACCCTGGATGACGCCACCCTTCATATCGAAGGCGCCAGGTCCGTAATATTTTCCGTCTTCGATGCGGGTCCCCAGACGGTCGAGGTCCCAGACCGTATCGAAATGTGTCAACAGCAAGGTGCGGCGATTTCCCTGTCCGATTTTGAACAACAGATGATCACCGGCCTTCGTCTGCGCGAAGCGTTCAGGCTGCACATTTAAATGGCGCGCGAACAGGTCACAAAGAAAAGCGCCGCAGGCATCGACCAGAGCTTTGTCTTCGGTTGGCGACTGATGCTCGACAAGCGCCTTGAGGTCATTGAGCATATCGTCGGCATGGGTGGTGAGATAGGACAGGAACGGGTTCATCATTTCCTCCAGGATAATGGTCGGGCGGTGCCGTGCAGGGTTTTTTGGCGTCATGGGCGCGCCCCCTAGCCGCTACGATGAAGGGGTTACCGCCTGCAGGCTGGCCGGGCGAGGCACATGCGCCGAAAACCTGTCTTGAAGGCAATTATCAGCAGCGACGGGTTGCAACAATTGCTTTAAAGTGGACACCCTGTTGCATTTTGTGCAACAGGGTGTCCATGCAACATCGATCGCTGGTTTATTTTCGCGAAGTCGCCCAGACAGGTTCCCTGCATGAAGCCTCATCACGACTGCATATTTCGACTTCGGCCATCAGCCGCCAGATTGCCAAGCTCGAGGAGTCGCTGGGCATTGTGCTGTTTGAGCGGCGACCGCGTGGCATGGTGCTGACGGCTGCGGGAGAACTGCTGCTGCAACGCACGCAGCGCTTGGCAATCGGTATGGAAGAGGCACTGTCGGAACTGCGCGCACTTGCCGGAAAATCGCATGGCCTCATTCGCATTGCGAGTTATGAAGGGTTTGCTCTGGATTGCCTTACCCCTGCCATCGAGGCGTTTCGCGAGCAACATCCGGCGGTGCATTTTCATGTCTGGGTGGGCACCTCGCCTGATATCTGTGCGCGCATCAAGAATGGCTCGGCGGATATCGGCATAACCTATAGCTATCCACCGCCCCCCGATATTGCCATTCAGCACATCGCCTTGCGACCCATCTTTGCCGCGCTGCGCAGCGATCATCCCCTGGCGGGCAGGCGCTCTGTCACATTGGATGATTTGCGTGGCGAACAATGGGCAGTTCCTGACGAGGACCGGACGCAGCGGCTCCTGCTACAGGCGGCGCTGGCGGCAAAGGGAATTACCTTCAACCCTGTCTTCTCGACCAATTCGATGGCGATGCTGCGTGCCTATAGTTTTTCTTCGGGCACAACTTCGATCACCGGTTCCCCTGACCTGGTCCGCGGCAATGACTTCGATATTGCGCTGGTGCCAATCGAAGATCCTATTCTAGCGACCAGTGCCCTGCATATTCTGACGATGGAAGGTCGAAACCTGTCCCCGACCATGATCCGGTTTGTCGACGCGCTCAAAGCGCTGACGCCACCCGTGCAGAATTAAGATTTGTCCGGCATGGAGCCCCTCATCCGATAGGATAAAGGGCCGATCGGATGTAGGGGGACGCCGTGGCGGTCGCTTCGTTGCGGGGACTGTGTTCCCCGTCCTGGTGTTGCGCCGTCTCTGCGATACGCGCGCACCGCTTTTTGGGAGGATGCTTCAACCCGCCCGCAGCTTCGATACCCATACAAAAAAAGCCGCTAACGCGGCTTTTCCTGCAACGGGGGCAATGATTTACATCATATGCTCAGACACCTTGCCCTCGGCATCCAATGTCAGCATGACAGTTTTGCCATCCTTCATTGAGGATGCCTCCCACAGGCCCTGCTCGTTGAGCTTGAGATTTTTGAGCTCCGCATAGCCGGCCTTGTTGAACAGTTCGGTGGCCTGCGCTTCGGTCAGGCTGTTCTGACCGGCATCAGGGGTCTTGTCATCATGGGTGGGTGTGTCGGTGGCGCCAGGCGCGTCACTATTTGGGGTCTGTGTTGCCTGTGTGCCAGCAAGGCCTGGTGTGAGCAAAGCATAACAAACGACCCACAGATCGGAGCGATCATTCCCGCCTCTGGCGGCGTACGGAAAGTACGCTTTGCAATGCAGGGGAGAGGAACGATAGACGCGCTTTTGTTGTGGTGGCGCTGCTTTTGTGTCCGCTAATCCCGCCCACTTCTTTAATAGTTTTCTGTATCTGATAACGGCAGGCCGGTCCCCATTCCTCTTCCCGATCCGATGGCCCATCAAAAGGCGCTGCACACCATCGCGTGTAGGTTTGCCGCTTTCAGAACCAGCAGAATGATCGGATGATTTAACAGGCTCGTTGCCGCAACAAAATGGCGCTCCCTGTGAGAAGCGGCTGCAGTGTGAAACTCAATCTGTTGCGAATAGGGTTTTTAAAAGCGAAGTCGATTAATGCTCTGTCGCCGCTCCCTCTCCTGCATGATTTCCATCTTTTGAATGCGAAGTGAGGAAAGCTTTGATTGTAGCGTCGCGTTTTCAGAGCCGTTCACGGCGTTGCTCATCAGACATCTCGCCAGTCTGGTCGACGTTGATTCAGGTCTTTCGGCATCAAAGACGGAACGACCTTCAAATAAGCTTCCGGTTTGGAATCAATGACCGCCTGATAGACACCCGGGCCTGGCGCTTCCCATGAATGCAAAAGGTCTTCGAGAAGCTTTCCCCGAGCTTGCAGCGTGCGTCTTTGGGCCGACCTGCAGGATTACCGCTTTGTCCCTCTCTGAAAGGCGAAGCGCCAAGTTGTTCTTTCCTCAATTATCGGATGACATACCGTTTCAGTTCCCCTTGAAATGGCAAGAGCTTGACTGTACCTACACAAAATATTTAATGTATGTACTTTTATTGTTGCTTGCGCTTTCCATTTAATGTACGTACATTATATGAACATCGTTTGGGACGAACCAAAAAGACAATCCAACTTATCCAAGCACGGGCTTGATTTTGCAGACTTGTCTTATGAATTCTTTTTGGCTGCAAACGTAGCCAGCACAAAACAAGGGCGGCTAAAAGCTATTGGCCGTCTTGCTGATGGAACGATTGTTGTCATCTTCATCACTCTCGGAACAGAAGCGCTTTCAATCATTTCCATGCGAACAGCAAATAAGGTCGAAAGGAGCAAAATCTAGTGGCTAACAAATTCAGACCTAAACATGCAGAAGCCCACGGCTATACCAAGGAGGATTGGGACGCAGTCGATAGCCCACCGCTAACCGACGAAGAGCTATCCAGTATGAAGCCATTTAAGGAAGTTTTCCCCGAAATGGCGGAGAAAATGGAGAAGGCAATTGCAGCTCGCGGACGCCCTCGACTGGATACTCCTAAAACTCCGGTAACTATTCGTCTTGATCAAGATGTAGTCCAACGCTTTAAGGCCAGCGGCAAAGGCTGGCAGGGCCGTATGAACGAAGCACTACGCAAAGCCGTGGGGCTTTAGAGGGCTTATGGCGGCCTGGCGGCTTGGTGCTAACCGCTGCGGGGGAATTGCTGTTGCAACGTAAGCAGCAACTATCAATCGGCTTGGAAGAGGCGCTGTCGGAACTGCGCGCACTTGCCAGAAAATCGCATAGCCTGATACGGATTGCGAACCAGGCCGGTTTCGCTTTGGGCTGCCTTAGCTATGCCATCGCGGCGTTTCGGCAACAGCAGCCGGCGGTGCATTTCCATGTCTGGCTCGGCACCTCGCCCGATATCTGTCCCCACATCAAGAATGGCACAGCGGATATTGCTATCACCTATAGCGAGCCGCCACCGCCCCATATTGCCATTCAGCTTATTGCCTGACAACCGATCTTGGCCGCGCTGCGCTGCGATCATCCCTTGGCGGGCAGGCCCTCTGTCACACTGGATGATCTGCGCGGCGAACAATGGGCGGTTCCTGACGAGGACCGGACGCAGCGACTTCTGCTGCAGGCGGCGCTGGCGGCAAAGGGAATTAGCTTCAACCCGGTCTTCTCTACCAATTCGATGGCGTTGCTGCGCGCCTATAGTTTCTCTTCGGGAACAACCTCGATTACCGGTTCCCCTGATCTGGTCCGCGACAATGACGCCAATATTGCTCTGGTTCCAATCGACGATCCCGTTCTGGCGACCAGTGCGTTGCACATTCTGACGATGGAAGGTCGAAACCTGTCCCCGACCATGATCCGGTTTGTCGACGCGCTGAAATCACTGACGCCTGCGCGGCAGAATTGATGTTTTCATCATAATGCCAGACCCTGACGACATCTGGCGAATATCGCCACAGAGCATCGCTCAAGACCTCTGGCAATCCGGGGGCGGTAGCGGCATGATCGGAGATTTTTGCGTCATGCTTGAGCGTTCTGACTTTCGCAGCACGCATAAAAAAAGCCGCTGACGCGGCTTTTTTCATCTAGGGCAATGATTTACATCATATGCTCGGAAACCTTGCCCTCGGCGTCCAAGGTCAGCATGACGGTTTTGCCATCCTTCATTGACGATGCTTCCCACAGTCCCTGCTCGTTGAGCTTGAGATTTTTCAGCTCAGTATAGCCGGCCTTGTTGAACAGCTCGGTTGCCTGGGCTTCAGTCAGGCTGTTCTGACCAGCATCAGGGGTCTTATCATCATGAGTGGGGGTGTCGGTCGCACCAGGCGCGTCACTGTTGGGGGTCTGTGTTGCCTGTGCGCCAGCAAGCGCTGGTGAAAGGGCCATCGCACCTGCGATCAGGAGTGTTGTGAACTTCATAGCATTTCCTCTCATTTTCTGGTTGGCATGCTAACTAACCCCGGTGAGCAGAGATGGTTCCAGAACAAATCGCAATAATAGTCAGACTGGGAGGGGCCTGCGTGGACCTGCAAAAGCAACAGGCTTTGCGAAAGACAAAACAGAGGCCGGCGCAGCTGTGAATGATGCGGGTCAAAGGCCTCACCATTCCGAAAGCTGGTCTTGTTGTTACCGACGTTGTTCAGCCGGGATGAGTATCGCGATAGACCAGGCGCTCTGCGGGTATTTTGAGGGAAAGCGACAGGCCCTCGGGCTGCCAGTCCCGTGCGATCACCGCATTGAGGCCCTGAACTGTCGCCTTTTCGAGAGCGGCACCAAATCCCTTGCGTTCAGGTGGTTGTTGCAGGATTTCCCCGCCCGTTTCCTTCCAGTTCAAAGACAGCAGCTCCTCATCCAGACCAATATTGATCGCCAGTTGCCCCTCCGGGGATGACAGAGCGCCATATTTGGCGGAATTGGTGGTCAGTTCATGCAGCAGAAGTGCGAAGGAGGTGAGACCATTGCCCGAAATCGGAACGTCTGCACCGGTGATCTTCACAGGAGAGTGTTGCTCACCCTTATGCGGCGCGACAATCGCCTCGATCAGGCCCACAACAGAAGTGGCGCGATCCGCAGGGCTATTCCTGCCCAGCACAGGCAGGGTGAGTTCATGCGCGCGTGCCAGCGCCTGCAGCCGCGAACGCAAGTCCGTAACCAGCTCTTCAATGGTTTCGGCAGAGCGAGCGCTCAAGGATATCAGTCCCGAGGCGAGACCGAACAGGTTCTTGATACGATGGTTGATCTCCTGGAGCAGAATATCTTTCTGCTGCGCTGCCTCGCGCAGCGCCTGCGCCTGTGCTGCCAGTTCATCTCTTTGCAGAGCGAGCTGCTGTCGCTGACGATAGAGCTCGAAGAAAACCTCGGCCTTGCTGCGCAGGATATCCGGTTCGATCGGCTTTTGAATGAAATCGACTGCTCCCGCCTCATAGCCCTGAAAGCGGCGCTGTCCGGCGCTGCCAGCGGTGACAAAAATGATCGGGACATGTCGGGTGCGTTCATTGCCTCGCATCAGTTCCGCGAGTTGAAATCCATCGAGCCCGGGCATTTGGACATCGACAAGCGCCAGCGCCACGTCGTGCTCGAGCAAAAGCTCGAGCGCCTGGTCGCCGGTAGTCGCTTTAAGCAATTGCAAGCCTTCGCGGCGCAAGAGGGCTTCCAAGGCGATGAGATTTTCCTCAAGATCGTCAACGAGGAGAAACGATACGGGTTTCATGTTGACTTAAACCTCTCTTAAATATTGAGCTATCGCGTCAAGCGACAGAATTTTTGCGGCAGGGCAGCTGCGCAATGCCGCTTCCGGCATCACGGGCACCAAGGCCTGTTTTGGATCCTGCACGAGTACGGTTCCGCCACAGGCCTGAATGACGGCCGCCCCGCGTGCACCGTCGTCGTTTGCGCCCGACAGCACCACCGCAATCAAGCCTGCGCCGAAGACCTCGGCTGCAGTTTCAAACAGGACGTCGATGGAAGGCCTCGAAAACAGGACAGGATCGTCCTTGGAGAGCGACAGACTGCGGCGGTTCTCCACCAGCAGGTGGTAGTCGGGCGGCGCAAAATAGATGGTGCCCGGCTCCAACGGCTGGCGGTCCTCGACTTCCTCGACCATCAGACTGCATCTTTGTCGGAACAGTTCGGCCATCAGGCTTCGCCGATCAGGAGGGAGATGCACGACAATGATTACGGGCAACCGAAAGCCCGGCATGAGCTGCGGCAGGATGACCGACAGGGCATCAAAAGCGCCTGCGGAAGCGCCAATCACCACGGCCTGCGCTGCAGAAGCCATCATGACGTCACCCGCTGATAGATCTTTTCTTCGCGCACGAAATCCGCAAACGACGACGCCTCGGCGGAAAAGCGCACGCTCTCCTTGGCGCCCAGCCCCAGAAAACCGCGATGGGCAAGCGAATCCCGGAACAGGCCCAGCACACGATCTTTCAGGTCATTGTCGAAATAAATCAGCACATTGCGGCAGGAGATCAGGTTCATCTCGCCAAAGACCGCATCGGTAACCAGACTGTGGTCGGAAAACACCACATTGCGGCGCAGCGACTTATCGAACGATACGCGCCCATAAGCGGCCTGATAATAGTCGGACAGCGATGACTTGCCGCCCGAACGCTGGTGATTGGCGGTGAAGGACCGAACCCGTTCAATGGTATAGACACCGGCTTCTGCCGCCTGCAACGCCTCCTGGTTGATATCGGTCGCATAAAAAAGCGTGCGATCTTCCAGCCCTTCTTCGCGAAACAGGATGACCATCGAATATAGTTCCTCGCCGCTGCTACAGCCGGCAATCCAGACCTTCAACGAGGGATAGGTTCGCAGATGTGGTATCACGCGCTCACGAATGGCGCGGAAATAATCGGGATCGCGGAACATGTCGCTGACCTGAACGGTCAAAAAGCGCAGCAATTGTGGCAGCATTGCCGGATCGCGCAACAGGCGATCCTGCATGGCGGAGAAACTCGGAAACGCCAACTGTTCTCGCGCCTGTCGCAAGCGGCGCCGGATCGAGCTCATCGCGTAATTGCGGAAATCATAATGGTAGCGCAAATAAAGCGCCTCCAACAGCAAGCGGATCTCGATTTCCTCAGGCGAACCGGGCTTATTCTCGCCTGTCATTTGGGCATCCATACCCGGACAAGCGACAGCAGCTTGTCGACATCAAGCGGCTTGGCCATGTAATCATTGGCGCCCGCTTCGATGCAGCGTTGTTGGTCATCCGGCATCGCCTTGGCGGTGAGGGTGATGATCGGCAATTTCTTAAAGCTCGGATTTTGCCGGATGTGCCGCGTGGCGGTCAAACCATCCATGACCGGCATCATCACATCCATAAGGACAAGATCAATGGCCGCGTCGGGGTTGGCTGTTGAGCGATCAAGCGCATCGAGCGCCTCCTGGCCGTTGCGGGCAATCAGCACGTGTGCGCCACGCGGCTCCAGAATATTGGTCAATGCATAGACATTGCGAATGTCATCTTCGACCACCAGGATACAGCGGCCTTCCAGCAGAGCGTCGCGATGACGGGCCTTGCGGATCATCTTCTGCTGCTCGGGCGGCAATTCCGAAATGATCTGATGCAGGAAGAGACTGACTTCATCAAGCAGGCGTTCAGGGGACTTCGCGCCTTTTATGATGATCGATTTTGAATAGCGCCGCAGTCTCTGCTCGCTTTCCGGCGAAAGTTCACGTCCGGTATAAACGATCACCGGCGGGAAGGAATAAGCACTTTCACTGCTGAGGGTTTCGAGGAGAGAAAACCCGGAAGCATCGGGCAGCGACAGATCAAGCACCATGCAGTCAAAAGTCTGCTCGCGCAGGAGATCAAGGCACTCGGCGGCGTTACCGGCTGTAACAGTCTCGACGTCACGGGACCCCAAAAGCTTGGAGACGGCTTCGCGCTGCCGTTCGTCGTCCTCGACGATCAGAACCCGGTGCATCCGCTGTTCAAGCTTGGCCTCCAGCTTGTTAAGGACCCCGACCAGTTGCTCGCGACTGACGGGCTTGGTCAGGTATCCGACTGCTCCGAGCGAAAACGCCGTGCGGGTATGATCGCCCGCTGATATGACATGGATAGGGATATGTCGGGTCTGGACATCGTTCTTCAATCGATCCAGCACCGAAAGACCGGACTGATCGGGAAGTCCGACATCGAGAACGATCGCATTGGGCGAGAACTCGCGCGCGACCCGAACGGCTTCCTCTGCGGTCCGGGCGACCACCGAGTGAAAACCCATCTCGCGTGACAGATCGCGCACGATGGCTGCGAATGTCTCATCATCTTCGATCACCAGCAGAACGCGCTTGTCGCCGGTGATGGCATCCCGATCATCATCGAGTGGGCGCGGCAGCGCGATAGTCGATTGTTCTGAGGCTGGTAATTCTTCCGCAGGGGCCGGTGCTGCGGCTGGCGCAACCGCCGCATCAAGGCCGCCATGTTTGAGAGGAAGCGTCAGCGTAAAGCAACTGCCCTGCCCGGGTGTGCTTTCGACTCGGATGCTGCCACCGAGCAGTCGGGCGAGCTGGCGTGATATCGACAAGCCAAGCCCGGTTCCGCCGTAGCGTCGGCTGATGGTGCTGTCAGCCTGATGGAAGGCTTCGAAAATGCTCTTCAGCTGTTCCGCCGAAATCCCGATGCCGGTATCGCTGACCGAGAACAGTATCTTGTCGTCGTCTTCGGCGGCAATAGAGAGCACCACCTTGCCCTTATCGGTGAATTTGATGGCATTGGAAATCAGATTTTTGAGAATCTGCTCCAGTCGTTGTGGATCGGTCTCGAACGATCGGGGGATCGCCTCATCGATGTGAATGTCGAAGTCGAGTTTCTTTTCCTGCGCGACGGGATCAAACAGCTGCCGCAACCCTGCCGCCATCCGCACCAAAGGTGTGACTTCGGGATGAATTTCGACATGGCCCGCCTCGATCTTTGACAGATCGAGAATGTCATTGATCAGATTGAGAAGATCATTGCCCGAAGACTGGATGGTGCGCGCATATTTGACCTGTTCCTGGGTGAGATTTTCGTCCGGATTATCGGCAAGAAGCTTGGCGAGAATGAGCGAGGAGTTCAACGGGGTCCGCAGCTCATGCGACATGTTGGCGAGGAAGTCGCTCTTATACTGGCTTGATCGTTCAAGCTCCTGCGCCTTGAGTTGCACGGAGGCGTGCGCGCGCTCGAGGTCGGTGCGCTGCATTTCGAGCTGGTTGGCCTGTTCCTCCAACTGACTGTTGGTCTGTTCGAGTTCGATCTGCTGCTGTTCAAGACGCGACTGGGATTCCTTGAGCACACGGCTTTGTTCTTCAAGTTCCTCATTGGACACGCGCAGTTCTTCGCCCTGCGCCTGCAATTCCTCGGACTGCTGTTGTGTTTCCTCAAGCAGGTTCTGCAACTCGTCGCGATAGCTTGCGGCCTGGACGCTGAGCGCGATGGCTTCGCCGGTTGTGGCAAGCAGAGACAGGACGTCCCGATCGACGGGCTGCAGAAAGCCCAGTTCCATCACCGCATTGACATTTCCATGGACGGAAGCCGGCAGGATCACCAGATGCTTCGGCTTGTCGCGACCCAGCGCCGAACCAAAGCTCAGATAGCCAGTTGGAACATCGTCGAGTACGACAAGGCTTGCCTTGGCGGCAGATTGTCCAAGCAAACCTTCACGCTTGGCAAATTGTTTGGGAACGGCGTTATCATCCGGTACGCCGTAGACTGCGGACCGCTGGTATTGATCGCGGGAGCCAGAGAAAAATGCACCGGCCACCGCGCCTGTGTAATCGGTCAGATAATCAAGGATGCTTGCGCTCAGTTCCTCAATAGGCTGATCGCCCGACATTGCCGCCGCAAGACCGATTTCGCCGTTTTGCAGCCATTCTTCGCGGGCCCTGTTGAGCGTTGCCTTGCGCAGAAGATATCCGATCACCAATGTCAGGATAATGCCGAGCAAAGCGGCGAGAATTGTGCTGATTAACGCCTGGCTCTGCGCCCGCTCCATTTCTGCGAGGCGGACGGAACGCATGTCGTTTTCCACCTGCGTCATGGCATCGATGGTTTCGCGGATTGCGTCCATCTCAAGCTTACCACGGTCGGAGCGCACAAGCGCCAGGGCCCGTTCCAGCCCCTGATCCTTGCGCAGCACGATCGTCTCCGCCATTTCATCAAGCTTGGCACCGATATGCTGGCGCAGCTTGTCGAGACGTTCATTTTGCCCCGGATTATCCCTGGTGCGCTCGGAAACTTTTTCGAGCTGAGCGTTCACCGCCGCAAGCGCCGTCCGGTAGGGAGCAAGGTAGCTTTCTTCGCCGGTCAGCAGATAGCCGCGCTGTCCGGTTTCCGCATCCTGAAGCTTGGACAACAGGCTCTGGAGAGAAACGATGGCGCGGTGCGTTTCGACAATGCGTTGATTGGCAAGCCGGAGGCCCTGAAAATTGACATAGGTGACCAGCCCGCTGACGATAAAAAACATTAGCGCTGCGGCGAGTCCTATCGCCACACTGAAATCGATTCCGAACAGTTTTCCGGAACGGTCGGCTGTGGCGCGCATTGTCATGAGGAACTCTTGCTCAGGAGCGATAGGAGGATAGCGATGCGGTCATCGCTTCGGGATAAAACCGCCGGAAACGACGTCGCGACCGGTTCCGGGAACCGGCCGCAGCCTTCGCACGATGACAACATGATTCTCCCCCACCGATTCTTAAAGACGGATCAATAGCTTAAAGCGGACGCAATGTCTGTCCATTAGTAGACACAAATGTGGTCTGCCGCAATGCGGCTCCGCAGCTTCAAACACACTTTCAGCGCGCGCTCATAGCGATGGCGATCCCTCTGAGAGTGGCGATGCCATTTCAAAACAGCAAAAAGCCACGCAGGATGCGTGGCTTAATTGAACCAGTCAGGCGGCGCTAGAATTTCTGGCTGTTATACCAATCATCGACATCCTTGCGGACGGCGTCCTTTTCAATGCCGTAGCGCTCCTGAATCTTGCCTTCGAGCTGCTCACGCTTGCCGTTGATCTTGTCAAGGTCGTCATCGGTGAGGTCACCCCACTTTTCCTTGACCTTGCCCTTGAACTGTTTCCAGTTGCCTTCAACGCGATCCCAATCCATCATCAATCTCCTCTCATCGTATCTACAGAAAGAGCAAACTTTTCTTTCGGCTGGAAAGCTTGCAAGCCATAGTCATCATATCCAATGGCTTATACTTATAAACGTCGGCTTTGCCTGTTTGTTCCAAGTCATATACGTTTAAAAGTCTTGGAACAATTATCACGGGACTGTTATAGTCTGGCGAGCGTCGCAAGTTGCTTGACCTGATCATTTTGATATTCTTTGCGCGGAGGAGCGCATTTGATTGCTCCTCCGCGTAAACGATCTTACTTGGCCCAACGACCGTCATATTTGAATTCCGGAGCCTTTTCCAAAGCTTCCTTGGTGGTGTCCATCTTGGCCGACCACTTCTTGTCGTTTTCCGCATAAAGGATTTCGACGGATTGTGGCGCGACGATCACATATTTTTCGCCGATGCCGAGGAACCCGCCAACCGACACGATATAGCCGGTCAAGGCACCTTCAGAGATGATGAGGTCCTGGATCTTGCCGATCGATTCATCCTTGGAATTGGTAATATCCAGATTGAGGATATTGCTGGAGATCACATCGGTCGGCTTGGCGGTGACAAAGACCTCTGTTTCGACATTTGTTGCGGTTTGAGCGAAGGCCATTGATCCAAGAGCCAGGGTTGCAGCAGTTGCCAAAATAAGACGACGCATATCAATTCTCCAAAAATAAACGCTGATAATCAGCACGACCACACAATGATGAACACCACCACTTGGTTCCACTGGGCTGTTGATTTTTATGCAAGCCGTGACTTGGCCGGAGGCTGCGCAAGTCCCCCAAAGCCACTCCCGATAAATCCCCTATCGATCATCTCTTGGGCCCACTGCGTGCGCAGTGCCAGATTGATCTCTTCTCCTTGCGGGCCAAATGGCTTTCGAGCTGGCAATTCATCACCTTTGGAAAATTCAAGCGAAGCCTGCGGATTGGATGGAGCTTTTTATGGCTTTGGGAGTTCTCCTTTCATCTGAGGAGTCGATGCATGCTCAAACCCACCCATCCTGGCCATTATCCCGATCGGGATACCGATTGTCGGAACGCCGTAGCCAATGAGGTGAAAGGTTTGATTGCCTCTGCGGTCAATGCTGGCTGGGATGAAGTCGAGACGGCGCGCGCCATCAAGATTGTTGCAGCCATGCTGCTTGAGACACTCGATGACGCCCGAGACGAATAAGAGGAAATGAAAATGGTCGAAAAGAAAAATCCATGGTCCGATCCGGACCTTCACAGAGACGATCAGTCCGCCGACCCATCCAAGGTGGAGCCGCGGGATCACCAACAGAAGCCAACCCATGAACAGAGCAATGCGCCGGGTAGCCAAAGCACCAAGAAGCCGTCGGAGCCCTATCCAGATCGTTCGCGATAGACAGCAGGGAGAAGAACCATGTTGAGCCCCAAATCCGCTGATAACTATCCGGGCCGTCCCGACGACTGCGAACAGGCGGTTTCGCCCTTTCTAACGCGCATCATGAAGCAGGCGACACTGGGCGGCCGCTCGGAAGAGGATGCCGACAACGTTGTTGAAGGAACGAGCGTTCCGGGGGTGCGTGATCTGATAGCCGAAGCGGTTGATGCGGGTTGGTCGGCAGAGGAGGCAGCACAGGCCATCAAGGTTGTGTCCGAAAAACTGCAACGCGGCGATGTCGGCCGACACCTCGATCAGTGAACGTGCTCTTGTGCCGGTTTGAAGAACCGGCACGGCATGCCTTTCGTGCGGTGTTTCAACGGACAGTGCCTCAACGGGCGATGTCTGATCCGGCTATATCCGAGCTGGCGAGATCGGAACAGGAACGGGAAGAAGCCCCGTGCTTTCTTACCACCCCACTGGTTGCGATCAGACCTGCGGCGGCCAGAGCTGCGAGGGTGGAGAAAATCAAGCTCCCTGCCGCTCCTTGCAGATCGACCAGCAGTCCACCAAGAACTGCGCCGCCCGATATCGCAATCTGGAATGTGGTGAGCATGAGCGCACCGGCGCTTTCCGCCTCATCGCCCGCCGCCCGCGTGGTGAAGCTCTGGGCGCTCACCGGCACTGCGCCGAATGCCAAACCCCAGACAACCGTTCCCAGAATGGCTAGCGAGGGCAGAGCGCCGAAGGCAAACAGGGTGAGTGTTGCAATGCTCAGTGCCGATGAAGTCAGGGCCAGCGCGATACGCGTGCTTCGCTCCGCCAGCAGCCCACCCAGAATATTGCCAAAGAAGCCGCCGATGCCAAAGGCCAGCAGGATCGCGGAGATCTGTGTGATGTCAAATTGCGGCACAGTTTCAAGAAATGGCCGGATATAGGTGAAGCTTGCAAAATGTGCGGCGACAACCAGCAGGATGGTTGTGAGTCCGACACGAATGATCGGTCGGCGGAGGATGCCAACCAGGCTTGCGAGCGAGGCACCCGTCTTTGCCGGCAAGGACGGCACAGTTAAAAACTGCACCAGGAAAGTCACCGTGCCGACAGCTGCGGCAAGGAGGAATGCGTAGCGCCAACCAAAGGCCGCACCAATCCAGGCGCCTAGCGGTGCCGCACAGACGGTTGCAAGCGACACACCGGTCATGATGACAGCCATGGCGCGGGGCAGTATCGCATCGGGTGCCAGCCGCATGGCGAGCGCCAGCGACAAGGCCCAGAAGCCACCCAGGCCGACCCCGAGCAGAATGCGGGCCGTATAAAGCACCGCAAGATTGGGGGAGAGCGCCGAGAGGAGGCTGGAAAGCACCAGCATCAGCGTCAGCCCCAGCAGGACGTGGCGACGATCACGCCTCTTTGAATAGATGACGATGCCCGGCCCAGCAAAGGCTGCGACAATGGCGGTCATTGTCATCGACTGGCCGGCCGCGCCCACACTGACGCCGAGATCCGCCGAAATCGGCGTTAAAAGGCTGACCGGAAGAAACTCGGCCGTCACCAGTCCGAAGACGCCGAGCGACAGGGATAGGATCGCTGACCAGGCCGCTCTGTCCGGTGCGGTCTGTGCGCGATTTTCTGGGTTGATTTTCATGTCCATGACGCGCTCCATTTTGCGAGTTGCCCCCAAGATATGGGTGACGCGTCGTTGTTTCTATGGTAGTAAATCTAAATTACATACCATTTCCTCCAATATTTCCGCTCTCTCACCGGTGTCGCCATGCAAGATCCGCTGACCGAAATTCTCCGCAGCCTGAGGCTGGATGGCGTTGAATATGGCCGATGTCAGCCCTGCGCTCCTTGGGCGACGGCTTTCCCGGCCGGAGAACCGGCGCGCTTTCATTTTCTAGCCTCTGGATCGGCCGTTATCCAGTCACCGGACGGGGAGTGGCATCCACTCAAGCCCAGGGATGCGGTGTTGCTGCCGCGCGGCGATGCGCATATCATTGCCAGCGCCCCGGGCGTCAGTCCGGTGCCGATCGGTGCATTTCCGAGAAAGTCGGTCGGTGGTATTATCGATGTTGAATGCCCGAATGCGGACAGGCGCAATCTGTTGTTTTTCGCTGTCATGACGTTCAATCTCGACCGCGATCACCCTTTGCTGCAACTGATGCCCGATTTTATCAGGGCCAATGATTTTGCGGCGAAAGAGCCTTCAATTCCAGCCCTGTTGGAGGGCATGGCACGCGAGGTTCAGATGAACCGTGTCGGCGCCTGCGGAATTGTTGCGCGGCTGGCCGACGTTTTGACGGCAACAATGATCCGCAGTTGGGTAGAACATGGCTGCGGTAAGGAAAAAGGCTGGTTGGCAGCATTGCGCAACAACGAGATTGGCCGCGTGCTGGCGGCGGTGCATCTGGATCCGGCGCGCCACTGGAGCGTCGAGGATCTCGCCGAGATCATGGGCGCATCGCGGTCAAGCTTCGCGCAGCGGTTTCTCGATATTGTCGGCGAGACACCGGCGCGCTATGTCGGACGAACCCGCATGCAGCAGGCGCATCAATGGCTAAAGCAAGGCCAGCGGGTGGCAACTGTCGCCCATCGGCTTGGTTATGAGTCAGAAGCCTCGTTCAGCCGTGCCTATAAGCGGATTACCGGCGCGCCTCCAAGTGCCCATCGCCTGCAGGTGGCACCGCTTCCTCCAGCGCATATCTGATCGAGGCAACTATGCGCCAGGCAATGCCACTTCCAAGGCGAATAGTGCAGTCGACAGCAATCATTTGTGTTGAGCTGACGGCTTTTGCGGCTTAGGTTTCCTCCATGCGCATGCTCAAGGATGTTGCTGGTCTCATCACGCTTGCAGCGCAACTGCTGTGGCGTTTCTGGCCGCAACTGCTGTTGACAGGGACTGTTGGACTGATTACGCGTGAACTGCTGCTGCAGGGCGCGGTGCGCGCTGGCTTCTATGCGCCGCTCGCCGGAATGATCGTGTTATCGCTGGTCGTTCTGGTCAAACTCCTTGTGGTGGTGGTGATGTTGAATTGCCTTCGCCCGGCATTACCGGCGCTCGCAAAGCTGCGCGGCAGCGTTAAAAGAGTCGCGGCAGAGGGCGCCGGACGGCGAACGGATCGGCTCTTTGTCCTGACGGCTGCGGTGATATTGCCATTCTTTGCCTATTATGCCGCCTGGGGATTTCTCGGCGATACAATCAGGGAATATTCGCGCCTTGCTTTCGAACGACTGGCATTTGGCGAGCGGATTGAAGTCTTCAACCTGATGCGTTCGCGCAGTCTTGTTGCAGCTATTCTGGTGTGCTGGTGCATCCGATGGATCAGCAAGCGCCTGAACGCAAAGCGCAATTCGCCGTGGTTGCGCTTTGTGATCGTCGCCGCGGATGCCAGCTGGATATTCATCAGTCTATTTGCGCTCAACAAATGGAAAGATGAACTCATTGGCTTCATTGGAGCGGGCGGAGTGCTTGACGGGATAAGGGAAAGTTCCGCTTGGTGGGCAATCACTGCCTATGCGGCCAGCCCGTCCTCCTTCATCCCCGTCGAGTTTCGGCAACCGGACCTGTCAGCGCAGGTGCAGAATTTGTTCTTTTACGCTTTGTTACCGCTTGTTTGGCTGGTCATGGCCTCGATTGTCTATGGCTATGATCTGTCGAGCAGCACAGCCGCACAAAAGCCGCCACTCTTGCAAAGCCGGGTTGGCGGCTGGCTCAGTGATTTTGCCCTCCATTATCTTGGAGGCTATCGCAGCCGCTATCGCCCTGTCTTAAATTGTCTCAAGCTGGTTGTTTCCACCAGCCTGGCAACGCTCCTTACATTCATCGTGCTTTACCCCATGACAAATTGGGCGGGGGCCTGGATCTGGTATGGCGCGACCCATCTGCTCGGGCCTTATGATATTGCGACCTGGCAACGTCTGGGTGACGTGCTGGAAATTCTGTTTGGCAGCCCCACCGAACTCGATGGCGGCATCATCCTGGATGCGATCAGAATTGCGCTGTTGGCTGCGGTGCTTGAATATGCGCTGCGCAGCAGCGCCTTTAAAAGGCCGCCAGGACAAGCCGCTGCGGTTTGATCCCTGCCATCGAGATATCGATGCTCATGATTTTTGCGTCATCCGGAACAAGATAGGTTTCAACCACCTCGATCCTGTGACCGGCACGCTCCTCGCCAATCAGGCTGTTGCAGTCGGGCTTTTCGGCCCATTCCGGCTTGCGCTTTCGCAGATCACCATCGATAGGCGAAAGCGGTTTGAACCGGCGGTGCTGCGCATCGAGCAGACTGATTTCACAGGGCATGGCGGCCTTGAATGCCGCGACATCTTCAAGGGTGATATCGAGCTTTGCGGCGACAAGCTTTGTTTTGGGTAATGGACCGTCGAAACTTTCCAGCCCGCTTGAGCGAAAGCGCGCCTGCGCATAGAGCGCAGATGATCCGGGGGGCAGCGGTTTGATCTCAAGCAGTGTTGCTTTGACCCAGCCAACAATCTCGCCTTTTGACTGAACGAAAACGGCCAGCGGCAAGGCCAGGACCAGCAGGAAAAGACAGCACCAAAAATTGCGTCGCGACGTGGTCGGCGCGAGTGTCGTCATTCCGTCATCTCCAGCTGCCAGGCCATGACGCTGTCGCCGCGCGCAATTTCAATCGAGCGATGAACATCGTGCAAGCGGTCATCATCAAGCGTAATGTGCAGTTCTTCTGACAAGGGCGTCAGGGCGGATTCAGCGATCAACAACCGACCGCCTTTGATTTGATCGGCCGGCAACTCGAACACGATCAACACCGGGCGCACAATGCCCGGCTCCAGCCGTTCCGACCCGATCATGCCGGCGACGCTCGACAAGCGTCCGGTGAGCCGATAGCGAACGCCATTGGGACCGAGCCAGGCGACCGACATCAGACTGAGGCTTTCAATCTCGGCCTTGGCTGCCGCCTCGATCACCAGCCACTCTCCCTGGGTGGAATAACTGCGCTCGCGCGAAACACCGGGGGTGGTCAGTTGTCTTGCTCGATAGGCATTGCCGACGCCGAGCGCAAAACGGTCCGCCTTTACCGCACTGCCTTGCATGCCGGCCACAGCGACTGGCGAAAGGATATCACTATAGTAAGGAGTGGAGTGCTGCAGGAAGTAAAGGGCGGCCAGCGTGAGGATCAGAAGGCCGAAACTGCTGAGCTTGGTCATCACTGCTTTGCGGGCTCCTGCGACACGGGCATGGACAAGGGCTTGGAAAGGGGCTTGGACAGGGGTTGAGACAGGGGCAGGCTGATCACCGCAACAGGATCACGATCAAGCCATGAGGAAGCGCCGTAAAGATTATCGCGTTTTTTATAGATCTGGCTTCCAACATGGATTCGCAGTTGCTCGGGCGCGGGCTGACCGTCTTCGAGTTCCCACACGGCGATGAGGTCTTCTGGCATGCCGGGATTGATCGGGCTTGCGATCCAGTTGTCGCGCGCCAGATAGAGTGTGGGGGGCGGCATTTGCGGGTCAGTTTGCAGCAGATTTCGTGAAACATAGGCAGAGGATGCCGACTGATTGGTAATGCGAAACGCGACCGTGACGAATGTTTTGGGTTGCGATGGCTTGAACCCGGTGGGCGGCCGGTCGGCAAGACGCGCGTCAGCGAACACGACATGCCACAGACCGGTGTCGAGTTCTTCTCCGATGGCCAATTGTCGGATCGGCTCGGGGTTTGCCGCCGCATAAATCGCACTCGCATAGGAAATGATACTGGCTGCCGCACTGCCCACGCCTGCAATGACAAGGGCGAGCAGCCTTTGCCTCAAACGGCTCAATTGAAGTCGTCGCGGCCCGTTCACGGGTGGCGCATTATCGTGACCAGAATTGTTCGGGGTCGCCATACCACCTCCGTCCTGATGGCGGAAAGTCAAGTCGAAGCCCCCTCGCCGTCTATAGCATCTCGGCTTTCAGCCGTCACCTGCGGAATGATTGCCCTATGCATGGATGAAATATCGGCAAAAGCTGACGACTGAAAGCCTTTCGGGCAATTTCGGCGTATTGCCGTTGCAATTGACGCAAGGCATGTGCGAAGACACGGCATGACGCGCAGCCTGGAGAGACACCGATGTTTTCCGTAGATCCTGTCGGCTCAGCCGATAAAGCCGAATTTTTTCGCCAGCTCGATCTTCAGGCCAACGCACTGATGGGCGATGAGACGGATTATATCGCCAATGCAGCCAATCTCTCAGCCCTGATCTTTCAGCTCGTCGATGAACTCAACTGGGTGGGATTTTATTTCCTCAGATCAGGCTCCGAACTGGTTCTTGGTCCGTTTCAGGGCAAGCCTGCCTGTGTCCGCATCGGCGTTGGAAAAGGCGTCTGTGGCATGGCGGTGGTGAACCAGGAGACGATTGTTGTAGCGGATGTGCACGCTTTTCCCGGCCATATAGCCTGTGACGCCGCATCACGATCCGAACTGGTCATTCCGCTTTGGAAAGACGGCAGGATTTTTGGCGTTCTTGATATCGATAGCCCGGTCAGCAATCGCTTCAGCGAGCAGGACAGAACGGGCTTTGAGCAATTGGCATCGCGCTATTGCGAGGCAAGCAGGGTCGATTTCTTAGATCGACTGGGACCGCCTCAAGGAACCATCTAACGCCATCGCCTTGCATAGCATCGCCGCTCGAGGGCTTGTCGTGGGCTCCAAACAGGGAAGCTCGCTTTTATGGCAGGTTGGTCAATCACCATGCGGCATTGCACCATTTGCACTTTAGCCGGCGATCGATCGGTCGCGACCGGCATTTTTCGCCGCGTAAAGCGCCTTGTCCGCTTTGGCAAGCAGTTTTCTCCGGTCCCCGCCCGAATATTCTGCGATGCCGGCTGAGAATGTGACAGCAATTTTCATGCTGCTCAGCGGCTGGCTGTGCAGCGCTAAGCGCAAGCGATCAATGACAGCAACAGCCTGAGCGGCAGTGGTCGCTGGCAACACGACCAGAATTTCCTCACCACCATAGCGAATAGCGCAATCCCCCACCCTGATCTGACGCGCAATCAGTCTCGAGATTTCGTGCAGGACTTCATCGCCGACCTGATGACCATGCGTGTCATTGATTTTCTTGAAATGATCGACATCCAGAAAGGCCACACTGAGCGGCCGCACCTGAGCCCTTCCCAGCACGATTTCCCGCGATACACGTTCCATTCCGGCGCGTCGGTTCAACAAGCCGGTCAGTTCGTCCCGGCTTGCGTGATAGGCCAGTTGGCGATTGGCCCGCAGCAGCTTTTCCTCGGCATTTTTCTGTTGGGTAATATCGGTTACGAATGTCGCCTTGCTTCGCGCCCCGTCCTTGCCCACCAGCAACACCGCATTGGCAATGATGGTGAGCGGGTTGCCCTGACGATCGATGACGGTCCACTCACTGCGCAATTCAGTCAGCACCTGCTCGCTGTCCTCCAGGCTTGAATGGATGAAGGCGTGATGCAGAGCCATCAGCTCGTCTCTGGCCTTTGGCGGGACGATGATTGTGAAATCCTGGCCGATCAATTCATCCGCCTGATAGCCGTAAAGAGCGCAATAGGCGTTGTTGACGAAAATGAATTTCCCCTGCTCATCCGTGATACAGACCCCGAGCGGGCTGCTCTTAATCAGCGAAAGCATATTGTTCGACGAAATGATCCGGTTGTGAACTTGGTTGATCTGCATTCAGGTCATGTCCTGTTTATAGCGGGGCCCAGGGAAGACAACGGGAAGGCTCGCAAAAAGGACGAGGCGACGCGATAAAGATTTCTTACAGAGATTTCAGTTATTTGAAGGAACGGCAAGGCGTAGCCGCACTCAACAGCGATATCTGCACGCTGTGCCACTCCCAAAACCTGCCGCGCTGCAGACCAACCAGGAACAGTCAGCCATCGGGTCCGCTGACGACAGCTGTGGCTGACGCTTTCTGCCAGAACTGTTCCGCATGGAAGCTGAGCCGCGTCGTGGGGCGGATCAGCGTGATCTTGACGGGAACGTCGAATATTTCAGAGCCTGCGCGCAGCAATTGGCCGGATGCAAGCTCACGTTCCGCGAGCGACAGCGGCACCCAGGCAATGCCCTGGCCTTCCTTGACCATTTCCAAAAGGGTGGCAGCGAGATCGGAACGGAACTGGATTTCAAGCTTTTGCCGCAGGTCGCCCTGTGCGAAATAATCTTCGAGAATGCGTCCAAGTCCGGAGGCGGACGCATAGCTGAGTTGCGGCAATGGTGCGTGATCGCTTGCGGTATCGAGATTAAAGCGTGGCAGCCCGTCGGAACCGGGAATGGAGAGCGGAATGAGCACATCCTCGGCAATGGTGCAGGCGGTGAATTGGCGGGTGGTCAGCTTGTTTTTTGTTTCGGGACGGCGATGGCAGATCAGAAAAACCGCATCGCCGCTGAGCAGGAGTTGCTCGCATTCGGCATAGGTGTCGGTCACCAGGCTTGCGGAGCCGATACTGGAATGGCCAATCGTTTGCAGCATCCAGCGTGGCACGAATGTGAAGGACAGAGCGTGTGTTGCGGCGATTGCCAAGCTCCGTTCGGCCTTTCCGGCCGTATCGCGAGTATCTTCGCGCGCCCTTTTGACGTCGCGCACAATGCTCAAAGCGCGGGTGTAGAAAACGCGTCCTGCCTGTGTCAGCGTCACCGAACGACTTGTGCGGCTAAGCAGCGGCGCGCCAATCCATTGCTCAAGCATCTGAATGCGGCGGCTGAATGCCGGCTGCGTGACATTGCGTCGTGCAGCAGCGGCGGAGAAATTCAACTCGTCGGCAAGGATGATGAAATCCTCAAACAGATCAATGTCCATGATGTCAGCCCTTCACCGGAAATCTTGTAAACACCGTCGCGGTGATTTTAAAGGCAAATTCCGTCTCAGCGCCGTTGATGCGGGCGATAGCGGAAAGCACGGACAGGGGTGAATTGAAGTTACGCTGTCCGGATGTGAGATTGCCTCGCAATGAAGCCGGCTTGGGCGGGGAAATGCGCGCCGGTCTGTGAAGGTCGGCGCGCAAGATTATCTTGCTTGATCAGCCATATCCAAATTGATCGGATTTAAAAGATTCAGTGTCGGCAACAGCGCGAAGCAGGTTTCGCAGCCGGATGCGCCCAAAGCATGATGGGCGCATCCTCGCGATTTCGATGAAACCCTTGCATACGCTAGCTTGGCAGAACAACGTGGTTGTTGTCATTCCTGTCATTTTCGATCGCACCCTGTATCATTTCATCGGTGACACGAAGTTCGGCACCAATCGGCGAAAAGGGTGTTGCGGGCGCAAAGGGTGCAGCGGGCACGGAGTCGGGTCTCGCGCCGCGTCTCCAGATGAAGAATCCGGCCATCAGTCCGTTCAGAATGGCAAGCGCCCAGAACAGGCCAGATGGTCCGAGACTGGTCATCATCGGGGAGATAATGAGCGGGCTGATGGCTGATCCCAATGAGTTGATCAGCAGCAGACCCTGGATCATCCGAACCAGGGCATCGGCGGAGGTACTATCGGCTGAAAAACTCACAGCAACGGGGTAGATGGCAAAGATCCCGCCCCCCAAAAGGAAAAATACAAAGATCAACAGCGATGAGGTCGGCGGCAGCGCAATGATCACGGCTGCCAGAACAACACAGGCAATGCTAAGCGTGATCAGCACAACGCGACGATCCTGTCTATCGGACCAGCGACCAACCGGATATTGCAGCACCATTGCGCCGAGAATAACGCTGGCCATCATTTTGCCGACCTCGCCTACATTCATCCCCATTCGCTGAAGATAGAGCGGTAGCAAGGCGTAGACCGCAGCGATCGCGATGCCGGAACCAAAACACCCAATCACGCCACTGGGGGTCATGCGCAAAAGTTCCAGCGGCTTGAGTGGCTCAACCCGCTCGACATGCGGGGTCACTCTGGGCAGAATGACGATCGGCAGTACCGAAAGCGATGCAAGCATTGCCGCCGCCATGAAAGGCACCACCGCGCCCCAGGCGTCGATCAGCCCCAGTCCCGCCTGTCCCATCATCCCTGAGCCGTAAAGCGCAATCATATAGAGCGCAAGAATCCGACCGCGCATTTTTTCATCCGAAGCCAGCAACAACCAGCTTTCGATGACCAGGAACACACCAATCGCCGCCCAACCGTAGAGGAGGCGCAGGAAAAACCAGAACCAGGTGTCGAAATATATCCCCTGCAGCAAAACGCTCACCGCGATCAGCGATGCGAAACTGCTATAGGCGCGAATATGGCCGATGCGCACAATCAGCCGATCGTGGAAAACCGCGCCAAGCGTCAGGCCAATAAAATAAGCCGAGGAAACAATACCAACCACCGTGGCCGAGGCACCGGCGGCGTCCAGTCGTAATGTTGTGAGGGATGATAAAAAGCCGTTTCCGATACTGACAATAAACAGTCCCATGAGCGGCGCCAGCACCATTGCCAGCAATTGCGTAGACATGACAACCTCAAAAATGAGCACAAGCTCGACATTGGACCTGGCTTGGACACAGGACCTCATTAGCCCTGTATCGTGCCTGCCCGGACAGCGGCAGCCCCTGCCCTGCCGCAAGCAGGCAGAGGGCGCAGACGCTCACAACACAGCAAAATCCTTGGTTTGAGATCGGGCTCGACCTGATCGGATGGAGCGAAAATCATCAAACCGGCGATGGCTTATAAACGCAATGTCAGGCGTTGCAAGTCCTGTTGTTACGAGAACCGATCACGCATGCTTGAGGGACGGCGCACCACGCCGAAGCTGGATTACAGGCGCATGAAACAAGGCTGGCGGCCATTGTCCGGTGCCCTTGCGGCAACGCGAAAACGTGATCGTGCGAAGGCTGCTGACAAAAGCGCAGATCGGTCTGTGCGAGGGACACCTGGGGGCTCAGACACCTGGGGGCTCAGGATGAGACTTCGCTCTGGCCTTTAAAAAACAAAGTGCTGTCAAGGCTTCTGGCAATGGGGAAACCGTGCCTTGATCCTGTCCCAGCCCTTGAACAAGCCGCGTTTGTCAATCGATTCAAAGATTTCGTCGGGGCCGTTTGGGTCAAGAATCTCATTTTCAGCGAGCCACTCTTCTATCCCCGATAGTTCCGGCATCTGATAGGGATAGAGGCTTCTTCCAGGACCGCAGAGTTGCTCGACCGTTTCAATCAAAGACCCGGTCTCCGCCAGCCTCTGCGAGACCTGTTCGGCCTTGATGCCAAGATGTTCCGCCAAGAGGTCATCGCGCAGCTGCGCGATCTTCAGACGCAGGGCATCATCTGCGGCATCCGCGCATAAAATGACATCGCATTCACTGTCGAGGCGCATGGAGCGGTTGTTAAAATTTGATGACCCCACCCGCAGCACCGTGTCGTCCACCACCATGACCTTGGCATGCACATAGATGGGTTGAGTACCCGTGGTCCGGGGATGCCAGATCCGCAGTCGACGCCGATGATCGATCCGTTCAAGCGCCTGCACCAGTCTTGCGCGTGCGGAATCCATCGCCAGCGGCTCCAACCAACCATGCGCCGATTGTGGCGTGACGATGACGATTTCAGGAGGATCCGCTTCACAAAGGCGCTCGGCAATCGCCCGAGCGATCTTGCGGGAGGCAAAATACTGGCTCTCGGCATAGATATGGCGTCTGGCACTGCGGATCATGTCGAGCCACGCCGCTTCGATCTCGTGCACCGGCTCCTGCTCCGCCATCTTGGGAATGGTGCGCGCAATGCCAAGCCGCATATCGGTGAAAGTTGCGTTCAAGCCGTCAGGCCAGCAATCATGGGGTTGCTGACAGCGCGGCAAGGTCTCACCGGTCGCCACCTGCCACCGCATGCGGGCGAGATCGCCAATGGCACGCGCCGCATCGCCATCAAAGGCGCTGGTGGCGTCATGCCATGGATCCTCGGTTCTGCCGCTGGGGCTGACGCGACGCGGATCGTTGTCGAGATGCTCGCGCGTATCCCAGCGACGCATTGTCAGATCGATGCCGCCACAAAATGCCAGACTGTCGTCGATTGCCACGATCTTCTGATGATGCGAGCCGGCGATAGGATGTTTGGCGTCAAATTTCAGGGTAATGCGCGGATGGGCTTTCCAGCGCAGGATTGTCCAGAGCATGTTGCCCCGCAACAATGCCTTGAAGGCGCCGGTATCCCAGCGCAGCAAACGAATTTCAAGAGACGGCGTGCGATCGGCCAGCCAGAGAATGAAATCCCCCAATTGTTGTGGTCCACCGTCCGTGCACTCGCCAATATTGA
The DNA here is from genome assembly GCF_032066345.1 of Brucella sp. Lineage (NCBI taxonomy): Bacteria > Pseudomonadati > Pseudomonadota > Alphaproteobacteria > Hyphomicrobiales > Brucellaceae > Brucella > Brucella sp. The sequence continues at coordinate 198,518 of NZ_DAMBKZ010000009.1, forward strand.
TGCGTGTGTCGAAATCCCAGCCCACCAGCATGATCGAGTGGCGGGCCTTGAGCAGCGCCTTGCGCAAGGCCACGAAATAATCGGCACCATCGACAACAAAGGCGAAGCGCTCCGCAGTTTCAACCCGCCAGCAATTTTTGCCGGGACGCAGCACTTGATCTTCGCTCATAGCCCCTCATCGCCCATTCATCCATGGCGGCAATGCGCGAGGCTGCGAAAAGTTCCGTCATTTTGCAGGCAACTCGCCGGGTCAAATGTGGTGTCGTGCAATGCGCTGTCGGTCGAAAGAATGCATCAGCAAGCAGGGATACGCGCTTTCAGATCAGCTGGCCCAATTTCTCCGCGGCATGACGAAGATCATTGAGATGGGCAAGCCCTTGTTGCAGAGAAAGCCGTTGCGTTGGCGCATGAAAGGAAAGCGTTGCACAAAAATTGTTCCTGCTGTCGAGAACCGGAACCGCCACCGCGATCATCCCCTCGACGAGCTCCTCCTGATCGGTGGCATAACCCTGTGCCTTGACCTGATCGATTTCGGCGCGAAGCGGGTCCGGGTCAGTAATCGTCCTGGCGGTGATCGCCTGGCGGGTACCAGTCAGCAGATAGCGCTGCAACGCATCGGGGGAAAGAAACGCCAGTGTCACCTTGCCAGCAGCGGTTGCATGCAGCGGCACACGCGATCCGATATGCAGGGCGATGCGCAAGGGCCAATGTGTTTCAACACGATCGACATAGACCATTTCGTCCTTGTCGGGGACGGCCAGATTGCAGGTTTCTCCGATTTGCTGATTGAGTCCCACCAGCACGTTTCTGCTGGGAAGATTGCTTAGGGACGCATGCATGGCCCCGACCGCCATTTCGCGAAAACGCGCGCCGGGCAAATAGCTTTTTCCATCGATATTCTTGGCGAGAAAACCCTGATCTTCGAGATAGGCAAGCAAGCGGTGCACGGTTGGCTTGGGCAGTCTGAGTTCTTCAATGATTTCCGCAGGGGTCATGGCGCGTCGACGGGACCCCAGCAATTCGAGGATTTGCAAGTTTCGGATACTCGGACTGCTTGCCAGATTGTCAGGATCGTTCTTCATCAAAAAACTACGTTAGAAACCACGGTCTTTGTGGTTTAGCGCAGCTTAGAAGCCTATCCAAGAGAAATTATATCCGGCGAATTCAATTACTTACTTTTTTTGAGACTTTTCGTCTCATTTTTATGTTGACTCCCTGTCGCTTTGCGCAAAAGCTTGAGGCACTGCGATCCACAGGAGGAGTGTGGATCGGATGATAACCGTCAAACGCGAGGAGGGCGTCATGTCGGATACAATGGTGGATGCGGTGAGGAGCCGCAGCCAGACAAGCGATGTCAGAAAAGTTGTTTTCGCCAGTCTAATCGGCTCGACAATCGAGTGGTATGACTTTTTTCTTTACGGTGTGGTGGCCGGTATTGTGTTCAACCACCTGTATTTTCCATCGGATAATGAAACCGTTTCGATCATGATGGCCTATGCCACATTTGCCGTTGGTTTCGTCGCACGCCCATTGGGCGGACTGATATTTGGGCATTTTGGAGATCTGGTCGGCCGCAAGGCGATGCTGATCTTAAGCCTGTTGATGATGGGTGGCGCGACGGTCGCCATTGGTTTGCTGCCTGGCTATGAGACGATCGGCATGATGGCGCCGATTGCGCTTCTTTTCCTGCGCATCCTGCAGGGAATAGGCATTGGTGGTGAATGGGGCGGAGCCGTTCTGATGGCTTATGAATATGCCCCTCAAAACAAGCGTGGGTTCTACGCTTCCCTGCCGCAGATCGGCCTGTCACTCGGTCTGTTCCTGTCATCCGGGGTCATGGCGCTGCTGTCTCTGCTTCCCGATGATCAATTCATGGCATGGGGCTGGCGCGCGGCATTCATCGGATCGATCATCCTGGTGTTTCTGGGCACCTGGATCCGATCGAACATTCACGAGAGCCCCGAATTTGTCAAAGCCAAGGCCGCATCCCGCAATCGCGATCAGGGCCTGCCGTTCACCACCATGATCAAGCGCTATCCAGGCAATGTCATTTTAGGCATGGGCGCGCGCTATATCGACGGCGTTTTCTTCAATATCTTCGCGGTATTCTCAATTCTCTACCTCACCCGCTATGCAGGCATTGACCGGACAACAGCCCTTTGGACCGTTTGTGCGGCGGCGGTGGTCATGGTGGCGTTCATTCCATTGTTTGGACATTTGTCCGACCGGATTGGCCGCCCCCTCACCTATGCCTGGGGATCATTGCTGTTGGGACTGAGCGTGTTCCCGGCTTTCTGGCTGATGTCGACTGGCGAGCCGGTATTGATTATTCTGGGTATCGTGCTGCCTTTCGGTATCATCTATCCAATGTGTTACGGTCCGGAAGCGGCGCTGTTCGCGGATCTTTTTGATCCGACGGTGCGATATACCGGGATATCATTTGTCTATCAATTCTCGGGCATCATTGCATCGGGTCTGACCCCGATGATCGCCACCTATCTGATGGCCATCAATAACAACGATCCTTTGTGGGTGTGCGTCTACGTGGTTTTTGCTGCGGTGATTTCGCTGGCCTGCGCGCTTGCGATGGAAAGACGGCGCCGACGGTCAGCGCAAGGACTGGCAGGACTTTAAGCCCGATGGAATGGGGCCGCTTGACGACTGCAAGCGGACCCCGTGATGAGGAATATCTTTATGAATGAAGTTGCAGATTACATTATCGTCGGGGCTGGATCCGCTGGCTGCATCGCGGCCAACAGGATCAGTGCGGATCCCACGGTAACGGTCCATTTGCTGGAGGCGGGACGGAACGATACCAACCCCTGGATCCACGTTCCGGTCGGCTATTTCCGGACCATGAATGACCCCAAATATGACTGGTGTTACGCAACCGAGCCGGACCCCGGGCTCAACGGCCGGTCATTGAACTGGCCGCGCGGAAAGGTGCTGGGTGGCTCTTCATCGCTCAATGGCCTGCTTTATGTCCGCGGCCAGCAACAGGATTATGACCATTGGGCCCAGCTTGGCAATCATGGTTGGTCGTGGCAGGACGTCGGTCCGATTTTCGAGAGTTTCGAGACATTTCACCGGCCGGGTGCTACCGGCCGCGGGCAGAACGGTGAGTTGCAGGTTTCGGATCCGCGTCTGAAGCGCGCCATTTGTGAGAAATGGCTTGAGGCAGCGCAGGCCAATGGCTACCCCTATAATCCCGATTATAACGGTCCAACGCAGGAAGGGGTCGGGCATTTCCAGCTGACCATGCATAATGGCCGCCGCTGCTCTTCGGCGAAAGCCTTTCTCGCCCCTGTCCGCCACCGCCAGAATCTCAATGTTCAGACGGATTGCCAGATCACCCGTGTGCTGATCAGGGACGGTCGCGCGCGTGGGGTTGAAGTGCGTCGCAGCGACGGCTCCATCGCCACGATTGACGCCAATCGGGAGGTGATCCTATGCGCGGGCGCGATCGGCTCGCCACATATCCTGCTCATGTCTGGAATTGGTCCGGCGCAGCAGCTGAAAGACCACGGGATTGTTGTGCATCGGGATGCTGCGGAAGTCGGGCAGAACCTGCAGGATCATTTGCAGGCGCGCATGGTTTACAAATGCAAGGAGCCGACACTCAATGACGAGGTTCGAAGCCTTTTCAAAAAGGCAGCGATCGGTCTCGAATATGCGCTGTTCCGGACCGGTCCGATGACCATGGCGGCGAGCCTGGTGTTCGGTTTTGTCAAAACAAGGCCAGAACTTGCCACACCCGATGTTCAATTCCACATCCAGCCCTGGTCGGCCGATAGCCCGGGAGAAGGCGTTCATCCATTTTCCGCCTTCACCCAATCGGTCTGCCAGCTGCGTCCGCAGAGCCGCGGAACGATCACGCTGCAATCGTCCAATGCGCTCGACTATCCGCTTATTCGGCCAAACTATCTGTCGACGCAGCATGATCAGCAGACACTTGTCGAGGGTATCCGCATAGCCCGCCGGATCGCGCGCACCCAACCGCTTGTGTCAGCCATTGCCGAGGAATATCGACCAACCGCTGATCTTCAAAGTGATGACGAGTTGCTCGGTTGGGCGCGCGACAATTCCACCACAATCTACCATCCGACAGGCACATGTCGAATGGGGGCGGATCAGCACGCAGTTGTCGATCCTTGTTTGCGGGTGCGAGGCATTGTGGGCCTGCGCATCGCCGACTGCTCGATCATGCCGGAAATCGTCTCCGGTAACACCAATGCGCCGGCGATGATGATCGGCGCAAAAGTCGCGGAACTGGTTCTCAAGGACAAGCTGGCCACCGGCACGATGCAGATGGCTGCGCGCACAACTTCATACGAAAAAGTAGCTTAGGAGATGCGACTAAAATGAAGATGACGACGGAAGAAGCGTTCGTAAAGGTCTTGCAAATGCATGGAATTG
>NZ_DAMBKZ010000010.1:0-181704 GCF_032066345.1 Brucella sp.
ACTATTCTCAGGAACGTGCGGTGGGTTCGGTGTCAGCGCGTTCGAGGAAGGGGCGCGCTGGCATCGTTATGTTGGTCGCTATGATGCAGATTTTACAGAATCTATAAGTTTAAAGCTCTTCAGAGATTGATTACTGAAGACTGCTGGAGCGTCTTTCGCGCAGCATACACATTACACGTCTATAAGTTTGATGATCCGCTTAACTGATTTTTATGACATACATATGCGGACTAGACCTAACTAAAATCGTTAAATTACAACTAGTTGTACATTCCTTCACCGAAGACCTTTGTCGCCTTCGATAATAGATTGCGGGTGCGCCTGAATTTAATTTTGACAAAAGCCGGTGATTATCAATCAAATGTAAAATGAGCTTATTGACATATGTCGAACAATGGGTGATTTTTGTCGTGCGTGGTCAAGGAGGATACCGTGCAGACGCTATTGAAAGTTGAGAGCCTGAAAAAATCGTTCGGCGGTGTTGCAGCACTTCGCAATGGCCAGCTGGAACTGCGTGCAGGTTCGGTCCATGCGCTTTGCGGCGGTAATGGCGCAGGCAAATCCACATTCCTCTCCATTCTGATGGGTATCCAGCAGCGCGACGGCGGCAAGATCTGGCTGCGCGGCGAAGAGGTTCAGTATTCGACGCCTGCGGAAGCGCTTAAATCCGGTATCGCGATTATCGAACAGGAGCTGAGCCCTGTTCCGCATATGAGTGTTGCAGAGAATATCTTTCTTGGTCGCGAACCTCCAGCGCGATTTGGCGGCATTGACTTCAAGAAGATGAACAGTGAAGCGCAGGCGCTTCTGGATCGTCTGGAGTTTGACATTCGCGCGACACAGGTGATGAGCCAATTGTCGGTTGCACAGATGCAGCTCGTGGAAATCGCCAAGGCGTTCAGCCACAATGCCGATGTTATCTTCATGGATGAGCCGACATCGGCCATCGGTGAAAAGGAAGCGCAGCAGCTGTTCAAGGCAGTCGAACGTCTCAAGGCTGAAGGCAAGGGCATTGTCTATGTCTCGCATCGCCTGTCCGAGATTTTCCAGATCGCAGATTCCTATACGGTTTTCCGCGACGGCGGTTATGTCGGTTCGGGCGCGCTGAGCGATATCGACCGTCCCGAACTGATCCGTCTGATCGTTGGGCGCGAGCTTGGCGAAGAATTCATCAAGACCAACGAGCCTACCGATCAGATTGGCTTCGAGGTTTCCGATCTCGCTCTTCCTGGCAAGATCGAAGATATTTCGTTCTCGGTCCGTAAAGGCGAAATCTTTGGCATTTACGGCCTGATGGGTTCGGGTCGTTCCGAAATTTTCAACTGCATCTTCGGTCTCGACAAGGCAAGCAAGGGCGAGATTCGGCTTGAGGGCCGCGCCCTCAAAGTGGGCAAGCCTGCTGATGCAATGGCTGAAGGCATTGCCTTTGTCACCGAAGACCGCAAGCTGACGGGACTTAACCTCACAGACAGTGTGCGCGCCAATATCTGCCTTGCCAGTCTTCCTGAAATGAGCCCGTCATTTGCCATGCGTCAGCGCGAAGAAGCTGAAGCAAGCGCTAAGATGATCGCGCATTTCGGCATCAAGGCAGCACGCGACACGATGCCGGTTTCCGGTCTTTCGGGCGGCAACCAGCAGAAAGTTGTGCTGGGCAAATGGTTCCTGCGCAATCCGCGCCTGTTGTTGCTCGATGAGCCGACACGCGGTGTGGATGTGGGCGCAAAACGCGAAATCTATCGCATCATCTGCGAATTCACTGCGTCAGGCGGCACCGTCGTGATGATTTCATCTGAAATCGACGAGGTTCTGGGCATGTCCGACCGTATCCTCGTGATGCGGCAGGGCCGGTCGGCTGGCGTCTATGACAGGGCCGACACTGACGCACAAAAGCTGGTGCATTTGTCGACCTGATGGCCAGGCGTTGATCTAAGCGCATCCCGAAAAGCGGGAACCGGTTTTCGGGATGCGCGTAATGCAATGCTCTGCACGCTTGATTGAGATTAGGCCTGACACTGGCAGGCTGGGAAGAGGCTGGAAAACGTGAGCAATATCGAGAAAACACAAACGAACAGCTGGTTCGCTTCCGAGAAGCGCCGGTTGATCATTCAGGAATACGGCATTTTCCTAGCCTTCCTGCTTCTGGTCTTCATTCTGTCGGTGTCGAATCCATACTTCCTGACAACGGGCAATATTTCAAACGTCCTCCTGCAAACCTCGATCAACGGTGTGCTGGCGATCGGTATGACGTTTGTTATTCTGACGCGGGGCATTGACCTATCTGTCGGCTCAGTTGCAGCGCTCACAGGTATTGTTGCAGCGAGCCTCGCCACGACATCTGCCGCTGCAAGCGTTGCGGGCGGCCCTTATCCGGCAATCGTCGCCATTGCTGCCGGTCTTGCAGTTGGTTGTGCCTGCGGCGCACTGGTTGGCTGGATTGTTTCGCGTTTCTCGGTGCCAGCATTCGTAGCAACGCTCGGTATGCTGTCGGCTGCACGCGGCATGACGCTTATCTACGGTGGCGGTAAGCCTGTGCCTGCACTGATCCCGGATTTCCGCTGGATCGGAACTGCCAAGATTATGGGCATCCCGATGCCTGTCATTATTCTGGCGATCGTCTTCATCGGTGCCTGGTGGGTTCTCACGCGCACGCGCTTCGGCCGTTATGTCTATGCTGTTGGCGGTAATCCACATGCAGCAAAGACATCGGGTATCAACGTCACTCGCGTTCGTTTCTCTGTCTATGTCATCTCCGGCGCACTTTCCGGCCTTGCAGGTATGATGCTTGCTGCCCGCACCGGCTCCGCGCTGCCACAGGCCGGTATTGCTTACGAACTGGATGCAATTGCTGCGGTTGTTATCGGCGGCACCAGTCTTTCGGGCGGCGTAGGCCGTGTCACGGGAACGCTGATTGGCGCGCTCATTATTGGCGTCATGAACAATGGTCTCGATCTGATGGGTATCGAATCTTACTACCAGCAGGTTCTTAAAGGTGCGTTGATCGTCGGTGCAGTCATGCTCGATCAGAAACGCAACCAGAGCGCCTGATTTCTAAAAATTCTGAATTGCCAGTTTCATGGCGCAACCAAAGCCGCACATTCAATCATTGCGGACATTGTGGAGGAGAATACCAATGAAGAAACTGCTGATTGCCCTGGCATCGGCTACGGCTCTGCTCGCAGGCGCCGCAAATGCTCAGGAAAAGCTGAAGATTGGCGCAGCCCCTTACGGCCTGAATGCTGAATTCATGCAGATCTGGTCTGAAGCGCTGAAAGAACATCCAGCTGTGAAGAGCGGCGAAGTTTCGCTGACGGTTTTCGACGGTCGTTATGACGCGCTCGTTCAGCAGGAACAGTTCAACACCATGATCACGCAGAAGTTCGACGCGATCATTTTCGTGCCGATCGATGTTGAAGCCGGTGCGACTGCCGTTCAGGCAGCTGCCGATGCAAACATTCCGGTTGTTGGTTCCAACACCCGCGTAAATTCTGATCTTCTGGCTTCTTATGTCGGTTCTGACGATGCGGTTTCCGGCTACATGGAAGCCAAGACCGTTCTCGACAAGATCGGTTGCAAGGGCAATGTCGTCATCATCGAAGGCCCGATTGGTCAGTCGTCGCAGGTTTCGCGCCTCGAAGGCAACAAAAAGGCGCTTGCTGAATGCCCGGACGTGAAGGTTCTTGAACAGCAGACCGCAAACTGGTCGCGCGCTGAAGCACAGACGCTGATGGAAAACTGGTTGACCGCACACAAGGGCGAAATCAACGGTGTAATCGGCCAGAACGACGAAATGGCTCTCGGCGCGATTGAAGCCATCAAGTCGGCAGGTCTCAAGGTCGATGACTTTGCTATCGCCGGTATCGATGGTGTGACCGATGCGCTTAACGCAGTTAAGGCCGGCACCATGACGTCGATCCTGCAGGATGCACGCGCTCAGGCGCAGGGTGCAATGGACCTCGCAATCTTCCACGCGAAGAAAGGCGACTACAAGCCACAGTCCGACATCTGGGCTCAGTATCCTGACATGCCGTTCAACGATGGTAAGGACAAGGAATACAATGTTCCTTGGACGCCAGTAACAGCCGACAATGTCGACAAGCTGCTCGAAGCACGCAAGTAATAGAGAACAGCGGGATGGGCAGTCCCCGGCTCATCCCGCACCCCAAACATTCCGCTACCCTCAACACCGAGGATCAAACAATGTCCGACCAATCTCCCCAAATCGACCTGAACTTCCCGCTCAACGGTAAAGTTGCTCTGGTAACTGGCGCTGCTTCCGGAATTGGCGCGGCCGTTGCTGAGGCCTTCGCTGCCAAGGGTGCAAAGGTTGCTGTGCTTGATATCAATGCTGATCAGGCGCGTGCCAAGGCAGAAGCGCTTGGAGACGGTGCAAAGCCTTTCGTCTGCGACGTATCTGATCCGGCGTCGGTGAAGGCTGCGGTATCAGGCGTGGTCGAGGCATTCGGACAGATCGATATCGCTGTAAACAGCGCCGGTGTTGTTTTCCTCGCTCCCGCCGAAGATCTGACCATTTCCGATTGGGATCGCACGATTGCAATCAACCTCAAGGGCAGCTTCCTCGTCACGCAGGAAGTGGGCCGCGCCATGATCGCTGCAGGCAAAGGCGGCAAGATCGTCAATCTCGCCTCGCAGGCCGGTACTGTTGCGATTGAAGAGCATGTTGCTTACTGCGCGTCGAAGTTCGGTGTTATCGGCATGTCGAAAACCTTTGCTGCCGAATGGGGCAAATACGGCATCACCGTCAACACGATCTCTCCGACCATTGTTCTCACGGAACTGGGCAAGAAGGCCTGGAACGGCGAAAAGGGCGAAGCCGCCAAGAAGCGCATTCCAACCGGACGCTTCGCGTTTCCGGAAGAAATTGCAGCCGCCGCAGTCTTTCTGGCGTCAAGCGGTGCGAACATGATAAATGGTGCCGACCTTCTGATCGATGGTGGCTACACAATTCTTTAACAAAGCGAACGGTCTGACGATTGTTCGGGGCCGAAAATACGGCTTTAAAATTATAGAGCGGGAACTCATCTCTCGCCTTCGATAGGTGCAAAATGCAAAGATTTATCAATAACCCTGATGAAGTGGTCGAAGATACCGTCAAGGGTTTCATCAAGGCGCATAAAGACCTGGTCCGGCTTTCGACGGAAAATCCTCGCGTGGTTGTCGCGAAAGATGCACCTATCGAGGGGAAAGTTGGCGTTATTACCGGTGGTGGATCGGGCCATGAGCCTGCTTTCATCGGCTATACCGGCAAGAACCTGCTTGATGCTGTTGCCGTTGGCGAACTGTTCTCCTCGCCGACTGCCAAGAGCTTCTATGATGCTGCTCGTGAAGCCAATGGTGGCAAGGGCGTCGTCTGCCTTTATGGAAACTATGCTGGCGACAACATGAACGTCAAAATGGCGATCAAACTTGCTGCCAAGGCCGGAATTGAAGTTCTGACCGTCGTCGCCAATGATGATGTCTGCTCCGCTCCTGCCGACGAACGCGAAAAGCGTCGCGGCGTTGCTGGCGAAATCTTCATGTGGAAGGTTGGCGGTGCAAAAGCTGCATCGGGTGCAAGCCTTCAGGAAGTGCAGGCAACAGCACAGAAGGCCATCGACAATTGCCGTTCTATCGGCGTTGGTCTTGGTCCGTGCACGCTGCCAGCTGTCGGCCATCCGAACTTTCAGATCGAGCCAGGCACGATGGAAGTTGGTATCGGCCATCATGGCGAGCCGGGCGTCCGCGTCGAGCCTTTGAAGCGTGCTGACGAAGTTGCCAAGGACATGAGCAAGATCGTTCTCGACGATCACAATTTGCCCGAAGGCACCGAAGTTGCGGTTCTGGTTTCCGGACTTGGCGCAACGCCAATCAACGAGCTTTATATCCTTAACGATACCATCGAGCAGGAAATTACAGCGCGCGGCCTCAAGGTTTATCGCACCTATGTCGGCAACTACTTCACGTCGCTCGAAATGGTCGGTGCGACGCTGACAGTCATGGCGTTGGATGATGAACTGAAAGCACTGCTGGATGTAGAAGCCCGCTGCACGGCGGTTTTGTAAGAAAGAGGCATATCATGCAGACATTCAAGAATGCCGGATCGGGTGAGATCGTTCTTTCGCTTGCAGACCGGATTATCGAGAACAAAGCCTACTTAAGCGAAATCGACGGCAAGATCGGCGATGGCGACCATGGTGTGAACATGGCCAAGGGTTTCGGCCTCGCAGCCGAACGCCTGCGCGGTAAAGACGTAACGCTTGCTGAAGGTCTTGATACGCTCGGAACCGTTCTGCTGACCGAAATCGGTGGCTCGATGGGCCCGCTTTACGGCGTGATGTTCAACGAGTTTGCAGAAAAGCTGGAAGGCGTCGAAAATATTGATGCAGCCACGTTCAGCACCATGCTTCATGCAGGTCTTGAAGGCATCCAGTCGATCGGTTCGGCAAAGCTTGGTGACAAGACGCTGCTCGATACGCTGATCCCGGCAATCAATGCTTTTGACGAAGCAAACGGCAAGGGCCAGTCCTTTGCTGAAAGCCTGGACGCTTTGTCGGCAGCTGCTGAAGCCGGTCGCGACTCCACACTTAATCTCGTGGCTAAGATCGGTCGCGCGAGCCGTCTCGGTGAGCGTTCACTGGGTGTCCTTGATGCGGGTGCAACATCCTGCGCACTGATTCTGACTGATCTTGCAGCACAGGCAAAGAGCCGCTTGCAGTAAGGCTTTCTGTCCCGATTTTGAGTTTGGCGTCTGAAAACTGTGTGGGTCCACACATTCAGGCGCCAAATTCGTTTCATCATGTTGCAATTGCGTTTGAACGCTTTCATGTTTGCTGCGCAGGAGAGAGGCAACAGAAAATCGCATGACGCTCAAGCCCAACCCATCGCGCAAGGTCGGCAAACCAAAGACCGGTACAAGCGAGAATTCGATCACGATTCCCATGCGTTATGGCGATGATCCCTATGTATGGGCCTGCTGGCTTTATTACGAAGACGGCCTGACGCAGAGCGAGATTGCCGACGTCATGGGCATTTCGCGCGCAACCGTGAACAGCTATCTGGCCGAAGCGCGCGATAAGGGCATCGTCAACATCTCTCTTGAGGGTGGGCGGTTGGAATCGCTGTCTGTTGCTCAGGAGCTGAAGCGCCATTTCGGCCTGACTGACTGCCTTATCATTCCGCATGACGACAATGCCCGGCCGCTGATTGATCGGCTGGGGGTTGCGGGCGCACATGCGCTCAACAAAATTCTCAAATCCGGCGATACGCTTGCGGTTGCCTGGGGACGGACGGTGCTTTCGGTCGGCGAGCAGACCGCTATAGGCTCGTTACAGGACATGACCGTCGTGCAGGCGACAGGCGGCACCACGGCGTCATTTCCCTATACGCCCGAACGTTGTGCGGCAGCACTTGCAGAAGCTGTTTCGGCACGCTGCGTGAATATTATGGCACCCGCTATGGTGCGTTCGCAGCAGACGCGGGATGTGTTGCTCGAAGAGCCTTTGCTTCAGGAACAGTTTGCGACCCTTGAGAATGCCAATCGCATTCTCTTCGGTGTGTCGTCGCTTCGTTCCAATTCCACCATTCACACCAGCGGCTTTTTTGAATCGGTTTCTCTGCAGCAATATCTTGCAGCGGGCGCTGTCGGTGTTGTGGCAGGCCGTTTCATCGATGAGCGTGGGAAGCCGGTTGCAGGTCCGCTTGATGAGCGGACAATCGGCATTTCGCTCGATAAGCTGCGGCAGATTCATACCGGTATTGCGGTTGCAGGCGGTTTCGACAAGGTGCCAGCACTTCTGGCAGCGCTCCGCGGCGGTTTCATAAATGTGCTTGTGACCGATGCTGCGACGGGACTCGGTATTCTGCGCGCCGATGGTGTGATTGATCTTGATGCGCGTCTTTCGCAGAAGCCCAAGACCAATCAGGTTCCGACAGCTTTTCGCGTGCGGGTGAAAAAGCTCCTCAACAATCCAAACGAGGTGGTTGAGGAAATGCTCGACGGTATTGTTCGGGCCCATAGCAAATTCGTGCAGCCGATTGGCGGCTCCAACCGGGCACTGGTCGCGCGGGATGGTCCGCGCCCCGGCAAGGTGGGGCTGGTCATTGGCGGTGGTGCCGGTCACGAGCCATGCTTTGTGGGCTATGTCGGCAAGGGACTGGCGGACGCTGTGGCGGTCGGCAATGTCTTCTCGTCGCCTCCACCCGATCCGATTGTGCAATGCGCATTGGCAGCTTCCAACGGCGAAGGCGTTCTCTTCGTCTATGGCAATTATGCCGGCGACGTTATGAACTTCGAGATGGCGGCTGAAATAGCCGAGGAAAAGGGCGTCAGGATAAAGACGGTTCTGACCACCGACGATATTGCCTCATCGCCAATCGACGACAAGGACGGACGCCGCGGCGTGGCAGGTAATTTCTTCGTCTTCAAGGTGGCAGGGGCTGCCTGCGACAAGGGTTTGTCGCTAGATGCCTGTGAGATCGTTACCCGCAAGGCCAATTCGCGGACTTACACGATCGGTGTGGCACTTGAGCCGGGTTCATTGCCGCAAACCGGTCGGCATAATTTTGAAATCGGCCCTGAAGATATGGAAATCGGCGTTGGCATTCACGGCGAGCCGGGTGTATCGCGTGATCGCATTCGTCAGGCCGATGAAATCGTCGATGGCATCATGGACAGAATCTTCAACGAAATGAAGGCTGTACCGGGTGATCGCGTGGCGGTGCTGGTCAATTCATTCGGAGCGACACCGCTGATGGAACTTTACGTTCTCTATCGGCGTGTGGCGCAGCGACTTGAAGCCAAGAATATTCACATTGAAGCCAACTGGATCGGGCATTATTGCACGTCTCTGGATATGGTCGGAGCGTCGATATCAATCATGCATCTTGATCATGAGCTGTCGAACCTGCTGCTGCATCCATGTGAAACGGCAGGCCTCAAAATCAGCTAAAGGCTGTGTTTGGGTTCTATCGTTTCACTGTGCCTGAAAGTAAATTAGCATACGCCTTATGACGAGCGACGCCCGTTGCAGTTGTAAGGTTTGAGGAGAAAATCCATGTCGGAAACTGCGGCTCGTCGTCTTGCCCATATGTTTGATGCTGTTTCTGCGTCGCTTGAAGCGGAACGCGATCGGCTGTCAGAGCTTGACGGCGCAATCGGCGACGGCGACCATGGAACGACAATGGCCCTGGGCTTTCAGGCCGTGCGCAGTGAATTGTCGAAGCTTAATCTCGACGAAACTGACATTTCAACGGTTCTCAATACGGCGGCAACCGCATTCATTAATGCCGTCGGTGCATCGACTGGACCGCTTTATGCAACTGGCTTCCGCCGTGCAGCGCAGGCAACGGAGGGCCACAACAATCTTGATCTGGCGACGTGTGCAATCATCATTGAGGCCATCGGCGTTGGCATTCGTGAGCGAGGCCACGGACAGCGTGGCGACAAGACAATGCTCGATGCCTGGCTGCCTGCCGCCGAAGCCGCGCAAACGGCGGTGAATGAAAATCAAAGCGCGGGCGAATTCTGGAATAGGATTGTCTCAGCTGCCACGGCCGGTGCGAACACGACCCGATCCATGATTGCAGCCAAAGGGCGTGCCGCGCGTCTTCGCGAACGTTCGCTTGGTCACATTGATCCAGGGGCTGCATCGACGGTCATCATCCTGCAGGCGATGGCGGCATCGGCAAAGAGCTGAGGGCTGGCTTAAAAGCGGAAGCTTGGAGAGTAATAATAGAATATTACTCGAGTTTCCCGCGTCCTAATATAATTTCAATTATTGAACCTCGTAGGATATCAGTCCCAAGCAAACTGGCTGATGTCCGGCAGACGTATCGGCTCAATGCGGACTGACCCTATAGAGCCCTCGGTTAAGTGCGCCAGAAGTCTTCTGTTTCTCGGCATAGACTGCGGGATCGGCGAGGCGGCAACCCTAAACGCACCGCCTTCATTCTCATACTTTCCCCAAAATTTGGATCGTTTGCAGTACTGGTTTCATCAGCATCTAAGATGCTGATGTTTTCAACCTAAGAGCTGACGCATGTTTGGGAAATTGTTTCGGCGTTGGCGTTTCAAACGAAACGTCAGGTTCTTAATAGCTGACGATTGATAATCTATAAATTCACTAGAATTAATTATCGAAAGCTCGTTATGAACATCACATCGCGTGAACAGGAGTTCTGGCTGCAGGCCGAAGAGGGCGCTCATAGCGGGCAGACTCAGCGGATTGTCTTGCGCAAGCTGCCGCGTCGGCGGCGCGATATTCGCCCATCTTTTATCCTGCAAAGGCTCGGTGCGACGGTAATTTCTGTTCTCGGTTCAGTGTCTCTGGTGTTCTTCCTGATTTTTGCAACCGGCAGCCCGGCTACTTTGCTCGCGGGCGGACAGGCGACGAAAGAAGAAATTGCAGCGCTGAATGCCAGCTATGGGTTTGATCGCCCTGTGATTGAGCAGTATGGGCAGTTTTTGTTTAACAGTCTGCGTGGCGAGTTTCCGAAATCCCTGCGTTTTGACATCCCGGCGGTTGATGTTCTGGCGCCTGCCATACCACTGACGCTTACTCTGGTTTTGACAGCGCTTCTGATCGGTTCAGCATTAGGGCTGATAACTGGTTATCTGTCGGCCACGTCATCGAGCCGGTTTCTCCGTGAAGGCCCGCTGGCACTTTTAACCGTTGTGCAGTCCACGCCTGTTTTTGTGACCGGCATTCTTGCGGTTCTATTCTTCTCGTTGACGCTTGGCTGGCTGCCGACGGGAGGCAGTGGCAGTCTGCGTCATCTCGTTTTGCCCGCGATGACTTTGTCTCTGCTGATCGCTCCACCCGTAGCGCGGCTGTTTCGCACCAGTCTTAAACAGCAGCAGGGGGCAGACCATGTCCGCACTGCTTTATCGAAACAGATTTCGCTCGGTCGTGTGCGTTTCAGGCACATCGCAATCAATGCCCTCGTTCCTGTGATTGCACTCTTGGGCACGCAAACGGGAACCCTGTTGGGCGGCGCTGTTCTGACAGAAACAGTCTTTGGCTGGCCGGGTGTTGGCACGGTTCTGGTTAGCGCCGTTGGTATGAAAGATTACCCAGTCATTCTGGCGGCGATTGTCTTGATCGCCCTGACTGTCAGTCTTTGCAATCTGCTCGCTGATCTTTTCATCGCTATTGTTGATCCGCGAAGTGCGGTGGCAAAATGAGTGAAATTTCCACTTCTGAAATCCTTGATATCCCGCGCGAAATTCCAACGCCAAAGTTGGCTTTGAGAGGCAAGATCGGCTTGCTGATCATCCTGCTCTGGGTGGTGGCTGCCATTTTTGCACCGCTCCTCGCTCCCTATGAGCCCAATTCCAGTGATCTGATGGCGTTTCTGCAAGAGCCGTCATTCAATAGCGGGCATTGGCTCGGCACCGATGATCTTGGTCGAGATATTTTAAGCCGGGTGTTTTACGGCGCACGGCCTGTTCTGCTGGTTGCAACCATTGCAACGCTTCTTTCCGCTTTGATCGGAAGTCTGCTGGGAATTGTTGCAGGATTGAGCAATCGCTTGCTTGATCAGATCATTGCTCGGATCGCTGAAATTCAGCTGACAATTCCCGGTCTGGTTTTGGCGCTTCTGGCACTAGCCTTGTTTGGTTCAAGGCTTGAGAACTTGATCCTTATCCTGGCACTTGAAAGCTGGCCTCTGCATTTCCGTGTTGCGCGTTACTATACGCTGAACGCGCGCAATCAGGGGTATATGGAAGCCGCATGGCTTGCAGGTGTTCCGCTGTGGAGGTCCGTTCTGCGCCATATCGTGCCGGGACTGTTGCCGCTGTTGATTGCAACGTCCACGATAAGTGCCGCCTTCATCATCATGACAGAAGCTGGTCTCAGCTTCATTGGTTTGGGTATTCAGCCGCCAACTGCCGATTGGGGTCTGATGATCGCCCAGGGAAAATCGCAGCTAGGCGCCGCCTGGTGGCTGTCGCTTATGCCAGCTCTCGCTCTGCTCAGCCTTCTCTTTGGTGTGCAGCTTTTGGGTGATGCCCTTTCAAGCAGGCTTTCCGCGCGCGAAACAGGAGAGCCAGCATGACAATTATCAACACGCTTCTGTCCGTTGAAGGGCTGGTTGTCAGGTCCAATGAAACTGAACTCGCAGGTCCGGTGTCATTCACGCTGAAACAAGGCGAAACGCTTGGGATTGTTGGTGAATCCGGTTCCGGTAAAACACTCACAGCAATGGCTGTTGCAGGGCTTCTGCCCCAGAGCCTTTATGCTGATGGTCAAGCTTATCTCGATGGAGCACCACTCGCACTTGGCATATCTGACCAAGGCCGTGACGTCAGAACGTCACAGATTGGTGTAGTTTTTCAAAACCCAACAACGGCTCTTAATCCGCGCTTGAGCGTTGGCGCTCAGCTGTTTGAAGCCCTGTCGCCTGCCATGCGCCGCGATAAAGCCAAGGCTGCGACTATCTGCCTGCACCTGTTGGAAGAGGTGGGCATCAGCGAGCCCGTGAAGAAGCTGACCGCTTGGCCACATGAACTTTCGGGCGGGCTGGCGCAGCGCGTTGTCATTGCGATGGCTTTGGCGCGGCAGCCGAAACTGCTTATCGCGGATGAGCCGACGACAGCACTTGATGTAACGGTGCAGGCGCAAATTCTTGATCTCATTGCCCGACTGCAAAAACGTCATGGGTTCGGTGTTCTCCTGATTACACACGACATGGGCGTGATCCGGGATCGAGCGGATAGTGTTGCTGTCATGGATGGCGGGGCGATCGTTGAAAGCGGCGCTACGCTCAATCTTTTTGCAAATCCCAAGAGCCGCGCTGCGCGGTCACTTCTGAAGGCAAGCGAGCTGGTTTTTGCGACCGCGAGTGGCGCGCTTCACGGTGCTGCTTCCCAACCTCCACTTGTTGAAGTGAAGGCTCTTCAAAAGACATTCCGCAATGGCCCGCGCGCGCTTTGTGGTGTCGATATTTCGGTGAAGGCTGGAACGACACTGGGGATTGTTGGCGAGAGTGGGTCGGGTAAAACCACGCTGGCGCGGATTATTGCCGGGCTGGAGCGCGCAGATGACGGCCATATCCTGATTGACGGTAACGCGCGACCTCCGCGGACACGCTCAGACCACGTACAATATGTGTTTCAGGACCCGTATTCGTCTCTCGATCCACGCATAAGCATCGTGAACACAGTGGCGGAACCCTTGCTTGCCAACGGGCTTCGCAAAGCTGAAGCTTTGAGAATTGCGCAAGGCTTGCTTGAAGAAGTCGGTATCCATCCCGCTTTGTGGCATCGCTTGCCGGGGCGTCTATCGGGAGGACAGCGCCAGCGCGTAGGTTTCGCGCGGGCGATTGCACCCAGCCCCAAACTTCTCATCGCCGATGAGCCAGTTGCTGCACTCGACCCCACATCGCGGGAGCGTGTACTTGCCTTGATGGAAGACATGCAGCGTCGGCACGGCACTGCGCAACTGCTCATTTCTCACGATCTATCGGTCATTGCACGGCTTTGTCGCGAGGTCGTGGTGATGCGTGGCGGTGAAATCGTCGAACGCGGCGAAACCCGCCGTATCTTTGAGGCTCCGGCTCATCCTTACACCCGACAGTTGCTTGCGGCCATTCCTGGTAGAAAGCCGCTTGTCGCTCCCAAGTTCTGAATCTGAACACAAAAACTGGAAAAGACACATGATTGTAAAACGATCATTGCATGCATTGAGACTGATGGGAGCAAGCCTGCTTCTCTTGTCTGCAACGCTATCGGCGACCCACGCGCAAGCACCTGCGGACTATGGCAAGACCCATGAATTGGTGGTGGCGCTGCCCTATGCCTTGCAGACCCTTGATCCAGCCGTTGGGGGCAATTTGCGCGGCGATCTGAGCATCATCGCCTCAATCTATTCGCCACTGACGCGCCTTGATGGTGAAGGCAAACTGGTGGGTGTTCTAGCCAAAGACTGGAAGCAAGGGTCGGATACGCGTTGGGTGTTCGATCTGCGCGACGACGTGGTTTTCTCCAACAATGTGCCATTTGATGCTCACGTCGTTAAGTGGAACATCGAGCGCATTCTATCTTCCGAAAAGCCAAGCTGGATCGTCTCGTCGATGAAGGCGGTTGATAAGGTTGAAGTCCTTTCACCGCATCAGGTTGCCTTTACGCTGAAAGCGCCCGACATTGAGTTTCCCAAGCGGCTGGCAGGCATTTTCTATCTGGAACCGGAGTGGGCCAAGTCACACAATCCAGCGATTGAGGCTCTTGGCACCGGCCCCTATAAGCTGGTGAGCTATAATCCAGAGGGCGAAGTTCGCCTTGAAGCCAATGAACATTATTTCGGCAAGGCTGCACCCTTCACCAAGGCGCAGTTCCGCGTTGTGGTCGATGCTGCAGCCAAGATTAACGGCCTGAAATCCGGCGAGATTGATGCCGCAGCGGTTATCGCGCCGCAGGATCTCGCACAGCTCGAAAGCAATGGTAATCTGGTGGCAGGTGCGCGTCCAAGTACGCGCGTACAGATCATCCGTTTCAACACCAATATCAAGCCGCTTGATGATGCGCGTGTGCGGCAGGCTTTGAACTACGCCATTGATAAGGAAGCTATCACAAACGCGTTGTTCAAGGGATTGGTAAGCCCTGCCAACAGCCAGATCATCACCAGCTTTCATGAGGGCTATAACACAGACCTCAAGCCGTGGCCTTATGATCCCGAGAAGGCCAAAGCGCTGCTTGCGGAAGCGGGCTATTCGGATGGCTTTGATGTCGAGATGGTGTTTGGCAAAGGCACCTATGTCGGTGGAGAGCAGGCAGCGCAGATTATCGCGGCGCAACTGGCAGCAGTTGGTGTCCGTGCGCAGCTCAATATTCTGCCTGCCTCGTCCCATGCCGAGCGCGCGGCGTCTGACAAAGCCGCTGGCCTGACGTGGTTTGGTTACGCCGATACCGCAAGCATTGCAGCCGAAACACTGACCTATCTCGGCAGCACGCATTTTCAGACAATTGGACCCGTCCCAGCCGCCTTTGACGAAGCGGTAAAACAGGCGAAGGGCGCACTCACCAAGGACGCCGAGCTTGCATCGGTCAAAAGCGCGACCGAAGTGGCATCTGATGAAGCGCTTGCCGTCTTCCTTTGGGATCTGCCGCAAACCTATGCCTACAGCAACAAAGTCGTATGGGACATCCGCCGGGATGACTGGACGCTGCCATACGAAATCAAACCTGCTGAATAAGCCTCTCTTCCAAAATACAGAATACAGGAAATACCTATGACCAGTGGTCTGACGAAATATATCCGACACAAGAGAAAGCTGCACGACGCACGAAAGGGACAGCCAGCAGGCACCGGCCAGCTTTCCGCCCGCGTTGTTGCCGAAGGACGCAGCGGTATCCGTCGTCTTTTCATTCGTGATTTTCAGATTATCACCGATGGATCGCCCGCCGGCGGTGGCTTTGATCTTGGTCCGGCCCCGGGCGAATTGCTGATCGGCGCCGTTGCTGGTTGCCTCAATCATGGCTTTCTTATTCAGGCATCCCTGCTCGATATCGAGATCGATGCGCTGGAAGTTGTCGCCGAAGCTGTCAGCAAACCGGGACAAATCGGAACAGGCTCAAGCGAGCCAGTCGATCTGGAACTTCGCTACACCGCGAAAATCCAGTCTCCCGCATCTGACGCTGAGCTGGAAGACCTGCGCCAGCGTGTTGAGCTTAACAGCTTTGTTTATAACGTCGTTACCCGCGGCGCTTCGATTGCAGGACGTCTGGAAAGGATCACCGCATGACCATTCGAGTTATCGAAACAGATAAGGCAACTTCCGGCGGTCTGCGTTTCGCCACGCGAACGACCCCTGAGCCGGGTTACGGGGAAGTGCTTATCGATGTCACACACACCTCGCTGAATTTCGGTGAGACCCGACGTGGTGCGCGCGGTCTTGAGGCTGATGGTACGGTTCTTGGATGGGATGCGTCCGGTGTGATTGTAGCCGTTGGCCCACAAACCAAAGCGCCTCCCATTGGAACATTGGTTGTCACACGCGCCCCACTTGGAGCCTGGGCTGAAAAGCGCATTGCACATGTTGAGGATATCGCGGTCATTCCGGAGGGTGTCGATCCGGCAGAAGCTGCAACTCTGCCGACGGCAGCTGTCACGGCGCTGGCGACCTTGCAGCTTGGTGGGCCTATTCTCGGCAAGACAGTTCTGATCACCGGTGCTTCTGGCGGTGTAGGCCGCTTTGCAATTCAGCTTGCACGGCTGGGTGGCGCGCGCGTTATCGCCTCTGTCGGATCAAAAGCCAGTGCGGCGGGTCTGACAGAACTTGGTGCGGACCTTGTTGTGACCAGCCTTGATGATGTGAAGGAAGGTATCGATCTGGTGATCGAGAGTGTCGGCGGGGCGCAGCTCGTGCAATCCTTCAAGCTTCTTAACCGTCATGGCAATGTGCAGAGCCTCGGCTGGGCTTCAGGCGAAGACGCCGTTTTTGGTCATCTTGGCACGGTTGGTTCGGTTGGGCGTCACATTCATGGCTTCCTGATTTCCGAGTATCGGGTAGGCTCTTATCTCACGGCACTGCTGCGATGGCTGGCTGAGGGCAAGCTCAAGACAGAAGTTAAGTGGCGCGGCGACTGGAACCAATTTGACCAGGCTGTAGCTGCCCTTCTTGACCGGCGTTTGCATGGTAAAGCTGTTTTGGATGTGAAACCATGAATGCACATGCCCAATCCTTCCGGCATACGCAATGGTTTGATCCGCCAATCGAGGCGGACATCCGGGCGCGTGTCGAGCAGGTGAAAACTGAGCTTGCGCCGCATGTGGTAGAGCGGGACCGTAAAGGTTCCGCCCCCGTTGAGGAAGCAGCACTTCTTCGGCAGTCCGGGCTGGCGGCACTAACGATTGATGATGGTTTGGCGTTGTTTTGCAAAGCTGACGACCGCCGGGAAGCGATAGGCGCACGCTGGCAACATGCCCTTTTTGCGATCCGGGAGATTTCACGCATCGACTTATCAACCGCTGCACTTCTCGGTTATAATTACATGCATCTGCTGCGTATTGAGATTGCCGGGCGTGGGCCGGTGTTCTCAAAAGCCGTGGCAGATTCGTTGCAGGTGCCGACACTTTGGGGTGGTGCCAACAATCCAGGTGGTCCTGCCGCAGACCTTAAGCGGGTTGATGGCGGATATATTGCCAATGGCAGGAAAAGCTTCGCAACCGCTGCACAAACAGCTGACCGTTTGGTCGTCGGCGAAAGCTATCGCGCGCCCGATGGCCATGAGAAACGTTTGACGTTCGTTCTTGATGCGTCAACACCGGGCATTGTCCATGCTGATGACTGGGATGGCATTGGTGCGCGTCGCTCCGCTTCAGGCAGTCTGGTATTCGAAAATGTATTTATTCCGGATGACGCGATTTTCAGCACATCGGCAGCCGATCCAACAAAGCGTCCCCTAAATGAATCGATAGGCTCGCTGGCCTTTCAGATCATGTTCGTCAATTTTCTCAATGGAACGGCGTTGGGAGCAATTGATACTGCATTGTCGCAATTGCACTTGCGCAAAAACGGCCAGAACACATCAGTGCCGGACTATATCGCCGATACAATTGGCAACTCTATCACCACAGCCAACGCATCTTTTGCGCTTTCAACTGTCGCCAACAAGGCGTTTGGCGAACTGGTTGCAGACATTGATGAGAACCGTCTGGCACCGGAACGCCGTGGCGAGATTGCTGATCTCATATCACAGGCCAAGGTTGCTTCGGACGCAGCAGCGCTCTCAGTAACATCGCGCATTTTTGAAGCCGTTGGCGCACGTTCCGCGACTTTAAAGCAAGGGCTGGATCGCTATTGGCGTGATGCCCGCATCTATACACTGCATGACCCTGTGGCTGTAAAAATACAGGAAATTGGCAGATATGCCGTTGATCTTGAGTTGGCGACGCCTTCGGCGAACAGTTGATTTTGACAGCACTTATCTCATAAGTATCGTCCAGCTTTCAAAGCTGGGCGGCCTGTCACGCAAAGAACGAACTGATGGACATGATTGACGCAAAATCCAGGCATCCAAAAGAACGCCGGGAAAAGGGAAGCTGGCGCTTCCTGTTCCGCTCGGACAGTGTTGCGCTCAATCTTGTTGCGACCGTCGCCGCGTCAAAAGACAGGGCCAAGGGTATCGATCGCTTTTCAGAGGCGTCACTGCTGGACAGATGGCTTTGTGAAGCGGAACTACCACCGCTTGCTGGTTCTGTGACGGACGAGGAACTTGCAAAGACAAAGTCTTTGCGAGAGGCAATATTCAGGCTGGCCGATAATCGTATCAATCACAGTGAGATATCGGCGTCGGATATTGCTTTGATAAACGCTCATGCCCGTTCAGGTATGCCGGTTTTACGTATCGCCTGTGATGGCTGCAGCACCGAGCCGCCTGATGCAGCCGAAATGAACGAAATTCTTGGCCTGATCGCGCGTGATGCGATCGACGTTTTCACCGGGCCATATCGCACGCGTATCAAGCAATGCGCGTCGCCACGTTGTCATGTCATGTTCGTTGATAAATCACGGGCAGGTAATAGGGTTTGGTGTGCCATGTCTCCCTGTGGAGATCAGGCAAGTGCGCGCGCGTATCGAAAGCGAAAAGCGAAAGAGAGTGCATAGAGGCTGGGTCGAGACGAGCGATAAGCATGTTTTCGCTGAGAAGCTGACGATTGTGGCTACCCCCAATTGTCTCGAAACGTTTAACCCTTAGTGTTTCTGTTTTCGCATTCTCATGCCGCGCGGACAAAACATGCAAGATGCCGGTTGGTGTTTCGCTCGACAAGCGATGGCGGGGCTTCACGACATTCTGCGACAGCGAGAGGACATCTTGTCGAGAAGCCGCAGCCCTTCGGCGGGTTGGCCGGACTTGGCAGATCACCGCGCAATACAATACGCTTACGCTGCCGTTGGGCGATGGGGTCAGGCAATGGAATGGCTGATATCAGTGCTTCAGTATAGGGATGTTCTGGACGATCAAAAACATCGGAGGTTTTGCCGGTTTCAACAATGCGCCCCAGATACATGACAGCTACGCGATCCGCGAAATGCCTTACAACTGAAAGATCGTGACTGATGAACAGATAGGACAGTCCAAATTGGCGCTGAAGATCGAGAAGCAGATTGAGTATTTGCGAGCGGATCGAAACATCAAGTGCTGAAACAGGCTCATCCAAAATCATTAGCTTTGGGTTGAGCGCAAGCGCTCTGGCAATCACAATGCGCTGCCTTTGTCCGCCCGAAAAAGCGCCGGGTTTTCTCATTGCATGTTCCGGATGCAGCCCGACCAGCTTGAGCAGCTCAGCGACACGAGCGCGTTGCTCCGCCGCTGTCCCGATATTATGGATTGCAAGCGGCTCGGCAATGCTTTCGCCTATTGTGAGCTTTGGGTTCAGTGCCGATGCCGGATCCTGAAAGACGATCTGAATGTCGCGTGAAAGTCCGCGGATTGTTTCTGACAAGCCATGAGCGACCGGCTTTCCATCAAAACTGATATTGCCCGACGTCGCTTTCGTCATGCCGAGGATTGCAGTGCCGAGCGTGGACTTGCCACAGCCTGATTCACCAACGAGTGCAACGCTTTCTCCGCGCGCGATGTCGAGACTGACCCCATCGACAGCTTTGACGAAATTGACGGTGCGCCCTAGCAAGCCACCACGAATAGGATAATGAACTTTAAGATTGTCGACCGAAAGCAGTGTTTCGCTCATAGCAGCGCTCCCACTTGTTGCGAACGCCAGCAGGCAGCAGCACCAACATCAATTCGTGATAAAAGCTTTGGAGCGACCTCATGACATTGATCTTCTGCAATGGGGCAACGGGGTGCAAAGCGGCAGCCTTCAGGCCATGACCCGATATTGGGTACGATACCTTCAATCGTTGGCAAATGCGTTTTAGGTTCACCATCGAGACGCGGAATGGTCGAAAGCAAAAGCTTCGTATAAGGATGCTCTTGTCGTGCGAAGATCGCTTCGACCGGAGCTTGTTCGATGATGCGCCCCGCATACATCACTGCCACACGGTCTGCCATGTCCGCAACAACGCCCATATCGTGGGTGATGAGCAGTATCGCCGTTCGGGTCTCATCGCGGAGTTTTTTCATAAGGTCAAGGATCTGCGCCTGAATGGTAACGTCAAGCGCTGTCGTCGGCTCGTCGGCGATTAGAAGACGGGGGCGGCAGATCAAAGCCATAGCAATCATGGCACGCTGGCACATGCCGCCGGACAGCTCGAACGGATATTGTTCGAAACGAATTTCCGGCTCCGGAATGCCCACTTCTTCGAGCATGGCAATGGCAGCATGGCGGGCTGCTTTGCCGCTCAAGTTGCGATGCACGACGAGGCTTTCCTCTATCTGCCTGCCAATTTTCATCAGCGGGTTAAGTGAAGCAACGGGTTCCTGAAAAATCATCGCAAGATCATTGCCACGCAGGCCTCGCCGCGCTTTATCGGATATGCTGACCAGATCGCTTTCGCCGAACCGAATGCTGCCGGATGCAATTTTAGCGACTTTGGGGAGCAAGCCCATCACGGAAAACGCAGTCAGGGATTTTCCGCAGCCGGACTCGCCTACAACGGACAGGATCTCTCCTTCGTTGACTTGAAAACTGACGCCATCCACGACCGGCTGATCTGCAATGTGAACGACAAGTTCATCAACTTTGAGCACAGGTTTTGTCATTCCGCCTCCGTACCCACGGCTGCCCAAGGACTGTAGGGATGCGCCATGCCAATATTGTGGCCGTCTTCACGCATGACAACAGAAGGGATAGAGAAGTTCACCGGATAGAGTGTGTCTTCGATGATCTCGACAGGAAATTCCTCGCTCAGCCGCGTGGCAACATCCGCCTGTGCGCGCTCACCGACGCGAAGCTTTACGCCGCTGGCATCTATCCGTGGCGCGTGCAGCGCTGCCTCCGGCGAAATGCCGAATACATCGATATATGACAATATCTGTGCCACAGCGGGCATAATCTGCCGCCCACCTGCAGCGCCGAGCGCCAAATGAGGTATGCCATCTTTACTGGCAATAATGGGGCACATATTGGCAAGGGGCTTCACGCCAGCTGCAATTGAGTTTGGCTGGCCGGGACGAGGGTCGAACCACATCATGCCATTGTTCATGAGAAGATCGAGCGACGGCGCGACGACCTTTGAACCAAAGCGCGATAATAACGTGTTGGTGAGTGAAACCATGGTGCCATCACGATCAACAACACTGATATGGGTAGTGCAGCTTTCTCCAGTGCTCCCGTGGCCAAGCGTTCTAAGCCGTTCTTCGGATGCGCGGCGGATGGCTCGCGCGAAGGCGAGCGCGGTTTTGCCCGAGAGTGCATTTTCCTGTGGCAATGTCCTGCCGAGTTCTTCAAGAACGCGTGCCAGTGTCGGTCCGCCGGAAAGCCCAGGCATGGCGTGGACGGAGGAGCCGCGATAATCAATCGTCAGCGGCTTCTTCCACTCCGGCTGAAAGTCGCGCAGATCGTCGCTTTCAATGCGACTGCCACCAGCACGTAAATCGGTAATGAGAGTTTGGGCGATTTGACCTTCGTAGAAATCGCGTGCGCCTGCTTGTGCCAGCCGTTCCAGCATTGCAGCTTTTTTCGGCATAGGAATACTGCGCGGCGAGCCTGTTTCCGGCACACGAGGCGCACGGCCATTATCGAGAAAGAGCGCACTTGATGCAGAAAAGCGGTTTAAGCCTTCGCTATCGATAGCCAGACAAAGCGTGGTGAACCAGTCGATTTGCAATCCCCGTCGGGCATGGTCGATTGCTGGCTGCAGCGCATCGGCGAAGCTGATGGAACCAAAGCGTTCCAGTGCAGATGCCAGGCCCGCGATGGCGCCCGGCACACATATGGAGCTGTAGCCTATAAGGTTCCGGTCTTCGACAACTTTGGGCCAGTTAAACCAATCGCCGTCACTGCCGGCTGCTACCGGATAATCGTTGGGGTCAAGACGGCTCGCGGACACCACGTTGAAATCAAGCGCGTCCACACTTCCGTCTTTGCCATCCGCACGCAGTAAAAAGCCGCCTCCACCAACACCGGAAAGCCATGGTTCAACGACACTCAAGGTAAGTGCTGTGGTTACTGCGGCATCCATGGCATTGCCGCCACGGCGTAAAACGGCGGCACCTGCTTCGGCGGCGAGCCAGTTCTGGCAGGCGACCATGCCGCCTTCGCTGCGGATTTGCTTTTTCTGGATTTCCCAGTTCTCAGCCATGCGTCTGTCCAAATCTGCGGTTTCCGATAGCGTCGGGTATTTTCGCCCCCACAGCAAAGCGCCCTGCATTGGCGGACGAAGCATGGTGCGCTGCTATCTCTTTCGCCGTGGCAACCCACGCGTCTGACTGGCCGGTGATCTTATCCAGCAGTTCTTCCAGAAGAGCGATGCGTTGCGCCCGACCCGAAATCCAGTCATGCACGGTCAGCGTAAACAATCCGCCAAAGCGGTGCAGTGTGCGCCATTCGGAAATCCAGTCTTGCAATATTGCCTGTCCGGATTGAAACGGCCACTTGTCGCGTCCGCCACCTTCAAACTTGAAGAAAATGGCGTCATCGGTTGCCCACTGCACCGGGATTTCCGTAACATCGTCAATCTCATAGGGATGGTCAAAGCCGGAGAGCGAGGAGTCATAAGCCAATCCCACACGCTTGATTTCACGCAGCATATGCGGCGTAATTTCCCATGCGGGCGAACGAAAGCCGACCGGGTTCTTGCCGGTTTGTTTGACGAATAGTTCTATGCTTGCTTCCAGCGCGCCGGTGAATTCCGCATCTGATGCGTCGGCAACGATTTCATGAAAATAGCCATGCAGACCAACCTCGTGCCCGGCTTCAACGAGGGCTGGCAGGATTTCCGGATTGGTTTCTGCGGTCAGCCCAGGAACGTAGAAGCTCGCTTTGACGTTATAACGAGCAAAAAGGTCAATCAGTCGATAAAGCCCTGTGCGTGGTCCGAAGTTACGGATTTCCAGCGTCGCAAGCCGATCAGGAAGGCCGTCGCGGTGCGCCCACATGAACGGCACCTGCGCATCCACATCAACTGACAGAAGCGTTGCAGATTGCTTTCCGGCTGGCCATTGATAGCTGGGCCAAGGTGATTTGATGTTTAGCCCTTCGGTCATAGCGCCTTCTTCTTTTGCTGGAAAACGGCAAGTGAGCCGATGGAGTTTCCGCCATCGACCGTCAATGTAGCGCCGGTGACATAGGCGGCGGCCGACGATGTGACATAAAGAACAGCGGACGCCACATCAGGAGCGGACGATGCGCGTCCAAGCGGGATCGATGCTGTGACGGTCTTCACATGCTCATCGGATAAGGAGCTGACATCACTCCCGGCTGCAAAGCCCGGTTCCACCGCATTGACGCGGATGCCGTATTCAGCAAGCTCAAGAGCGAAACCTTTTGTGAGGCGGTCGAGAGCGGTTTTAGAGGTGCAATAAGGAACGGCTGTGGTCCGCATCTTGCGTGCAGCGCCTGATGAGATGTTAACGATGGAACCGGTGGTTTGTGTAGTAACCATCTGTTTTGCGAAAAGCTGTGACAGCAGAAATGGCGCGCGCAGATTGACGCCCATGATGCGGTCCCAGTCTTCCACCGAAATATCGAGCAGGAAGCCTGACGGATATATGCCTGCGTTGTTGACGAGAATGTCCGGTGCGCCCCAGCGTGCCGCAACCGTGTCTGCAAAGCTGGTGATCGAGGCCGCATCGGTGAGGTCTGAGACAATACCGAAATGGCCTTCGCCGGGAAGTTCCGCGACGCGTGAATCAAGTTTTGACTGATCCTGATCGGTAAGGCAGAGGATTGCGCCTTCCTTTGCAAAAGCTTTGGCAATCCATCCGCCAATTATGCCACCAGCGCCGGTTACTATAATTTTTTTGCCTTTGAATTCATTCTCAAAATTCACGGATAAAACTCCTATCTGCCGCGTGGATCGAGCCGGTCGCGGACATGATCGCCGATAAGGTTGATGGAAAGGACGAGCAGGAACAGAGCGAGGCCTGGAAACGTCGCTATCCACCACGCAGAGGCGACATAGTTGCGCCCCGTTGAAAGCATCGCGCCCCAGCTTGCGGTTGGTGGCTGTACGCCTAATCCAAGAAAGGATAGCCCGGCTTCAAACAGCACCATCAGCCCGAACTCGAGTGTAGCAACGACAATAAGCGCGCCTGCGATATTGGGCAGAATGTGCCGCCACAAGAGACGAAACCAGCCTGCACCCATGAAACGAGACAGGCGGACATAAGGCATGTTTGCAATTGAAAGCGTCTGCCCATAGGCAACACGCGCATAACGCGGCCAGCGTGTGAGCGCGAGTACGATAACGACATTTGCAAGGCTTGGCCCCAGAATGGCGACGGTGATGATTGCCAGAAGAATGGCGGGAACTGACAGAACCATGTCCACCAGCCGCATAATGATGGTTTCAGTCCAGCCACGATAAAATGCAGCCAGCATACCCAGAATACTTCCCAGAATGCCCGAAAGCACGACTGAGGAAACAGCAACCAGTAGCGAAATACGCGCGCCATAAATCAGGCGGCTTAAAACATCGCGGCCCAGTTCGTCGGAGCCAAGATAATAAACGATGCCACGGCTTTCAAAGCCCGGCGCCTTGAGGCGAGCCAGGAGGTTCTGCTTGTTTGGATCCATGGGAGCAAACACGGGCGCAAAAATTGCGATCAGGAGCAAGAGAACCAAGATCGCGAGAAAAGGGGAAACCGTGAGCGGTAGCTTTTTCGACCATTTGGCAAATGTACCGGATGATGAAGTGAGGGACGTCATGCCTGACCTCCCATCCGAATGCGCGGGTCCATGATACTGTAAAGCACATCGGCAACAAGATTGAGTGCAATTGCGGTGACCGCGCCCAGCAGAACAACCCCTTGAACAAGCATGAAATCCCGCGCGGCGATTGCCTGTACGGTCAATTGTCCGAGACCCGGCCAGGCGAAAACAGTTTCGACAATCACAGCTCCGGCCAGAAGATTGGCAATTTCGAGTGCTGCGACAGTCACGACTGGAATGGAAGCGTTGCGCAACAAATGACGAATAACGATGCGCGTTATTGGAACGCCCTTGGCATGAGCGGTGCGCACATAATCTTTTTCCAGTTCATCGAGAACTGCTGTACGCGCTACGCGAGCAAATGTTGCCATTGACAAAAGCCCAAGCGCGATGGACGGCATAATCAGGCTTGGCCAGTCACGGGCACCTGAAGGCGGCAACCATCCAAGCCAGACCGCGAAGACCATGATCATCAGGATCGCGCTCCAGAATGTCGGCATGGATTGCCCGGCCAAGACAAAGCCCATAATGGCTTTTGATTCAGCCCGTCCCCGACGTACAGCCATGATAACGCCAAGCGGAATACCGAGGCCGATTGCCACGAGAAGAGCGCCTCCGGCAAGCATCAATGTGTAGGGCAGGCGGCTTGCTATAAGTGTCCAGACCGACACATTTTGCACGTAGGAACGACCAAGATCGAAGGTCAGCAGACCGCGCAAATATTCGAGGTATTGAATGGCGAGCGGGCGGTCAAAGCCAAGTGCCGAGCGCATAGCTTCAATATCGGCCTGTGTCGCATTCTGTGGAACAAGCAGCAGAACGGGATCGCCTGCCAGACGTTGTAGAAAGAAAATGAGCGTCATGACGCCGAGAATGGCGATCAAAGCCTGCACAATGCGGGTCACAAAAAAGGCTGGCACGCGTCTATAGTTCCCTTGTTATTTTTATTTAGAGCCGGCGCATGACTGCGCCGGCCATTGGCTTTTTAGTCCTGCCAGCTCATGCGGTTCAGGAAGAGGCTTTCATTTGCGGTTGGTTTCCACTGAAGCTGCTTTGCCGCGCCATAAATAATCGCAGCCTGATAAAGCGGCACGAGTGGAACTTCCTGGGCAACAAACGTGCTGACGGTCTTGTAGTTTTCAAGGCGGGTCTTTTCGTCCAGCGTGCCGCGTGCGGCTTCCAGCGCCTTGTTGATGTCAGGATTGTTTGTCGACGACCATGAACTTGAAGAATGCAGCAACGGGAAAAGCACGCCGTCTGCATCCTGACAGGCGCAGGACCAGCGGCCAAAAGCGATAGCGGGCTGGCTTTTAGGTTCACTCTGCGCGCTTTTCAGATAGGTCGCCATATCGGTCATTTCGATGTTAACGGTAAGCCCCGTTTCGCCGACCATCTGTGCCACTGCCTGCACAATGCGCTGGTCGAAAGTGGGGGCTGTGGCGAAGCTTACTGCCTTGCCGGTCGCACCTGCATCCTTGATGAGTTGTTTTGCTTTATCAAGATCATAGGCATAGCCTTCAATGCCTTCGACATAGCCGAAATGCGATGGCGTCACCATCTGGGCAACAGGTTGATCGACACCACCCAGAAGACCTTCAGTAATTGCTTCCTTATCGATTGCGCGCGCTACGGCCTCGCGGACGCGTTTATCATCGAAAGGCGGAAGATTTGGATTAAGCTTCACATAGCCGACGCGTTCGGTCAAAACAGAGAGCGGTTTGGCGTTTGCGGAGCCTTCGATCTGTGCTGCGAGATCGGCATCAAGACCAACTGCCAAATCGGTAGTGCCGGATTGCAGATTGGCAATTCGGGTTGCCGCATCGGGGACCGCGCGGAATTCGGCGGTTTTGAATGCGCCCTTGTCACCCCAGTAATCGTCGTTGCGTTCCAGTGCAACGGATACGCCACGTTGCCAATTTACAAATTTATATGGACCGGAGCCAACAGGGGCGGCATTGAAAGCATCGTCGCCTTTGGCTTCCACGATTTTTTCCGGAACTATGGAAAGTTTCACGAGCTGGGCGAGGAGCGCCGGATAAGCACCGTCGGTTTTGACGGTTACCTCATGCTCCCCCGTTGCTTCTGCCGATACGATCTTGTTGAACTGACCGAGCTGCGGGCTGGCAAAAGCCGGGTTGATGATACGATTGATGCTGAAGGCAACATCCTTCGCTGTCAGCGGTGAGCCATCGTGAAACTTCACATCATCGCGCAGCTTGAAGACAATTTCCGTATCGGAATTGTATTTCCATTCGGTAGCAATCTGCGGAGCGATTTCACCCGCATCGCTGCGCGTCACCAGATTGTCGAAAATGTTGCGATAAACGTAGTAGCTGTCCGGATTCCATTGCTTGTGTGGATCAAGCGATGACGGTTCGTTCACAAGGTCAACAACTAGCTGATCCTTGGCAAAAGCCGTGGTCATTGCAAGCGGTGAACAGGCCAGAATGAGGCCTGCAATGGCGGAACGGATCGAACGGCTGACTACTTTCATATTTATAATGCCCCTGGTTTGTCCAAATGCGGTTCTGGACGAGATTGCTTCTCGGTTTTGTTTTTGCCCGCGTTGCGGCGGGCAGGTTTTGCGCCGACCATTGCTTCTGATTCAAGAAAGCGGTCGAGGAGATATGTTTCGAGTGCCGTGTTGGCAGCGCCAAACAGATCCAGAGCTTCACTCTTTCGCCCTTCGATAATCGCACTGATTAATAGTGATCGATTGGCGGGGATTAGTTTCACTCGGCCTGTCTTTTCAAAGAAATTGACCAGTCGTACCGCACGATCCCAAAGATCGGTCAGCCAGCCGGAAACGATCGGCATGTTGAGACGGGTAGCAAGAAGCTCCAATATTTCACGTTCGTAGCGGCGGATTGTCGGAAGAATGTCGCCGCCAAGTTCATTGCGTTGCGTTAGCGCAAGATGCATTTCACCGAGCGCATTCAGCCGCTGGATGGAGGTCTCATCCAACACAGCCGCGAAAAGGAGTGGCTCCAAGTGCCGTCTTGCTGCGCTCAGTTCACGGATTTCACCTGCAGAAATTGGTGTGACGACCCAACCGCTGCGCGCTGAAGACGATACCAATCCACTTGCTTTAAGACGTGCGAGCGCTGCGCGAAGTGCTCCGCGTCCAAGCGCAAATTCGGTTGCAAGTGCAGATTCCGACAGCCGTTCACCCGGTGCCAGAACACAGTTCACAATCGCACTTCGCAGCGCCTTTTCCGCCAAATCTCCCTTGCCTTCAAGCGATATGGGAGACGTATAGGCATCATTATCCAACATTTATAACTGACCTCTCAGTTTTATATTTTGAAATCTCTTTTATCTATTTAAAAGGGCATATTTTCTGTTCCTGATCGCTTAAGTGAAGAAATTATCTCCATATCGCGCTCCGAAAGAAACAGTGTCATGTTGCCTTCACTATTGCTATAAATCAACCATTTCTCTTTGAGGTGTAAAAATGAAATGACATTTTTCTATTGCGCGCAGATTTAGAAAATACGCCGGTTGCGGCAATTTCTATAAGGTGACAGTATCAATTATTAATATTGCAAATAATAAAACTGAGATGTCAAAATGACTCTTTGATTTGCAATTTGTTTTCCGCAGTCATGATAATCGGGGAAACCTTAGGGGAGATAATTTGATGCGCTTTAGAAACGCACTCTTCGCCGCGCTGCTTGCCGCGACAGCTCTGGCGGCTTTGCCGCAAAATGCTGGTGCCAAAGATTTGTTGGCGGTGGATTTCATAGCAGAGCCAAGCTCGCTTGACCCGCATGTGCAGTGGAACACCGATAGCTTTAATGTTTATCGCAATATCTTCGATAACCTTCTCACCCGTGATGACAAGGGGGAAATCGCCCCGCAAATCGCAACGGAGTGGAAATATTTATCCGATGCCGAAATAGAGTTTAAAATCCGCGATGATGTAAAATTTCATGACGGAAAGCCGCTAACTGCTGAGGACGTTGCCTTCAGCATCAAGCGCATTATTGATCCGGCCTTCGCAAGTCCGCAGATTGGTCAGTTCAACCAGATCAATGACGCTGTAGCTAAAGATGGTACGACCGTCGTCGTCACCACAAAGGGTCCTTATCCTGTACTGCTTGCACAATTGACCAAGCTTTCCATCGTGCCAAAGCATGTGGTTGAGAAAGTCAGCAAGGATGAGTTTAACATTAAGCCCGTGGGCTCCGGTCCTTATAAGCTTGCAAACTGGAATCGCGGTGTCGAGGTACTGCTTGCGCGCAATGATGATTATTGGGGCAAGAAGGGTGAATTTCCTAAAGTTGCATTTCGTGCCGTGCCGGATGGTTCAACCCGTATCGCAAACTTGCAGGCCGGAACGACCGATCTTGTCAGTAATCTCGATAATGATCTAGCGGCACAGCTCGAAGCCTCTGGCCAGGGGAACGTTCTGCCAGTTCGCGGTGAACGCATTGCCTTTTTCTCGCTCAACATCAATAAAGCGCCGCTTAATGATCCGCGTATTCGCCTGGCTATCGCTCATGCGATTGATAAACAGGGCATCGTTGAAGGTATTCTCGGTGGCTATGACGCACCACTTGATGAGTTGACCTCTCCGGTTTCATTCGGCTTTGTCGAAGGCATCAAAGCACCGGACTACAATCCTGAAAAGGCCAAAGAGCTTGTGGCTGAAGTGGGTGATGCGGCAAAAACTGAGATCACACTACTCACGACACCAACATACGATCAGCGTGTGGTGCAGGCAATTCAGCAGATGCTGAACGAGGTCGGTCTGAATGTAAAAATCGTTACCACCGATATGGGCAACTGGATGCAACAGATGCAATCAGGCGCCGATACAATTCCATCGGCCGCGTTTGGTCGCTGGAGCTGTGGTTGTCAGGATGCGCTTTATCCGCTCTTGCACTCGTCCAGCAGCTGGTCGACCATCAAAGATGACCGTTTGGACAAGGCACTTGATGAAGCAAGAAACGTCATCAATCCTGAGCGACGCCTTGAACTCTATAAGTCTGTGCATGAGATCGTGGCTGCAGAAAACTATATTATTCCGCTCTATCAGGCATCGGTGATTTATGGTGCAGCCAAGAGTGTGGAGTTTACCCCGCTACCAAATGAGAACCTCTTCCTCAACCGCGTTGGCTGGTCGGAGAAATAAGTCAGATTAAGAATCCAGAAAGCCGGGCACATATGTAGTCCGGCTTTTACCGTTTCCAAGTTTCACCTCAGGAACACAATGCAGTGATTACAATTCTCGAAAATGCCAATGTCGTCGACGTTGAAAACGGTAGTATTCTCGCCGACCAGAACATCGTTCTGGAAAACGGTTTTATTCGCGAACTCAACGAAGCCAATCCTTCGCATTCAGATGCCAACCGGATCGATCTCGAAGGCTCTTACGTTATTCCGGGTCTCATTGATGCCCATGTTCATGTTACAGCCTACACTGCCAATCTGGGTGAACTGCCTCGTCAGTCTCCAATGTATGTGGCTGCGCGTGCAGCGAAGGTGCTTGATGGAATGCTTTCGCGTGGTTTTACGACTGTACGGGATGTCGGGGGGGCAGAATTTGGTCTTGCACAATCTGTTGAAGAAGGACTGATTTCAGGGCCAAGGCTTCTTTATGGTGGTAAGGCGCTTTCCGCGAGTGGTGGTCATGGCGACCATCGATCCATGGGTGTAGATCGGTCCGATGAAACCTATGCTCAAGTGAGCCTTGGTCGACGTTGCGATGGAGTTGATGACGTTCGCCGAGCCGCGCGAGATGAAATTAGACGCGGCGCCCACCATATCAAGATCATGGCAAATGGAGGCATATCTTCGCCAACTGACCGCATCACATCAGATCAGTTTTCAGAAGAAGAGATTGCGGCCATTGTCGATGAGGCCAACATGGCCAATCTCTACGTGGTGTCGCATACCTATACCGCTCGTTCGGTTGCGCGTGCTGTGCGCAATGGCGTCCGCTCAATTGAGCATGGCAATCTTTTGGACGAAGAGACGGTCGCACTTATGAAAGGGGCTGGAAGTTATCTGACACCGACACTTTCTTGCTTTCGTGCGCTTGCCGAAGTGGGTGCGGAGAGTGGCTTTCCAAAAGACCGAATGGACAAGATCAAGCTGGTGCTCGATTCCGGGCTTCATGCAGTCGAACTTGCTTACCGCGCGGGCGTGCCCATGGCTTATGGTACAGATCTCATCGGCCCGATGCATTCTCGACAGCTGCACGAGTTTGAATTGCGTGCTGACGTAGTCCCGCCGCTCGATCTGTTGCGGGCTGCAACAAGCACTGCAGCAGAACTCGTGCGCCTCGAACATGAAATCGGACACGTTAAGGAAAATTACCGCGCCGACCTCAATATTCTCTCAGCCAATCCGCTTGATAAGGGGGTTCTGGAGAGTTTTGCCGATCATCTGCAGCTCGTCATCCAAGGTGGCGCAGTCGTCAAAAGCTACCTTTCATAGCTTTCGAAATGCTATCTCGCATTCTTCTGTAACCTGACTATCCCATTCGTTTTTATCGAGTGGGGCGAGTGGAAGAATGCGGGTCGCCCGTTTGGTGAAAGGAAACTTGGTGGCATCTGTCGAAGCAAAGCCGCCACTATCGACCACAAATACACCTTGCTCAGCCAGTGGAGTAAAGGACGTGCGGAAATGGTTGCTCGATTTGACGTGAATAATCGTCTTGCTTTCGAGATTGATACCCATACTACGGAAAGCCTGAGTATCATATGCCTGAATGCGTTCTGTAACGATTACGATATGGCCGTCATCGCGAATACGTAAGACTGCTCCTAAACCGCCTTCCAGCAGTTCACCATGCAGATTTGCGCCTTCATTGCGGTAGCGAACCTCGGTAACGCGCTCCACAAATGCATCCACGATAAATGGTTCGCCGTTCTGCAAACGCCCCATGGAAACCCTGCCGCGATTGCCTTCGCCAATCAGCTGAGCATCCAGAACCGCCTTGCCATCAACCATGAAACCTGCAGCAAAGGGTAGATCCTGCGCTGCTAGACTGGCGAAAATATCGGCGACATTAGCTACCCCACCCGAACCAGGGTTATCGCCTGCGTCGCCAATGACGACGCGGCCTTTGACTGCACGCGCATAGATCTCTGCTGCTGCTTCTTCAAATGAAGGTGCCTGGCGAGTGATTGCTTCTCGCTGTTGCCATATGACTTCGGCCATGTCGCGATAGGCCTTTTTCATAGCTTCTTCGTTGTTGCCTGTGACGAGAACCGAGCTTCCAACATCATCGGAATCCACATAAGGGAAACCTCCCATCACGACGACATCGGCCAGCCCGTCTCGAAGCTCGATTTCGTTAGAAAGCGCAACGAGGCTTTTGAAAGGATCCGCGTCGCTGGTTTGAGCGCTCATGGGGGCCGCTACTGGTAAACGGAAGCGTCGCGTGCGCCAGGCGGTGGGATCAAGTGTCAACTGCATCATTTTTTTTCCGCGCGCATGTGTGTCGGCGTGCGGATAGAGCTTGCCGCCGATAACGACGTCCACAACCTGTGGCAACATTGGCTCGACATTGGCATGAAAATCGAGCGGAACCGCTATGCGGACATCAGGCCCGACGATTTTACGTACTTTGCGTGCAAGATCAGTTTCAGGTGTGGCTAGACCTTCAACGACCAAAGCCCCATGCAGCAACAGTGCTACAACATCGATCGGACCATTGGCGGCAATATGTTCCAGCGAACGAATGATTTCAGCCACGATCCGGTGGTAACTTTCTGCTTCAAGCGTTCCGCCGGGCAGGCACCCTGTACATACGCCATAAGCAATCTCGTAACCGGCTTCATCAAGCGCTTCAGTTACTCCGCCGAGCCAATTGCTGGTCGAGCCGAATTCACGCCTTACATCTTCGCCCTGAAAATATTGCGCTGATAGGAAGCCGTCATAGTTTGCTTTGACAGGTGTGAATGCATTGGCTTCGTGAAAGAGCTGTATAACGGCAGCACGGGGCATCGGCTTTCCTTTAGTTACGATCAGACTTCACGACTGTCCTGCCATCGCAGATAGGGCAGAATGAAGCGCGCTGTTCGGCTAACAATTGGGTGAAATGCAACTTGTGAGACTGGTGTCGGGCGTAGGGCAAGTTGATTGTCAGCGACACCACATACAGCATCAGCGATTACATCCGCCATGGCACAAGCAAGTGCCAGTCCGCGACCGTTACAGCCAATCCAGCTGTAAAGACCGTCTTCGCGTCTGTGTAGATGCGGTAAACGATCAACCGTCATAGCGATACGTCCACCCCAGAAGGTTTTCACTGTGTTGCGCGGCAGGCAAGGGAAAAGTTCGCGCAAACGACGGTCGACCATCTTGGGCAGCCGATATGCTGCACCGGCCTGAATGGCAAGCGCGCCGCCAGAGACCAGTCGTCCCTCACGATCCTTACGGAAGTAACGGAGGTCAAAGCGGGTGTCCGACGATGCTTCATTGCCCGGCAGGATTGTTCGAACCAAGTCACCTAGAGGCTCAGTAGCTACTTGGTAAGAGGTAACGGGGACAATGGAACGCTGAAGCTCTGGCCAGAGATTACCAGTGTGTGCTGCGGTTGCGAGCACAACTTTTTCAGCGTGAATTTCGCCGTTTGGGGTCTTGATCTGCCAGCCTGTATGCGTTCGCTTCAGATTAAGTGCTGGGCTTTGCTCGTATATTGTAACACCTTCTGAAACTGCACCACGCGCAAGCCCAACTGTAAATGCATATGGGTTGATGTGACCGCCGCCAAGATGCTCCCACCCCCCATCATAGGCTTTGGTGCCTAGCCGTTCAGCCATCTCATCAGGAGAAATAACTCCAGTTGGTGCGCCTGCTTCTGCCCATTGTGCTGCGAGCGCTGAAACGCGTTTGAAACGACCAGGACTGTGCGCTGGTTGCAGCCATCCAGCACGGCTTAAATCGCAATCAATGCTGTAACGATCGGCTAAGGCATAAAGTTTGTCGGCCGCACCTTTGACAAGCTTGATAAATTTTTCGGCTTGTTCTCCCGGCCAAATATTCCGCAACGCGTTTGGACCGTGGCGTGTTAGCGCTGAGATAACCTGTCCATTGGCGCGACCTGATGCTCCATGACCAACTTTGGCAGCTTCAAGCACCGTGACCTTTCGACCGCGCCTCGCAAGCTCGATAGCTGCGGCCAGACCAGCAATTCCGCCGCCGATGATAGCGATCTCGGTGTGAGCCGCCCCTTCAAGTGGATTGCTCTCAAATGTCTCGCGCGAAAGTGACATCCATAGTGGTGACGGCTTATCTGATGGCCAGGATTTCATGCGCGTACCATCGCTATTTCCAATCCACAACTCGCGCGCAAATCAAAAAGAGCATCACTGTTTCCCGTAAGGGTCAGGCGATCCTGCCCTGTTGAGACAATTGTGTCCGAAGAGTTGGTACTCGATAGCGCACCAAGTTCGGATGCGTTTGGTGTGGAAACCGATAGCAGACGTCGCGCTCCATTTGGGTGTTTCAAAGCGTCGGATATCCAAAGCAGCTCGGGGGTGTGGTGCTGACAGAGCAAGCATTGATAGGAGGGCGTGACACTATCTTTGAAGCGACTTATCGAAAACCGTAACTCTCCTATATCCGTTTGCCGCGAAAAGTGCCGAACTGTTTCCATTCCGATCAAATTCTGTTCATAGGTTTGAGCGTCGTTCTCAATGTCGTTGCTCCGTAGAGCAACGCCGCCCAAACCTGATCCCTTATCGAGAAGCCTGCGCCACCTGGCATTGGCTTCTGTTGGCTCCACTATTGCGAGGATTTCAATATAGGAACCATCCAGCATAACACAGCGATTTGCGGTGCCCATGACAGCACTATGCTTTGCGATTGGCGTTACGGAGAACCCGATATTCTCGAAAGCTTTTCCAGTTTGAGCGAGATCACTTGCCAGAATGATAACGTGGTCGATGGGGAGATTAAAGCTCATGCTGCCACCGTCATTTTGCGAATGCCATAAATGCGGTCGACAATGACTAGTGTGATGATTGCCATAAGCAGTTGCAACGTACTTAATGCCGCGATTGTCGGGTCGAATTGATGTTCGAGATAGCTCAGCATAACGACAGGTAAAGTGTTGGTTTTGGCGCTGGCGAAGAAATAGCTGACCGGCAGATTGTCGAAAGATGTGAGGAAGGAAAATAGCGATCCAGCCATAACACCTGGACGGATTAGTGGCAGCGTGACGTGCCAGAAAACCTGTAAGGGATTGGCACCGAGGATTGCTGCAGCTTCTTCATAGCGACGCGGCAAGTTGCCATAAACACCCGCAACCGTTCGCACAACGTAAGGCAGACAGACCACTGTGTGGGTAATGAGCAGCGCGGTGAAAGAAATGCCGAGCCCAAGCCAACTCATGAAGAAAAGTGATGCGAAACCGATCACGATCATGGGCATAGACAAGGGCGATAGCAGAAAGGTCATGATTGCGTTCGCCCATCCAGCACGAGAACGCGCAAGATACAGGCAAGCTGGAATCCCGATGAGACTGGAGAGAATGGTTGCACCCAGACCGATCTTTAGGCTCACGATCATCGCATCGACAAAAGGCTTATAAGCGAAAATATTCGCAAACCATTTTAGGGACCAACCGGGGATTGGAAAAGCGACATAACCGGCTGAGGTGAAGGAGACCACGACGACCACCAGAATTGGTGCCAGCATAAAAATGAAGAAGACCACAACGAAAATGGTTAGCGCTAAACCGGCCCAGTCTTTGTCAAATGGCTTCATCATTTCACGCTCCCCGCTGTCGCACGAGGCGAAGTTGCAGGAAGAGACACGCGACTGCGATTATCAGAAGGATTGTGCTCATCGCACTTGCCATGCCGAAATCGCGCGTGGTGTTGAATTGCTGATAGATCATCAATGGTAAGGTCTGCAAACCACCACCCAGCATTACGAGTGTCACGAAGCTACCATTAGCGATCATGAATACCAGAATTGCTCCGGTACCGATGCCGTCGAGTGAAAGTGGTAGTGTCACTTCCCAGAATGTTCGGAGGCGGCTTGCGCCCAGAATTTTTGCAGATTCTTCAAGGCGACGATCAATCCCTTGCAGAACCGTGCTGATAGACAGCACCATGAATGGAACCAAAACATGCACTAGCGCAGCGATGGTAATTTCAGGTGAATTGGTAAAACGCAAAGGCACTGAAAGAATACCAAGCTGATCGACCAGCAGATTGTTGATGAGGCCGCGGCGCGCAAACAGAACCTGCCAACCGAAGGTACGCATAATAATGGATGTCAGGAGTGGTGCGATTAGCAAAAAAACGATGAGGCTTGCCCACCGGCCAGCCTTGCGCACCAGAAAATAAGCGACAGGATATCCAATCACCACGCATATCAGTGTCACGCCACCGGAAAGCAGAAGCGTTTCACCAATGATGCGCAGGTAGAACGGGTCGCTGAGCAGCGTGATATAGCGAGTGACCGTCAGACCACCTTCAGCATCGACAAAACTGCGGATGCTGTTGTCAAAAAGTGGAAGTACGAAAAATGCCAGCAGAAAGGCCAAAGCGGGCAGTGCAAGTAGCCAACCCGGCAGGGCCAGCCCCTTTGCTGCAATTGTGTCTGATGTTTCCGTCTGGCTCATATTTCCACTCCAAGAAGTGCGAAAGCACTGCCTTACTGGCCGATTTCCCGGTTCCAGCGATCAACCCATTCATTGCGAACCTGTGCAATCTGTTCATAGGGTGGGAAAGCGGTTTTCTGCCATGGTGTAATGCGCGGCTTCAGCTTCTCACTGTAGACCACGTCCACATTGGTAACGCCGTAATTCATGATATCAGCAAACTTAGTCTGGTTGGCTGCATCAAGCACTTCGTTAATGTAGTCCCAAGCGAGCGGATTGGCATTTTTTGGCTTTTGCACAGCAAGTCCGTTGAGCGAACCGCCTTCTTCAGGGTTGATGAAGTCGATCCAGGTTGCACCCGCATCATAATGGTTCCAGGTGCGACCATCGAAATAGATACCGATATCAGCTTCACCCGAGGACAGATGATTGAAAAAGTCGTTGGGGCTAGCCCAGTAGATGAGGTTATCCTTCATCTTCTCAACAGCCTTGAAAAAGGGGTCAACATTGTCAGCGCCGCCGCCGAGCGCTTTCGCCATCGCCCAGATGAGCATGATAGGGGTCACCGCGTAGCTAATCGATGGGATTGAGGCGACGAATTCTCCACTGGCAACGCGGTCTACAAATTCGGCAAATGATTTTGGTGGGTTTTTCACCCGATCCTTATTGTAGGTAATGCCGGCTACACCATAATCGAACAGAGTGCCTTTGCCTTCGACGGAATCCGTTAATTCTTGTGGGATTTTTGCAAGGTTCGGTAGTTTGTCGTGTGTAAATTCATCAACGAGCCCCGCTTTCGCGGCAGTTAAGGCGAGATCCGGTGTCATGATGAGCACGTCAAGTGGTGGCTTCTGAGGGGCTGCTTCTATCTGTGCCAGCCATTGTGGTGGGCCGCCGAGGGCAACGCTCGCTTTGGCTCCTGACTTGGCTTCAAATGGTGTGACGAAGCAGGTGCGAACCGCTTCTTCCCACACACCTCCAAATGCAGTGACGGTAATTTCTTTTGCACTCTGTGCTTGAGCAAAGCGGGGCAGATTACCAGCCGCGAACCCCAGTCCAAGCAGGGTACCGGAGCCGAGGAAGTTGCGTCTTGTCAAAATAGGCATTTCGGTTCTCCGATCAAAAGGGTCAGGTGTTTTCGAGCAGGTTTTCTACAGCCGATGCGAGAGCCGCATGTGCTGTTGATGTGGCGACTGCTGTTGCATCAATACGGGGAAATTCATCCGGCAATTCACTTAGAACGACATCGAAGATGTCCTTCCGACGCCGCTGCCGTACGGTTGCAGGTAATGCAACCAATGCTTGGTTAAGTTGGTCCATCAAAGCTGGTTCAAAGACTTCATCCCACCGTCGACGTTCAGGTCCTTGGCCATCTGTTGACTTGCTTTTGGATAGATCTGAGCGGCACTGCCTGGTGGTTGCCGGATCGAGTTCTCCGTCTTTGATTGCTACGCCATAGTCGGCGAGGGCTGCGTCGACAGAGACGAAGCCGTCTTGAACATCCCGCATCACAGCTGTCGGATCACGGTCATACGGATTGCCCCAGCCACCAGCACCCGGCGTTAGAAATGTAACTGTGTCGCCCGCATTGACGATTAAGACGTCTATCTTACCCAGTCTGCGCTCATCGGGTTTACCGCGATTAACGATCAGCTCACCGGGT
The DNA here is from genome assembly GCF_032066345.1 of Brucella sp. Taxonomy (NCBI): domain Bacteria; kingdom Pseudomonadati; phylum Pseudomonadota; class Alphaproteobacteria; order Hyphomicrobiales; family Brucellaceae; genus Brucella; species Brucella sp. The sequence continues at coordinate 38,006 of NZ_DAMBKZ010000010.1, forward strand.
AATCCCGCTTTGCCGCCGTGGGCGCCCCATGGGCGAAACAGCAGACGCTCCATGCCACGTCCAAGCACATTGCTATCATCCGTCAGCACGCGGAAAGTCAGTTCCATGCCGCAACCGCCACGCCATTGACCTGCGCCACCTGAATTCGGGCGCAAAGCATAGCGCATAATCTCAATGCCGAGTTCTGCTTCAACCGTCTCGACGGGATTGTTTGCGAGGTTTGAGATGCCGCTGTCGCGACCATCAACACCATCTTGCCCTGAACGCGCGCCGGTGCCACCGATCATTGGTTCAATCACCTGCACGCGGCGACCACCCTTGCCATCGGGTTCAGCCATCACCACCGGGATAACGGTTCCGGATGAAGCTGCAGGCATGATCGCTGGCAGAGCCTGACCAAAAGCACCATTGAGTACATCATTGACGCGAATGGCTGCTGCATGACGAACGCCCGTAGCAGCAGGTTCCTGCGGATTGACCAAAGTTCCTTCGGGCGCGGAGATGCGAACCGGATCAAGCAAACCAACATTGAGTGGAACTGTTGAATCAAGTGTGTTGACCAATGCAAGGACACGAAGCGTAAGCCATGCGTGCGGCCGTCCGCGCGATGGAATGTTCATTGCTGTCGCCACTTGTGGGTCGGTGCCAGTGAAATCGAGATGTACTCTGCCGTCGTCGAACGTCACCTTCAAGGCTATGCGGACGGGCAGTTTTCCTGCTGCATCGTCATCAAGATAATCCGAGAACTTATAGGTCCCGGCTGGGACTTTACTCAGTACCGAGCGGGCTTTTTCAGCAGCATAGGAAACAAGATCGATACTTGCGGTGGAAACTGCGTCGACACCGTGCTGCGTGATTGCCTGCTCGAAGCGACGGCGACCGGCAGCAAGAGCTGCGAGCATGGCGCGAATGTCGCCCATATTGGCTTCCGGTGTGCGGCTGTTTGCATCGAGAAACAGCTTCACTTCCGGCGACATTTCCCCTCGCTTCATCAGCTTGACGGGTGGAATGCGCAGGCCTTCCTGAAAGATTTCTGTATTGACCGGTGAGATGCTTGAAGGCACACGTCCGCCGACATCCGAGCAATGTACGAAGCACCATCCGTAAGCGACGATGCGGCCCTCATGGAAATAGGGTTCGATCATATGCAGGTCAGGCAAATGGGTCGCAAGACCCTCAGAACGATACGGGTCGTTGGTTAGAATAACATCGCCGGGCTCAAGTTTACCGACTGCTTCGATAGTCGGACCGCATTCAAGCCCGACAAATCCTGAAACGCCAATAGAGCGAGGATAGGCGAAGAAACGACCATCGAGCCCTGCCAGCGCGCAAGCAAAATCGGCTGTTTCTTTGACGTAAAGCGTGCGTCCTGTACGTTGTAGCGTAAGGCACATCTCTTCGCTGATGGCTGCAAGCTTGTTGCCGAGAATGGCAAGTGTGACCGGATCGAGTTTCATTTGGTCAGCCTTTCAAGATGCAAATTTCCGGATTTGTCGCAACCTGCAGTCCAGTTGGGCAGGACAACTGTGGTGGTGTCATCCTGTTCAATGATTGCCGGGCCAGTGATTAGATCACCATTCCCAAAAGAGCTTCGATTGAGTACTGCCGCATCAAGCCACGCGCCCTTATGAAATAGCGGGCGCATGCCTTTGGTTGCAGGAACACCGGTGCCCGCAGCAAAGTCAGGCGGGGCAATATTGGGGGTGACGCCGATCACTGCGAGGCGGGCTGTACCAAGCTCCACCTCGGCCTGTGTGTCACGAAAACCATAAATGCGTTCGTGTTCGCGATGGAAAGCGTCTGCAAGTGAATTTGGATCAGTTGCAACGTCGTTGAGGGTGACGCGGAGCTCATAGGCCTGGCCGACATAGCGCATGTCGGCGGCTTTTTCGAACAGGCGTCCTGTGCTCTGTTCTCCTTCCTGACCCAGCCATTCAATGCCTTCCGATTGAAGCAGCTTGAATGTTTCGTTCAGCAAGGCAGCACTTGCTTTGTCGAGTGGACGACGCAGGCTGCGAACGAAGTCGCGGCGTAGGTCCGCCGCAGCTGCACCCAGCGCACAGAACGTGCCTGCTGCAGGTGGAATGATAATATGGGCGATCCCAACTTCTTCAGCCAGAAGATTGGCGTGGGTTGGGCCTGCGCCACCGAAAGGCACGAGGGCAAAGGTCGCCGGATCAAGACCACGCGATGCGAGTGTCTTATATAGTTCAGTGGCCATGCCAGCTGTCGTTACAGCAAGCGCGCCTTCTGCGGCTTTTGCAGCTGCATTATCATCATCAAAACCAATACGATTACCGATGATCGTCAGCGCGTCTTTGGCGGCCCGACTGTCAAGCTGCATACGCCCACCGAGGAAGCCCATTGGGTCAATATAACCCAGTGCGAGGTAGCAGTCGGTGACGGCAGGCTCCACGCCTCCACGTCCATATGAAACGGGGCCTGGTGAGGCACCTGCGCTGCGAGGTCCGACTTTCAAAACACCATGATCGTCAACCCAGATGATTGAACCGCCGCCTGCGCCAATTGCGGAAACATCCACGACCGGCAGAACTAGCGGCAAGCCACCAATGTCGGTCTTGGTCGCCAATTGTGCGGCACCATCTTGGGCTACCGCTATATCTGAGGAGGTCCCCCCCATGTCGAATGTAATGATCGATCGCGCGCCGGATATTTCGGCAAGGCGGGCTGCTGCCATGACGCCGGAGGCAGGTCCGGAAAGAATGGTTTCAACCGGACGCTCTTGCGCAGATGAGAGGCTGAGTGAACCGCCATTGGATGCAGTGACAAGGATGGGGGCAGTCACCCCATCGCGGGCAAGTCCGGCTTTCAGTCCGTCGAAATAGCGTCCCATCAGTGGTTGGATATAGGCGTTGAGGCAGGCAACAAGTGTGCGCTCATATTCACGAATTTCAGGCCAAATGACAGCGGCGGAAGTAACTGAAAGACCATTTGATTTGGCAGAAATCTTCGCTGCAAGCTCTTGCTCGATAGCGGGGTTGGTATAGCCATTGATAAGCACAAGAGCTGCGGCCTCAACATCAAGCGCTTTCAGTTTTTCAGCAACATCTTCTAGAGCTACATCGTCCGGAAACTGTGAGGTTGCACCATGCGCGGAAAGCCTGGCGCCAATTTCGATGATACGATGGCGCGGGACGAGGGGCTCTTCCTTGCTGGCATGAAAATCGAAGGAGGAGGGCATGCGGCTGCGCGCGATTTCAAGAATATCGCGATAACCTTCGCTGACGATCAAGGCGATTTTTGCGCCTCGACGCTGAATGATCGCGTTGAGGCCAATCGTTGTGCCATGCATCAGCGTATCGATTTGATCCGCCTTGCGATCGGCTTTTTGCAAAAGCGACTGCAGCCCGACGATCAAAGCACGCGATGGCTCGTCAGGTGTCGACGGTTCTTTATAGTGGATCAGGCTTTTTTGGTCAGGATCGAACAGAACAAAATCTGTAAATGTTCCACCTACATCGATGCCAATACGTGCGCCATTCTTCTGCATATGCCAAGCTTTCAGTTTATTCCGGTGTTACAACGACGGCATCTTCTGATTTCCAACCGAGCGTAATTTCTTGATTAAGGTGATAGGCAAGCTCACCGAGGCTGCTTTCGGCTTGCCGATAGATGAAAACCTCACGACCCAGCGCGGGAATTTCGATCTGATATGCGGCGTAATTGCCACGGAAAACAGCGCCAACGACACGCCCGTCCAAGAATCCTTCGCCCTTCGCGACAGGCACGATGCGTTCTGGACGAATGGATAGCGTCAGTGGTTTCTCTGTTGGCTGCAGGGTTGCGAGCGGGATAGCTATTGAGCTCTGGGGGCCGGGTATGTGAAGTGCTGTGCCATCGCCAGATGTCGTGCCTTCAAAAATGTTTGAGGCGCCGAGAAATTCGGCAACAAAACGGCTTTGTGGTCTGTCGTAAATATCGCCCGGCGTGCCGAGCTGGAGGATGCGTCCGCTTTTCATCACAGCCACCTGATCGGCCATGGAAAGTGCTTCCTCCTGATCGTGCGTGACAAGCAAAGTCGTGATGCCAAGACGCGCCTGCATGGCCCGAATTTCGAACTGCATGCTTTCACGTAATGATTTGTCGAGTGCGCTCAGGGGCTCATCCAGCAACAGAATCTTTGGGTTGACCACAAGCGAGCGGGCAAGGGCAACGCGCTGTTGTTGACCACCAGAAAGCTTAGCGGGGTAGGTGTCTCCGCGACCGGACAATTGAATAAGATCGAGCATGGATTTGACACGCTCATCACGAGCACCGCGGCCAAGACCTTGCATCTTCAGGCCAAAGCCAATGTTCTCGGCCACTGTGCGATGTGGAAACAGGCTGTAATTTTGAAAGACCATACCGAGTTGGCGCTGGTGCGGGGGAAGGGCGGTTACGTTGGTTGCACCGATTTGAATTATTCCGGCATCAGGGCGCTCAAAGCCTGCAACCATGCGCAAGGTGGTCGTCTTACCACACCCCGAGGGCCCAAGTAGCGAGACAAGCTTGCCTGCTTCGATGGTCAGATCAAGATTGTCAACAGCAAGGCTGGAGCCGTAACGTTTCGTCAGAGTGCGCAGCACTAGCGTACTGGCTGTATCGCCTGGAAAAGAATTCATGAGGGCATCTCGCAATCTGCCCCTTTATCAACGCTAAAGACCATGTGCATTTCCAAAACTTACAGTATATTGTAGCGCTACAATCGGTCTTTAGGCTGTTTTCGTCAAGGAAAGGTTTTTTGCGATATAGCTTTTTATGAGTACAAAAAACCTTGAGAAGAGTGTCTCGTGAGAATAATTTGTGCAATAAGCCATGAATAACTTAGTCCGCAGCAAAAACGTTATAACGATGCAGTCGGTAGCGAAAGCCGCTGGCGTGTCGCCCATGACTGTATCAAACGCCTTTCGCTACCCTGAGCGGGTGCTGGAAGAAACGCGGCTTCGTGTGTTTCAAATCGCCGCTGAACTTGGCTATGTGCCTAATCATTCTGCGGGCATTTTGTCCTCGGGACAAAGCCGGGTTATCGGTGCTGTTATTCCCTCAATGAAGAATTCAAGCTTTTATAAATATGTGCGCGGAATGCAGGATCGCGCCGGTGAAAGCGGCTATGAACTGATCTTGAAACTTGCCGAAACCAGACAGGACGAGACGGCCGCTATTCAGACCTTTATCGGTTTGCGTGTTGCGGGAATTTCGTTGGTTGGTAATCAGCATTCCAAAGAGGCAATAGACCTTATCCGCAAGACGGAAACGCCGGTTGTAGAAGGTTGGGTCACGGACAACGTGCTTGATATGGCCGTCGGCTATTCAATGACCGATGCCACGCGTGCCATGGCGCTGTTACTTATTGAACGGGGTTGTCAACGTGTCGGGTTTGTCGGTTATGGCGGCATCTCGGCCCGGCGATATAGCGACCGTTTGCCAGCATTCCAAGCGACGATGGCAGAAGCGGGGCTAGAACATCATCGTGTCTGTTTTATAGATGAGGCAGATGGGTTTGGAGCGGGTCCAAAGGCGCTCGACGCATTGCGTCTTATTGATCCTGAGGTCGATGGAGTCATCTGCCCCACCGACATTGTTGCTGCTGGCGTAATTTTTGAATGCACCCGCTTGGGTTGGCGTGTGCCTGAACGGTTGGCGGTGACTGGCTGGGGTGATTATGAAATCGCATCCGAAATAACACCTGGTCTTTCGACCATACAGCCAAATGCCTATGAGATGGGTGCGAAGAGCATGGAGATGATCCTCGACCGTGTATCAGGAATTAAGGCATACGAACCCGTGCTTGATATTGGTTATGATGTCGTAAAGCGTGAGAGTGCCTAAAGCGCGTCTTTCTTTCTGAAAGATGATGCATCGATACCGAGCTTTTGCAAGCGCGCATAAAGGCTGCGTCGTGGGAGCTGCAGAATTTTCGCAGCCTCACCGACATCGCCGTTCAAGCGCTCCAGTGTTTCGCGCAAGACTTTCGCCTCAAACTGATCCATTTGTTCGGCAAGCGGCAACTGGTTTGCTTCTTTTGTCGGACTGCTCCCAAGCCCAAGAACAACCTGTTTGGCAAAATTGCGTAATTCACGCACATTTCCCGGCCAGTCATCCGAGTTCAGACGTGTTTCAACTGCTGCATCTATTGTTGGGCGCGGCTGGCCAAATTGGGCAGCAGCTTCATCAAGGAAATAGGAGAAAAGCAGTCCGATGTCCTTGCGACGTTCTCGCAAAGGGGGAACACGCAGCCTGACTGTTTCCAGCCGATACAGGAGGTCCGACCGGAAGCGGCCAGCTTTTACCGCATCTTCCAGATCGCCCTTCGCAGCAGCAATGATCCGCAGGTTCACTGCTCTCGGCTCACCAGTTGTGCTGGGCAATTCGCGCTCTTCAACAACACGCAGAAGCTTGCCCTGTAAAGAAGAGGACATGCTGTCGATTTCATCGAGAAAAAGCGTGCCGCGATCAGCATCGGCGATCCTCCCGCGCTGAATGCGATTGCCGAACAGCACATCATCCGCAATGGCATCGGGCAATGCCGCGCAGTCAATTGCAACGAAGCCGCGTGCATGACGTGAACTCCAGCGGTGGAGCAGCCGCGCTACAAGCTCTTTGCCGGTTCCCGTCTCGCCCTCAATCAAAACATCAACGTCGACACTCGCAAGCTGTCGGATTGTTTCACGCAGCCTTACCATGACCGGGGTTTCGCCAAAGAGCGGGAAGTCTTGCTCGGCTTCTGCTGCAGCCTTTCGCAGTCTCCGGTTTTCCAGCACCAGCCGCCGCATTTCTAACGCACGCCGGACGCTTGAGATCATGTGATCGGCAGCAAAAGGCTTGGCGATGAAATCAAACGCGCCTTTTTTGAGGGCCGCTACGGCCATGCCGATGTCTCCGTGCCCGGTCATCAGAATGACCGGCAGCTCAGGATCACGGGCCAGCAACGCTTCCATCACTGCATGGCCGTCGATTTTCGGCATCCGAATATCGGTAACGACTATGCCCGGAAAATCAGCGCTCAGATTGGCGAGGGCGGATTGTCCGTCACCAAAGGTTTCGATGTCGAGCCCGGCTATTTCAAAGGAATCCGCCAATGCTGTGCGAAAGGCCATGTCGTCATCGACCAGCATTACGCGGAGTGGTTCTATGCCTGTCATGCTTGTTTTGCTCGCTTCACAGTGGCTGCGAAGGCGGCACCTCCCAAAGGTGAAGGCACAATACGCAGGGTGCCTTCAAGTTCTGTCATAATATCGCGTGTAATGCCCAGACCGAGACCCAGTCCTTCAGGCTTGCCGGTCACAAAAGGGCTGAACACTTCATCGCCCAATGCGGGATCGATGCCAGGACCGTTATCGGCGACAGTCAGCGTTACGTGCTGGTCTTCTTCTGAGATGAATAAGGCGATGCGCGGTTTTGGTTGGTTTGCTACCGCATCAAGAGCGTTCTGAAACAGATTGACCAGCACCTGTTCGAGACGAACGCGATTTGCAAAGACCTGAAAATCGCACCCGTTCGGCGTTTCGAGCGTCACGCCTGCACTCCGGAAACGATCACCCATGATAAGAAGCGTGCCTTCCAGCAATTCATCCAGCCGGGTAGGGGCAAGTTCGCGATGTCCGCGCCGTGCAAAGCGCCGCATTTCCTGCGTGATGAAACCGATGCGAGCTGTTAGCTCCACGGTCGTTGAAAGATTGGCTGCAACTTTCTCGAGTTTGCCTTTGCCAAGATGATGTTGTGCGTTTTCCGCCAGTGTCTGAATGGTAGCCACTGGCTGGTTGATCTCATGGACGAGGCCGGCGGTAATCGAGCCCAGCGACGCGAGCCTGTTGGCTTGCGCAAGTTCTTCTCGCGCTTCGCGAAAGCGTTTATCCGCGCGTTCGCGCCGCACCATTTCCGCGCTCAGTTCTGCTGTGCGTTCGCTAACAGCTGTTTCCAGTGCCGCACGATCCGCAGCCAGACGTGCCGCACGGGTGATGCGCCAGTAAATCGCGCCAACAAGCGTCATGGCAATCAGAAGCGCTGCAACGGTGATGAGGCGGGACAGATCATGGGCAGCACGCATGGAAGGTGCGACTGCTTCGATATGCATGAGTTTAAGTTCGGTCCCAGCTATTGGCTCATCGACGGTAATGAACTTGGAGCCGGATGGACCACGCATCATATTTTCAGGTTCGAATGCGTAGTGGCTTGGCTGAAGGTCTGCGACGCTGAATTGTCCGCTCTGGCTGATTTTCGTACGTTCTTCGGCTGAAATGGGCTGGAATGACCGCAAATCCTCTGCCTTATCGGTCGAGGCGAGAATAATGCCGCGCGGATCGATAACGAATGTCTGGCCGGGATCGTTCGACCAGGTTCGCACCAGCCGGTGAAATTCAAACTTAACGACCACAACACCGACTGGATTAGCCTCATCGCCGATCCGTCTGGAGAGAAACAGACCGAAGCGTCCGCTAAGATCACCAATGGCATAATATTCGGCGGCACCCGCCGACATTGCGCCCTGAAAATATGGTCGATAGCCGTAATTACGACCGACAAAACTCTCAGGCGTGTTTGCATTCGAGGAGGCTATCACCATGCCGTCGCGCTTGATCACATAGATGATCGGAGAGCCGATCTGTTCTGCAAGGAATTCGAGCTTTTCGTTCAATCGCGCTGTTGCGTCCCGCGAGCCGCCATCCAGAACATCGTGCAAATCGCTATATTCTTTAAGCACCACCGGTAGCAGGCGAAACTTGGCCAGCTCGCTGTCAATCAGTCTCGTCTGCTGTCGCGCAACAAGAGTCGCGTCCTCGCTCAACCGATCAAGCGCATCCGTCTCTGTCCAAAATTTTGCGGCTGTCCAGAATATCGTTGCCAAAATCACTGCCAAAGCAACGAGAAGGATTCTGGTCGCGTTCCACGATATCCTCATTTGTGCAGGATTATGCACTAATGTTGAAAAAGTCACGCAGAATTTTGCACAAAATCCTTTTCCGATTGTGTCAAAATTGAGATTAATTGAGTTAATTCAATAAACTAAACTTTTTAATCCACGGCTATAGCGGTCGCAAATCTTGTCCCGCATTTTAGCGCCACTTCGAAAATGGGAGTTTCGTAGGGAGGAGCTAATCCGTGCAACCGAAAGAATATGATCTTTTTGACGCTCAGTTTTCTGAAATTCAGGCGTGCGTATTTTTCTATGCGCAAACGAGCGAAGACCGAACCGGTCGAGGGGCACGGATCTAGAAACCCACCATTTAGCAATCGCTTCTGGGAGGGTTCGGTTTCAAAGCATCTGAAAGATGCGAAGCGGACCACCCTGAAAGCAGTCAAAACACCCGGAACAAGCGCGGCTTCGCGCTCATACAACGGGTGAACCTCAAAGATCGAGAGATTTGAAGGAGCAACCGCATGGTCTCAATAACATCCGAACGGAGTGATGCGCAAAGCACCAATAGCCGGCTTAAATCCATCATCGGCGGATCGACCGGTAATCTTGTCGAATGGTTCGACTGGTATGTTTATGCAGCTTTTACTCTTTATTTTGCGCCGCATTTCTTTCCGTCGGAAAGTCAGACTGCGCAGCTTCTGAGTGCTGCCGCAGTTTTTGCCGTTGGCTTCATCATGCGCCCGATTGGTGCGTGGATCATGGGTATTTATGCCGATCGCAAGGGTCGTAAAGCGGGTCTTGCTCTATCCGTTACGCTGATGTGCGCGGGTTCGCTTATTATTGCAGTGACCCCCGGTTACGAAACCATCGGTCTTGTCGCTCCGGCTCTTCTGGTACTTGCACGTTTGATGCAGGGCCTGTCGGTTGGCGGTGAATATGGTGCGAGCGCGACTTATCTCTCCGAAATGGCTGGAAAGAGCCGCCGTGGATTCTTCTCATCTTTCCAGTATGTGACGCTTATTTCCGGTCAGCTTCTGGCAATTCTGTTGTTGATCGTGCTTCAGAGCACAATGGAAACTTCGGCGCTCGAATCCTGGGGCTGGCGTATTCCGTTCTTCATTGGCGCATTGCTTGCAGTTGTCGTTTTTTGGCTGCGTCGCGGCCTTGCTGAAACCGAAAGCTTCAAGAACGCAAAAACCAAGGATGCACCAAAGTCGGGCTTCTGGACGCTGATAAAGTATCACCCGAAGGAAACAGCGCTGGTCATGCTTCTGACCGCCGGTGGTACGCTCGCTTTCTATGCGTACTCGATCTACATGCAGAAGTTTCTCGTCAACACGTCCGGTTTCAGCCGTGAAGTCGCCAGCCAGATCAACGCGATCACGCTGTTCATCTTCATGTGCCTGCAACCGATCGCGGGTGCTCTTTCCGACAAGATTGGCCGTAAGCCGCTGATGGTTGCTTTTGGTGCAGCCGGTGTGTTGTTCACATATCCGATCTTCTCTACGCTTGAGCAGACGCGTGATCCGATCATCGCTGGTTTGCTGGTCATGGGCGCTTTGATCATTGTTACGGGTTACACCTCGATCAATGCGGTGGTGAAAGCTGAACTCTTCCCGGCTCATATCCGCGCACTTGGCGTGGCGCTGCCTTATGCTCTCGCCAACACATTGTTTGGCGGAACGGCTGAATATGTTGCGCTGAGTTTCAAGAATGGCGGCTGGGAACGCGGCTTTTACTGGTACGTCACTGTCATGATCGGTATTTCGCTGATCGTTTATCTTCGGATGCGCGATACCAGCAAAGACAGCCTGATCAAGGAAGACTAATAGATGAAAATGCCGGGCTAAAAGCCCGGCATTTTTGTTCGGTAAAGCTTTCAATCAGCGTCGATGCGTCACTTACCGGAGGGAGACGATTTCTCCGAAATTGTCTGCGCAGCATTTTGGATTAGTGGCCCAAAACTATCGCTAAAGCCTTCAGCAGTCCATTCTTGAAGGCTTCCCGCCACATGGATTGCACCAACGGGCGTGCCTCTCCAATCCATGATTGGGGCACCGATGACTACTTCATGATTGAGCAATTGTTTACACAACAGTGAGTGTCCGCGTTCACGTGTGGCGCGTACGTATTCCATCACACCTTCCAAATCGCGAACGGTGTGCTGCGTAAATGGGGTAAGATCAGAGCGGCTGACGATATCGGCAATAATTTCGTCCGACAGGCGCGAAAGTATCGCCACGCCACCTGCGGTGCAGTAAGTCGGCACAGCATTCCCAACAATCGTCGCGCTGAACACCTCATGTTTGGAGGGCATACGCAGTGCGTAGATCACGCGCACATCATCGAAAAGCGATAGATCAACACGCTCACTGACACGTCGCCGTAGTTCCAACATAACAGGATTTGCACGCTGCAACATGGGGTTGAGCCGCAAAAGATCGTGGGTCATATCGAGAGTGCGCAAGCCCGGCAGATAACCGCGATCGTCCGGGTCGCGCGCCAGCATATTCAGCTTGAGCAGCGTATGGACAATTCTTTGTGCAGCACTTCGATCAATGCCAGCAGCACCGGCTACCTGGCTGAGTGACAGGGGATGTCGTGCAGTTTGAAATGCTGACATCACCGCGACCGTTCGGGCGACTGACCGCAAGAATAGCGGATCATCCGCGAAAGCGTCTGCCTCATCCGGGTCGAAAGTGGATATGCCGCGCAGGTCTCGAAATGTGTTCATGAGAAAAAGCTTTAATCCAGATTCAATGATTGACAAGCGTCAAAGTTGGTCCCTATCATAAAAAATCAATATAGATGTATCGCTGACAGATACACGTAATAGCCCGAGGGGGCAAATCAGGAAAATGGGAGTACGCTCGTGTCAAAACGCGTGGCTGTAGCTGGCTTTTTGCATGAAACGAACACTTTTGCTGCAACTCCAGCAACATTGCCAGCGTTCGTTCAGGGTGGCGGATATATCCCGCTTTCGCGCGGTGACGCGATTTTCAAAAATGCGCAGAACGTCAATCTTGGTATCGCCGGGGCGCTGAAATTTGCGCATGAAGCGGGCTGGGAAATTGTGCCAATCCTATGGGCTGGCGCCATTCCTTCTGCTCCTGTCACAAAGGACGCTTATGAAACAATCGTCTCTGAGATTGTCGAAGGCTTAAAGGGATGCGGTCCGCTTGATGGTATCTTCATCGACCTTCATGGCGCCATGGTTGCCGAGCACATCGATGATGGAGAAGGCGAACTTCTGGAACGTGTGCGTGCGGTGCGCCCAAGTGAGCCGCTATCAGTAGCGCTTGATCTGCATGGCAATATCACAAAGCGCATGTTCGACCAGGCGGATGTCATGGTTGGCTTCCGCACCTATCCGCATATCGATATGGCCGAAACCGGTTATCGTGCGGCGGAAGCATTGCAGGCGCTGATGGACAAGCCTCACGGCTGGCATAAGGCAATGCGACAAGGTGATTATCTCATTCCGATTGCGTGGCAGTGCACAGATGAACAGCCCGCCACAGGCCTTTACGGCATGACCATTGATCTGCCGGAAAATGTGCTGACGGCTTCGCTGTTCATGGGCTTTCCTGCGGCCGATTTTCCTGAATGTGGCCCGTCAGTCTTTGCCTATGGCTGGAACGGCCAGGCGGTTGAAGCCTGTGCCGATGAGATCATGGCAGCCCTGTCTGCGGCAGAGCCTGCATTCGCAGGCACAGCCTATCAGCCTGAAGAAGGCGTTGCGAAAGCCATTGAGCTTTCCCGTGATGCAAGACGCCCGATTGTCATTGCCGATACACAGGATAATCCCGGTGCGGGTGGTAGTTCGGATACCACAGGAATGCTACGCGCACTCGTTTCTGGTGGTGCGGAACGCGCTGCTATCGGCTGTATTCATGACGCAGAAGCAGCAAAGATTGCACATCAGGCAGGCGAGGGTGCAGAAGTTGAAATCGCACTCGGCGGGAAGTCCGGAATTGCAGGTGACGAGCCCTACAGAGCAAAGTTCATCGTTGAAAAACTGTCCGACGGCAAGGCACATGCAACTGGTCCCTATTATGGCGGAACATGGCTCGACATGGGACCATCCGCTTGTTTGCGGCTCGGCGGAACGCGGGTTGTCGTGACCACAAATCTGGCACAGATGGCGGATCGTGCGCTTTATCGCATGGTTGGCATCGAGCCTGAACAGGAATCCATTCTGGTCAATAAAAGTTCGGTGCATTTCAGGGCGGATTTTGCACCAATCGCCGAAAAGCTTCTCGTTTGCACCGCCCCCGGCGCAATGCCTCTCAGCCCTGCACAATTGACATGGAAGAATTTGCGTTCAGGCATCCGGCTTGAGCCGCTGGGAGACACATTCAAATAAAACAATAATAACAACCTTCAGAGGAACCAAGTATATGACGTTTTTTAAACCACCACACACTGGGCCTATCCTCCGCAAACTCAAATATGGCATTGCCGCTTCGCTGATTGCGCTCAGTGCGGGTCATGCCGCAGCAGAAACAACACTAACTGCCGTTATGCACTCGGATCTGCGTATGCTTGATCCGGTGATCACCACCGCGCACATTACGCGCGATCATGCCTATATGATTTATGATGTGCTGATTGCCGTTGATGAAAACTTCAAACCTCAGCCACAAATGGCAGAGTGGACTGTCTCAGATGACGGTAAGACCTATACTTTCACGTTACGCGATGGTCTCAAATTTCATGATGGTGCGCCGGTAACGGCTGCTGACGTTGTCGCTTCGCTTGAACGCTGGGCCAAGCGTGATACGGGTGGCCAGCTGATCATGGACATCACAGATTCGCTCAAAGCAAACGACGATAAAACGATTGTCTGGACGCTCAAGGAGCCATTCGCACCGTTCCTCGATACGATTGCCAAGCAGTCTGCATTGCCTCCATTCATTATGCCAGCGCGTATCGCAGCAACACCTGCCGATACTGCAATAACCGAACATATCGGTTCGGGACCGTTCAAGTTCGTACCCGCCGAGTTCCAACCGGGCGTCGGCGTGACTTACATAAAGAACGAAGATTATGTACCACGCAGCGAGCCAGCCAGCTGGATGGCAGGCGGTAAGGTCGTCAACGTCGATAAGGTGCGTTGGGTCACGATGACCGATGCTCAGACCGCCGCGAATGCGCTGACAAGTGGTGAAATCGACTATATCGAGCAAGTTCCCGTTGATCTGGTGCCGCTTTTTGAAGGCGATGATACAGTCGTTCTGGAGCAGCGCGACCCGCTTGGCTATCAGACCATGGGTCGTCTCAATTTCAAGCATGCGCCTTTTGATAATCCGGATATTCGCCGAGCGGCGTTCCTTGCTATGTCGCAGGAGCCAGTGCTGGCAGCTCTGATGGCTGATCCAAATTACTATAAGGTTTGTGGTGCGATTTTTGGTTGCGGCACACCCAATGCAACAGATGTCGGCTCTGAAAGTCTTGTAGCAAAGGGTAACATCGAAGAAGCGAAAGAGCTTCTCAAGAAGGCGGGCTATGATGGCAAGCCGGTTGTCCTGATGCAGCCAACTGACGTGTCCAGTCTGTCACCGCAGCCAGTTGTTGCAGCTCAACAACTGCGCGCAGCTGGCTTTACGGTCGATATGCAACCAATGGACTGGCAAACCCTTGTTGGTCGCCGCGCATCGAAGGACGAGCCTGCAAAGGGTGGCTGGAATATGTTCTTCACCAACTGGCAGATTCCAGAAATTGCGACACCGTTGAATTCGGTAATGCTCAATGGTCGTGGAGATCAGGCTTGGTTTGGCTGGCCGGTAGACGAGAAGATTGAGGCTCTGAAAAAGGAATATGTCGCGGCCAAGACGCCTGAAGAGCAGAAAGCTGCGGTTGAGAAGATACAAGCTCAGACACTGGAAAATGTTCTCTACATTCCGCTGGGTGAATATAACCCGCCGCAGGGCCGCAGAACCAATGTCGTCGATATGCTTGGTTCGCCTGTTCCGGTCTTCTGGAATGTGAAAAAGACCGAAGAGTAATCCGCCCGCAGCTATCGCGCTTAGTGCGATAGCTCCCAGTTCAACGTGGGTCCGGCACGCTGCCGGTCCCACCTCAAGCGGGACGCGCATATGGCTGTCTATCTGTTAAAACGTATCTTCGCACTCGTGCCGGTGTTGTTGCTGGTATCAGTGTTTGTATTCCTCCTCCTGAGACTGACGCCGGGTGATCCGGCTGCAATTCTGGCTGGCGATGCTGCCACCACCGAACAGCTTGAACGCATCCGCGAAGCCATGGGCCTTAATGAGCCGATCCTCACCCAGTATTTCACCTGGATGGGTAACATCATGCAGGGTGATCTTGGCGTGTCGCTGATTTCCGGCGTGCCAGTTCTCGATATGGTTTCGCAGCGTATCGGCCCCACAATTTCTATCGCTGTGCTGACAATTATCATCGCAGTGCTTGTCGCTATTCCAATGGGTGTGGTCGCTGCATGGCGCCACCGGTCATGGGCCGACTATCTTGTCATGAGCTTTTCGGTTCTTGGCTTTTCCGTTCCGGTCTTTCTTGTCGGCTATGTGTTGCTGTTGATTTTCTCGGTTAATCTAGGCTGGCTTCCGGTACAGGGCTTCAAGCCGATTTCATCAGGCTTGGGCGGGTTTCTTGAGCGCGCAATTCTGCCAGCTCTTACACTCGCTTCGATCTACATCGCGCTGATTGCCCGCATGACCCGTGCGGCAATGCTTGATGTACTTGGCGAAGATTATATTCGCACCGCGCGTGCCAAAGGCGTGAGCGATCGCCGCCTGCTGTTCGTTCACGCGCTCAAAAACGCAGCCGTGCCGGTCGTGACCATCGTTGGCACTGGCTTTGCCCTGCTGATTTCCGGTGTGGTCGTAACCGAGAGCATTTTCAATATCCCGGGCATCGGGCGCCTGACGGTGGATGCAGTTCTCGCGCGCGATTATCCGGTCATTCAGGCGATGATCCTACTGACGAGTGCGCTTTATGTGTTCGTCAATCTGCTGATCGACCTTTCCTATACTCTGTTCGACCCAAGGATTCGTTATTGATGCGCTCAGAAAAAACATCAGCGGGTATGCATTGGATGCTCCGCATGTTCTCGCTGCCGCGCGTTGCACGCGTTGGTATCGGGCCGATGATTGCCGCCATTCTTCTCGGTGCAATCCTTCTTCTCACCCTCATTTCTCCGTGGATTGCTCCACACGATCCGCTCGCCATGAACCCCATGATGCGGCTTAAGCCTGCATCGGATGAATATCTGCTTGGAACGGACAATTATGGTCGCGATCTCTTTTCGCGCATGATCCTCGGCGGGCGTATTTCGCTGCTGATCGGACTTCTGGCCGCCGCCGCATCTATTGGTGTTGGCGTGATCATAGGCCTTATTGCCGGTTTCTTCCGGACCGCAGATGCCATCATCATGCGTATGATGGATGCACTAATGGCGATGCCATCGATCCTGATCGCGATTGCTCTGGTCGCTCTCAACGGTCCGTCGATTGGTTCTGTCATCATAGCGATCACCATTCCGGAAATTCCCCGCGTCGTGCGTCTGGTCCGCTCTGTCATTCTGACCGCGCGTGAGGAACCCTATGTTGAAGCAGCCTTAGCACTTGGTTCAAGCACGCCCAAAATCCTTTTCCGGCATCTGCTGCCCAATACGATGGCACCGCTCATCGTGCAGGGCACTTACATCATTGCGTCGGCAATCCTGACCGAAGCAATCCTGTCGTTTCTTGGTGCCGGTATCAGCACGGAAATCCCGACCTGGGGCAACATCATGGCAGAAGGTCGCCAGTTTTTCCGGATCAAGCCATCGATCGTGCTGTGGCCGGGTCTGTTGCTGACACTCTGCGTTTTGTCGATCAATCTATTGGGTGACGCAGCGCGCGATACACTCGACCCACGTCTGAAAAAGCGGGAGGGCTGATATGGAACTGCGCAATCGTGATTTCACACATGAGCCTGTCGTTCTGGAAGTCGAAAATCTTGTTGTGGCACTTCCCGGCGGCACACCAGTTCTGCGTAGCGTCAGCTTTGACATTCGCAAGGGCGAAACCGTCTGCCTCGTGGGCGAATCCGGTTCAGGCAAGTCGGTAACGTCGCTCACCGCAATGGGACTCTTGCCGAAAGATGCACTTCTGGTCAAAGAAGGCGCGATCAGGCTCGACGGCACCGATTTGCTCAAGTTGTCGGCTGCGGACATGAAAAAGATGCGTGCAACACGTATATCCATGATCTTTCAGGAACCGATGACGGCGCTTAATCCTGTTATGCGGGTGGGTGAGCAGATCACGGAAGTTCTGGATGTTCATACCAGCCTTTCGTCAGAGGCCAAGCGTGCCAAAGTCATCAACATCATGGAGCAGGTACACCTGCCCGATGTGGAGCGCATTTATCAAAGCTATCCGCACCAGCTTTCAGGCGGACAGCGACAGCGTATCATGATCGCTATGGCGCTCATCCTGGAGCCGATGGTTCTGATTGCCGATGAGCCAACCACTGCACTGGATGTGACCACGCAGAAACAAATCCTGTCGCTTATTGCGGAATTGCAGGAAAAGCATGGAACAGCGGTGCTGTTCATCACCCATGATATGGGTGTGGTTGCTGAAATTGCTGATCGCGTCTGTGTCATGCGCAGCGGTGAGATCGTGGAACGCGGGACCATCCGTGACGTTCTGACCTCGCCACAGCAGCAATATACCAAAGACTTGCTTGGCTCTGTGCCAAGCCTCATTCCGCGACTGGCGCGTGAGCCACAGGGACGTGAAGCGGTGATCCGTGTTCGCGACCTTGGCATGACCTATAAAACTGGTGGACTGTTCAGCACCAAGCCCGGAGTTAAAGCCTCGTATGAAGTGAACTTCGAGCTTCAGCCCGGAAGAACACTTGGAATTGTCGGCGAATCTGGTTCCGGCAAAACCACTGTTGCCCGCTCGATCATGCGCCTGATCGAGCCGACGGAGGGTGAAATCGTCGTGGACGGGCGCGATATTGCGCATCTTGGAAAACGTGAAATGAAGCCTTTTCGCAAGAAGCTTCAGGTTGTGTTTCAGGACCCGTTCCGCTCATTGAACCCGCGTTGGACAATTGAACAAAGCTTGACGGAAGGCCCGGTCAATTATGGCGTTCCTTATGAAGAGGCTGTAGCCGAAGCCAAACGTCTGTTGAAGATTGTCTCGCTTCCGGAGGATTCGCTGAAGCGTTATCCGCATCAGTTTTCCGGTGGCCAGCGACAGCGTATCGCCATTGCGCGTGCGGTAGCCCTTCGACCAGATATTCTCGTGGCTGACGAGGCTGTCTCTGCCCTCGACGTTTCGGTACAGGCGCAGGTTCTCGAACTTCTCGCCGAATTGCAGCGCGATACCGGTATTGCCATCATTTTCATCACCCACGATCTGCGAGTGGCCGCGCAGATTTGCGATGAAGTCTTGGTGATGAAACGCGGACAGGTTGTTGAGCAGGGCAATGCTTCCGACGTGCTTGGCAAGCCTTCGCATGAATATACGCGATCTTTGATAGAGGCGGCGCCCGGTCGCTTCTGGGATTTTGCGGCGGGACGTCCGGCCGCTTGAATTATCTTCAGTATTTCAGACAGGAATGAAATCATGCCCATCATACCGTTTATTGAGGAGAAAGCCGGCGAGATGCGCGCGGTTTTTGAAGATCTGCATCGTCATCCGCAAATTGGCTTTGAGGAACAACATGCTTCAGGCGTTGTAGCGGAACTCTTAGAAAAATGGGGTTTTGACGAGGTGCATACCGGCATCGCCAAAACCGGTGTCGTTGGCATTCTGAAAGGCAGAAACCCAGGCAATCGCCGTGTGGGTCTGCGTGCAGATATGGATGCGCTGCCGATCGACGAGATTTCGGGCGTGTCTTACACGTCGCAAAATCCCGGCCGGATGCATGCCTGTGGGCATGATGGTCATACAACCATGCTGCTTGGTGCGGCTCAATATCTTGCTGAGACGCGCAATTTCGAAGGCACTGCTGTCTTTGTTTTCCAGCCCGCCGAAGAAGGTCTGGGTGGAGCACGCGGCATGATCGCCGAAGGACTGTTTGAGCGTTTCCCTTGCGACGAAATCTACGGAATGCACAACCAGCCGATGGGCACACTTGGCAAAGCACTTATCCGCAAGGGTGCGGCTATGGCTGGCGCAAGCTTCTTCGACATCAAACTGACCGGCAAGGGAAGCCATGCAGCCCAGCCGCACAATGCCCGCGATGTGCTGGTGATTGGTGCCGATCTGGTTGGCCAGTTGCAGACCATTGTGTCACGCAACATCCCTGCAACGGATGCCTGCGTTGTATCCTGCACGCAGTTTCATACCGGCAGCGCCTATAATATCGTGCCGGAAGTGGCAACCATCACCGGCACCATCCGCTATTTCGAGCAGCGTGTCTGTGAGCTTGCGGAAAGCCGTATCCGTGAAATTTGTTCAGGTGTGGCTGCAGGTTACGGTATCAAGGTTGATGTCGATCTTCGCAACGTCTTTGACGTCCTGCGCAACGACCATGAACTCTCCGACGCTTATATGGCGGCAGCGCGCGATGTGCTGGGTGAAGACAATGTGAGCGATGACTGTCCGGCCTTTATGGGCAGTGAAGATTTTGCCGACATGCTCGCGCGTGTACCGGGCGCTTACATCAACGTGATGCATGGCGGTAAAGCTGCGCTGCATAACCCTGCTTTCATTCTTGAACCCGAAACATTGCCTATTGGCGCATCGATCTATGCCCGGATCGTGGAAACCCGCCTGCCAGTAAACAAGGACTTAGCAGCATGAGTACGCATGAATTGCCATTTAACCTCGATGACATGATTGCGCGCCTGCGCCCTTGGATCGAAACGGAAAGCCCGACCTTCGATGCAAGCGCAGTTAACCGCATGGTTGAGGTTGCCGCTTATGATTTTGCTGCGGCAGGTGCCACAATTGAATTCATTCCGGGTCGCATGGGGTTCGGCGGCTCCCTGCGCGCTCGTTTCCCGCATAAGGATCAGGGCAAGCCGGGTATTTTTGTGTCAGGCCATCTTGATACGGTTCATCCGCTCGGTGTGATCAACATCAATCCCTATCGCCGCGAGGACGGTAAACTTTACGGCCCCGGCATTCAGGATATGAAGGGCGGCAACTTCGTGGCGCTTGAAGCCATGCGTGAGATCGCACGGAGCGGTCTTGCAACAAAGCTTCCCGTTACGTTTCTTTTGACACCGGATGAAGAAGTCGGCACACCGTCAACCCGCGATCTGATTGAGCAGGAAGCGCTCAAGAATAAATATGTTCTGGTGCCGGAGCCAGCATTGCGTGATGGCGGAGCGGTTGTCGGTCGTTATGCAATCGCGCGATACAATCTTGAGACTGTAGGCAAGCCAAGCCATGCCGGTTGGCTTCTCAAAGAAGGCCGCTCGGCAATCCGTCGTATGGCCGAAAAAATTATCGAGATCGAAGCGCTCACAACAGACGATTGCACCTTCTCGGTTGGAGTCATTCATGCAGGCCAATGGGTCAATTGCGTCTCATCAAGCTGTAACGCCGAAGCGCTTAGCATGGCCAAAACGCAAAAAGACCTGGAAGACGGCGTTGCGCGGATCATGGCGCTTGGCGGAGACAAAGACGGGGTTGAATTGATCATCACCCGTGGCGTCACGCGTCCTGTGTGGGAGCCGGGTCAGCCGCAGGATATGAAGCTCTTCAACTTTGCCAATGATATCGCAAAGGAGATCGGCTTCACCATGTCCGTTCAAAGTTCGGGCGGCGGCTCGGACGGTAATTTTACCGGCGCGCTTGGTGTCCCGACAATCGATTCAATCGGCGTGCGTGGCGAAGGCCTGCATACGCTGGGCGAACATATTTTCGAAGACAGTCTGGTCGAACGTGCTCGCCTTCATGCGGGCCTGTTTCTCTCACTGGAATAACAGCCAGAGGTGCGGCCATGGCCGATGCTACAAGATCAACGGCAACCCGCATTGCGGGTTTGCTGAGCGAAGTCACGATCAATGTGGATCAATGGGGCGTCGCCCATATCAGGGCAGAGAACCTGCATGATCTGTTTTTCGCGCAAGGTTTTAATGCCGCGCGCGATCGGCTCTGGCAGATCGATATAGCACGCAAGCGCGGGCTTGGTCTGCTGGCGCGTGATTTTGGCCCCGGCTATCTTGAGCAGGACAGGGCTGCACGCCTGCTGCTTTATCGCGGAGACATGGCGCCGGAATGGACGGCCTATGGTCCGGATTCGGAACAGATATGCACGGCTTTTGCTCAAGGCATCAATGCATATATCGATGCCTGTGAAGCAGGCGAGCGGGCACTTCCGCCGGAGTTCTCTCTGCTCGGTCACAAGCCTGATCGTTGGTGTGCTGTAGATGTCGTTCGCGTACGCACCCATTCGCTGACACGAAATGCATCATCAGAGCTTCTACGCTCAAAAGTCATGGCAAAAGCGGGTGTGGAGCTGGGTGGTAAGCTCGATCAGTTGCGCAAGGAATTGTCGCATGGCGTGGTGCCAAAGCCGGTCGACGGCTTTGATCCCAACATCATGACTGACAGGGTTTTGCGTGACTTCCAGCTCGCTGTCAGTCCCGCCACCTTCTCCAAAGAACGCTTGGCTGCAACACTTGATGAAGCAGGTCTCTGGACGGTCGTTTCGGCGTCCGGCGACATCGCGCGCGCCTCTTTTGAAGAGGGTTCCAATAATTGGGCAATCGCAGCTGAAAAGACCACGACCGGGCGACCGATACTGGCACTCGATCCCCACCGGGCCCATGGTTTGCCATCGATACGCTACGTCGTTCATCTCACCATGCCGGGCCTTGATGTGATCGGCGCAGGTGAACCTATGGTTCCCGGAATATCCATGGGGCATAACGGTACCGCTGCCTTTGGCCTCACCATCTTTGGAGCCGATCAGGAAGATATCTACGTTTATCAGACTGATGAAAACAACCACGACCAATATGCCTATCAAGGCAATTGGGAGCGGTTCACGACGATTACTGAAGCCATCCCCGTTAAAGGGCATCTGGATCAAACCGTCGAACTCAAATTCACGAGGCATGGTCCTGTGCTCTATGAGGATAAAGCGAACAACCGCGCTTTTGGCCTGCGTACAGTCTGGATGGATGCGGGCATGGCACCTTATATGGCCAGCCTGTCCGTCATGCGGGCTAAAAACTATGCTGATTATGCCAGAGCGCTGGATGGCTGGGGATGCCCGTCGGTTAATCACATCTATGCAGATACAACGAACACCATTGCATGGAAGCCTTCAGGGGCCACGCCTGTTCGCGAGAACTGGGACGGACTTTTACCTGTCCCCGGTGATGGACGTTATGAGTGGAATGGCTATCTGGCTCCGCAGTCTGGCCCTGTTGAAGTTAACCCGCAACGCGGCTTTATCGCGACCGCCAACGCCATGAATGTGCCTGATGCGTGGACAGCCAACAATCCGGCCATTGGTTATGAATGGCTGGATAGCAGTCGTCACGACACCTTGCATCAAGCACTGTCGCGCAAAGCAACCATATCGCTTGAAGACTGCGCACGCCTGCAAGCCTCCACTTTTTCGCCTATTGCCGCGCGAGCACTGAAAAGCCTCAAGGGACTGTTCCAGCATAGTGATGATCCGGCTGTTCTGCTGCTTCGCGATTGGGATGCGGACCTTTCGGCAAAATCTGCAACGGCAGCGCTTTTTGAAGTCTGGTTTAGCAAGTATCTTGGTCCACTTGTTGCAAAGGCCGAGGGTGCCGCCCCGGATGTTGTACCGCTGCTCATGCCATCAGATTCACCAAGCATTGTGTCATGGCTGGAAAATGCGGAAACATCCTCCAAGCATATTGCGGCAATTCAGCAAAGTCTCACCGATGCCTGGGCTGAATGCGCCTCATTGATGGGGGCGGATGCTACGCAATGGGCATGGGGCGACATTCATAAGCTTGAACTCCGCCATCCCTTACAGTCGTTGACAAAGAACGACTGGTCGATTGAGCCGTTAGCCTTGGGTGGCAGCAGTTCGACGCTTAATTATGCCACGTACCGACTGCACGACTTCTCAGTTGTCGCGGGTCCATCTGTCCGGATGGTCATTGATGTGGGGGATTGGGATAACAGTTTGTTTGTCAATAATCCCGGACAATCGGGTTTGCCTTCATCGGAGCACTATAAGGATCTTCTAGCAAATTGGCAGGAAGCAAGCCCAGTTCCACTGCTCTATTCAAGAGAACGTATTGATAAGGTGACCACAACTAAAATAATGCTGAGAGCGCGTTGAAGATGCCTACGCTGCAGGGGGTTATTACTTCATTGTTATAACGACATAGGTCGGATAGACCTCAACGAAAATCACGGGCGTTGCATTGATAATGGTCGCCTGATCAATCGGTGAGATTCGAACGTTCGCAAGCATATTCTCCAGTTTGGCGCGGTTCTCTTTGCTGCTGAAGAATTTATCTTTTTCGTCTTCTGCGTCGACTTTGCCAAACTGGTGCACATTAGCTCGGTCCTGTCGGATGATGCCTGCAACTTTTGTAAGGCGCTGGCCAGATGAACTATAGTGGTCGCGCTCGCTTAAACGGGCGTAATAAGTGTCAATAGGTTTATCAGCTGCATTTGCAATTCCCGTAACCACCAGCATCATAGCTGCCATGATAATCAAGCGCATGATTTCTCCTTATATCCACCTTTAAGCCACTAGCAGTTTCGTGCGTGTTCTTCAGTCTATTCTTATCGTTTTACCCTCTTTTTTTGCAGCGAGCTGATAAAGGCGGAATTTTATAGTTTTGCCTCGCCTGCTGGCTGAGACCCGCCTGTACTGTTTCGAATAATTAGTGGAGACGCGATAACAGATTGGTGGTCGCGCTCGCCAATCTGCCCGGGCTCGCTTTCAGCGAGGATTTCTATCGCGCGCTCAACCATTTTTTCGCCGTCGTGAACCAGTGTGGTAAGGTTGTAAGATGCCCAGCCAGCTTCTGCTATATTGTCATAACCTCCAACGATGATGTCATCAGGGATGCGAACACCGATTTCCTTCCGTAAAGCATCTATAGCGCCAAGCGCCAATAGGTCGTTTGCACAGTAAATCGCATCTGGTAGCTCTTTTGTCGAACTCATCATGTCTTTAAGCTGTTTGATCGCAGCATATCCCGCTTCATAGCGATAGTTGCCCTCTAAAATGAGAGGGGGCTCGAAGCCAGTTTCCTCAAGACGCTTACAAAAACCGAACTGTCGATCAATGTTTGCCTGACTGTCGACTGGGCCGGTAATATAGGCAAACTTGCGTGCGCCACGTTCAATGAAATGCTCGGCCATAACACGCGATGCACCAACACTATCGCAGCTAATCGAATGCACCCATTCGCCGGAAAAGCGGGTGTTAAAAGAGATTACTGGTACGCGCAGTTGCGATAATTGTTCCAGCGCTTCTGGACTAAGAACCGCGAGTGCGCTGACGATGGCATCAACACGATAGCCTGCCAGCATTGGCACAATATCATCGAAAGTGTGTCCGCTTTCGACGTGCACCAGCAAGATGCGCCAGCCTTCTGCCTGGAGCATCTTGGAGAAGGTTTCAAGAACGGATGTATAGAAGGGGTTGTATAGGCCGCCTATTACCACCGCTACTAGTCGAGAGCGATGACTTAGCATGATGCTCGGGATGAAGCTTGGGCGATAACCCAGTTCTTCCGCTGCAGCCAAGACTTTTTTGCGCGTTTCGGGTGAAACGCTAGCGCCCGGCTTAAAGGTTCGTGAAACAGCGGATTGAGAAACGCCTGCCAGTCTCGCCACATCAGTGGATGATGCGTAGGGCTTATCACGTTTCATTCCATATCCTTTGCGGCTTCATGTCCCGTTTTTGAACAATCATCAGGTTTCGTTTTGCCATTATGTTCAAATGCTTTCAAGGATTTGAACTGACTTTCGCGTTGTCAGATAGCAATCACCAAAAATTTTCTATTGACGACACGCAATCTCTTTGCATAGCTATGCACTACTAGTGACTAGCTAGTCAATGCGGGTTTTGGGAGGAAAAACGCATGAGCCTAATTCGTACGACGCCATTCAGCAGGCGCGCCTTCATGAAGGGTGCTGCAGGTCTTGGTGCACTTTCAGCTTTCAGTGGAATGTCTTCGCTGCGCGCACTTGCCGAGCAGAAGCCAACGCTGGTGAATGCGATCCGTTCGCTTTCAAATCCATATCACGCCGCATGGAATAAAGGCGGCGAAGCTTTCGCAAAATCGCTTGGTCTGGACTATGTGACGCTCGTTACTGAAGGCGATAGCGAGAAGGGCATTGCCGATATTCGTGCAATTTTGGCACGCACAGGCGGTAATGCGGTTATCAATGTCGATCCAAACGACGCTGCCGATGCACGCCCTATTGTGGAAGCTTGCGCTGCAGCTAAAGCACATGTGCTGACGCAATGGAACAAGCCTGCCGATCTGCATCCTTGGGATCATGATCCATATTACGTTGCGCATGTGAGCTTCGATGGTCAGCGCTATGGCGCGGAGACTGCCGAAATCCTCATTAAGTCCATTGGTGGCAAGGGCGGAATTCTGGGTCTCGGCGGCACACTGTCGAACACGGTTGCTATTGATCGTCGTCAGGGCCTTGAGAAAGCGCTTGCAGCGCATCCTGATGTGCAGCTTCTTGATTTTCAGGTTGCCGATTGGCAATCAAGCAAGGCGTTTGACGTTGTTAGCGCATGGCTTACCCGTTTTGGCGACGACATTAAGGGCATCTGGTGCGCGAATGATGATATGGGTATCGGCGCGCTGGAAGCATTGCGTGCGGAAGGTCTCGCCGGGCAGATTCCAATCACCGGCGTTGATGGCATCGGAACAGCTGTTGAAGCTGTGAAGAATGGCGAGTTTGCCGCGACCGTTTCGTCTGATCCGTTCTGGCAGGGCGCTATGGGGCTTGCAATTCCTTACAGCGCGCGCGCTGGCGTCTTTGATCCATCGAAAGAGCCAAAAGATCATCGCGAGTTCTACGGTACGGCCTTGGTCGTGACCAAAGACAATGTTGATGATTTTTACGAAAACAACATCAAGAACACACCGAACCTTGATTTCAAGGATCTTTGGGGGCGTGCAAGCGGACAGATCCGCGAGGGTTAAGCCCCTCGCAGTCTGATGCGACACGCCGTATTCGGCGGAACATTGCCTGACAGGAAAAGCATATGAGAGTTGCGAGCCAGGATTTCAGTCCGGCGGACGCTAAAGGCGTAGCCATATCTAAAAACGGCCCTCAAAGCCGAATGCCGGAGCTGATGCGTCGGCTCGCACCTCTTATCGTGTTAGTCGTTCTATGCATTAGTTTGGGATTGATCAGCCCCAACTTCTTTTCGGTCAATAATTTCGTACGCATTGCATCAGCTTCGTCCATTCCAGTGGTGCTGACGCTTGGCGTAACGTTTGTGATCCTGCTTGGCAGCATCGATCTTTCCGTAGAAGGCGTGATGGCGATTGCAGGTGTGGTGCTGGCTTCCATGGTGGCGGCGGATAGTTCATGGTTGGGCAGTGTGTTGGGCGTAATCGCGGCAATTGCCGTGGGTGCTGCAATGGGTGCTTTTTCCGGCCTGTTGCATGTCGTCCTGCGCATACCGTCTTTCATGGTGACGCTTGGCATGTGGTTTATCGGGCTTGGCATTGCCACTTTGATGGTTGGCGGCGGGACGATTGCTATTCGTGAGGCTGCAATACGCAGTTTCGCTTTGGAGCGTTTTGCGGGGCTTCCATTCACTGTCTGGATCGCGCTGGCGGCCTTGTTTGTAGCTTGGGTGGTACAAAACCATACGCGCATTGGTCGCCATATCTATGCGCTTGGTGGCGGCGAGGACATTGCGGTTCTTTCCGGTGTATCGGTCCTGCGCACCAAATTGTTTGTTTTCGCGATGGCTGGTGCGTTTTATGGTCTTGGTGCAGTGCTTGCTGCCGCGCAGCTTGGGCAGGGCAATGCGGATATTGGCACGGGTCGCCTGTTCACCACAATCACGGCTGTTGTTGTCGGCGGAACCTCGCTTCTAGGCGGACAGGGCGGCGTGCTGCAATCGCTTATAGGTGTTCTCATAGTTTCCGTTCTGGCTAACGGCATGGTTCTGCTCGGTATTCCGCCTTATCTGCAACAGGCGTTTCTTGGTCTGATGATCATCGGAGCCGTTGCTTATGCCACGCGCCGCACCCGCTTCAAGATTGTGAAATAAGCCATGTTGACGATCAGTGGACTGACAAAATCGTTTGGCAGTGTTCATGCTCTCAAGGGTGTGGATCTGGAAGTCCATCCGGGCGAAGTGGTTGGACTTGTGGGCGAGAACGGCGCGGGTAAATCAACCCTTATGCGCATTCTCGCTGGCACCCAGCGTCCTAGCACTGGCACAATCACGCGCAACGGAAAGCCTTTTGCCGTCAACTCGCCGCAACAGGCGAACGACCAAGGCGTCGCTATGGTGTTTCAGGAGCAGTCACTGCTGCTGAACCTGTCGATCGCACAGAACATATTTCTTGGTCAGGAACAACGTTTCATCCGTTTTGGTCTTGTGAACTGGCGCAAGATGAATGAAGCGGCGGCCAAGCATTTGAAGCAGGTCGGTATTCACACCGATCCGTCTAAGCTTGCGGGTGATTTGTCCTTTACTGAACGGCAGATGGTGGAGCTTGCCAAGGCGTTGTCATTGGCCGATCGTGTCGAAGGCGATCTGATTATTTTGCTTGATGAACCAACATCGGTTCTGGAACAGTCTGAAATCGACATTCTTTTTGAGCGTGTTCGGGCACTCAAATCACGTGCAAGCTTTGTATTTGTGTCGCATCGCCTTGATGAAGTGCTGGAAATCAGCGACCGCATCTACGTGATGAAAGACGGGCAGGGCGTTGCCACGATGGATGCGGCGGGCGTCGATGGTGCTGATCTTCACCGGATCATGGTGGGCCGCGAAATGCACACCGAATATTATCTGGAGTCTGAGCAAACCGAACCGAGCGACAAGATTGCGCTCGAAGCGCGCAATCTGTCTTGCACGGGTAAATATCACAATGTCGATCTGTCGCTTCGCGAAGGCGAGATATTGGGTATTGCCGGTGTGATTGGTTCCGGGCGAGAAGAACTTATCCGTAGTTTCTTTGGCTTTGAAACACCGACATCGGGCGAAATGCTTCTTAATGGCAAGGCGGTTAAGCTCGCTAATCCGACTGAGGCGGTGGCGCGTGGTATTGGCTATATTCCAAGCGAGCGCAGGCTTGAGGGTCTCGTGATGATGATGCCGATTGCCTCCAACATCACGCTATCGCGTCTTGATGTTGTGGAAGGCCCGATTGGTATTCAGCATAGCCGCGAGACGGCATTGGCTGAAGACTGGATCAAGAAACTCTCCATCCGTGCGCCGGGGCCTCATGCTCTGTGTCAGGCATTAAGCGGTGGCAACCAGCAGAAGGTCGTTCTGGCCAAGTGGCTGACGGCTGGCTCCCGCATTCTGATCCTTGATCACCCGACGCGTGGCGTGGACGTGGGTGCGAAGGAAGAAATCTTCCGCCTGATGCGTCAGCTAAGCCGCGATGGCTATGCGATCATCCTAATCGCCGACACTCTCGAAGAGACTATCGGCCTGTCCCACAACATTCTTGTCATGCGTGACGGTGAAGTCACAGCGCGCATTCCTGCCCCGACAGGCGCAAAGCCGTCGCAGGTGCAACTGGTCGAACACATGGTGTGATCATGAACGAGAAAACCGCTCTCCCCAACGTTTCCGGTGTATCCACCTTGTTTACCGCAGCACAATTACGTCAATATGCACCGCTTGGCTTTCTGGTCGTTATGGTCGTGCTTATCTCGACCTATTCGCCGGGCTTTGCCAGCGTCAATACTGGTTTGATTTTGCTTGCAGATACCATGGCGCTGTTTACGCTTGCGGCTGGCTTGTCCTTTGTCATCGTAATCGGTGGCATTGATCTGAGCCTGCCAGCCGTGGCGTCACTTGCAAGCGTAGTAACGGCCATGCTCTTGCCTGAAGTCGGGCTGTTGGCCTTTCCAGTCGCGCTTCTTTGCGGCGTTGGTGCCGGGTTGTTCAGTGGGCTTGTGCATGTGCGCTTGAAAATTCCTTCTTTTATCGCAACGCTTGCCACTGGCGGCGTGGTCTCAGGTATCGCGCTTTATCTTTCCAAAGCACGTAGCATTGGTATCAGTGCGGCTGACCGTCCAATGCTCAACTGGATTGCTGGCACGACGCTTGGCGTTCCAAACATCATTCTGCTTGGATTACTGATGTGCCTCATCGGTATTTACATCCAGCGTTATACCCGCTTCGGTCGCTATTGCTATGCCATTGGCGCTGGCGAACCTGCCGCTATTGCTGCCGGTATTCATGTGGATCGCCAGAAGGTCTATGCTTTCGTCTTGTCTGCGCTCTTTGCAGCGGTTGCAGGCATCATGCTTGCTGCGCGTATGACCAGCGGTTCGCCAACGGGTGCCAGCCAGTTGCTTCTTCCAGCTATCGCCGCGGTTCTCGTTGGCGGTACGCCAATCACCGGCGGTCTTGGCGGTGTCGGGCGTACGTTGGTCGGTGCGCTTATCGTGTCGGTGGTGCGCATTGGCATGACATTTGTCGGCATCGACATCTTCGCCCAGCAGATCGTTTTTGGCGCTGTGCTCATTCTAACCGTCGCCGTCACCATGGATCGCGACAATATCCTCATCGCAAAATAGGCAGCCGCACGGCTGTATCGCAGGAGTTACTATGGATCTGCAATTAAAGGGCAAGACTGCCGTCATCACCGGCGCGTCAGTCGGTATCGGTTTGGCTATTGCTGAAGGTTTGGCGGCAGAAGGCACCAATCTTGTGCTCGTGGCGCGCGGCAAAGAACGCGTAGAAGCTGAAGCTTTGCGCATTGCTGAAAAATTCGGCGTCAATGCTATTGGCGTTGCTGCCGATATGGCGACTGTGGAAGGCACCGATGCTGTTATCGCTGCTGCCGCTTTCGCCGGTGGCGCAGATATCCTCATCAACAATGCAGGTACTGGCTCAAACGAAACCATCATGGAAGCGCCGGATGAGAAGTGGCAATTCTACTGGGATCTGCATGTCATGGCCGCAGTCCGCCTTGCGCGTGGACTGGTGCCGCAGATGAAGGCGAAAGGCGGCGGCGTTGTGCTGCATAATGCTTCGATCTGTGCCGTGCAGCCACTTTGGTATGAGCCGATTTACAATGTCACTAAGTCTGCTTTGATGATGTTCTCAAAGACGCTTTCTACCGAAGTCATTGGCGACAATATCCGTGTTAACTGTGTTAATCCCGGCCTGATCCTGACGCCTGACTGGGTGAAAACTGCTAAGCAGCTCACGGCTGACAAGGGCGGAGACTGGGAAGGTTATCTGCAAGACGTAGCCAACGAACATGCAGCCTCCAAGCGTTTCGGCACGCCGGAAGAACTCGCGCATTTCTTCGTTTTCCTATGCTCGCCGCGTGCAAGCTACAGCGTTGGTTCGACTTATTTTGTCGATGGCGGGATGCTCAAAACCCTTTAACGGGGTCGTTCAAGAATTCTCTACCTGGAGAACAACTCGTCGGAATTGCTCCTACAATTCCGGCACTTTTTTATGCCGAATTCAGATAGGTTGCATCTTGCGCATATCGCTGAGCAAACGCTTCATGCGATGAATGCGGTCTTGCTCGCCAGTCGGGCGGCGCATGGCAACGCTGGTCGAGAGAATATCGATCACCACCAAAGCGGCAATGCGCGAAATGGTCGGCGTGTACATATTTGTATTTTCAAGCGTTTCGACGATGAGCGAAACATCGCAATAATTGGTTAGCGGTGAATCTGAACCCGTAAGGCAGATTACCGCTGCACCGTTTTCTCGCGCAATACGGGCGATCTCGATGATCGAACGGGTGGTGCCAGTATTGGATATGACGAAAGCTACCGCACCTGGCTTCATCATCGACGCAACCATCAGTTGCTGGTGCGAGTCGAGTTCCGCACCGCAAGGCACGCCAAACAACGGGAATTTCTGCTGTGCATCCCGCGCAACTATACCCGAAGCGCCGAAGCCAAAAAACACGATAGCGTTGCAGTTCGACAGAATGTTGATTGCTTTGTGCAGCGCATCTTTATCCAGGCGCGACCGTGCCCAGTCGAGACTGGTCATAGTATAATCGAAGATTTTTTCAGCAACCACTTCCGGCTCGTCGGTTTCGACCAGAACCGAGTGCGTTGCCGGTGTGCCGAGTGCAAGGCTTTGGGCAAGCTTGATCTTTAAATCCTGAAAACCTGTGCAGCCAACTGCGGTTGCAAAACGCAAGACTGTCGGTTGGCTGACATCGGCAAGGGTTGCGGTCTCGCTGACCGTAGCGTTCATGATGCGGTGGGGATCTTCGAGCACAACATCGGCGACCTTGCGGTCTGATTTGCGGAGTTCAGGTCGCATGGTGCGAATGACTTCAATAATGTTGCGGCTGTTGAGGCCACGTGTCTCGCTGCGCCCTTCAATATCCATTCAAAAATCCCTCTCGCGGCCTCGTGTTTCGGGTCGCATTCTCAATATGTTACAGCATCAATTCGCAAATCGGAATCGATTTTTGACAAATATTCAATAGGTTAGGGCGCGGCTTACAAAAGCAATTTCCGTGCGTGCTCTGTGAATAGCAATGTCACTCATTGCGTTAACCGCAGCGTCAATGTTTTCCGGTGCTTCGGTGTTGAAGTCAAACATCCCATAATGATGGGCGATCATGTCTGTGCACTGAAGTGTTCTTGCTAGCGTAATCGCTTCTTCAAGCGTGAAGTTGCCCGGAACGCCATTGTTCGAGAGTTCGGGTCTTCGGCCATTTACCGGTAATAATGCTACATCGGGATTATAAGCGGTAACTTCGACTTCCAAGCCTTCAAAGGGAATGCAGTCGCCAGAGTGCCAGATGCGCAAAGCACCGCAATCAAACACATGGCCTAGAAATTTGTGATCGCCGTTTGGGTCTGTTTCCAGTGTCTCATGGGCGGCGCGTGTTGCAGTGATTTTGATCGGTCCGAGTTCGTATGCTTCTCCAGCACCAATCAAAGCCATACGGTCTTCTGATACACCTGAGCGGATCAATGCCTGTTCTTTCATCGCGCGGGGGCTAAGCAAAACTGCATTTGGATTTTGCTTGAGAAGTGTCGGCAAAGTGCCGGGGTCCATATGATCCGTGTGTGCATGCGTACATGCCACCAGATCGACATAATGAATGCCATTGGGTGAAACCGGCGGCGGCATCATGCGTGCATGTGGTCGCGGCGTGCCCTTGTATTTTTCGGCCAAGCTATCGGACAGATAAGGGTCAATGACGATGCGTTTTTCATGTGCTTCGAGCACAAAACCCGCTTGCCCCAGCCAGAAAAGACGAATGCCGGATTGCGGTGGTTTACGCAGATATTCTTCCAGTGGAAGTGTCTGAGCAATTTCCTGCAAACATCCCGGCATATCGAAGTCCTTTAATTCTTAAGTGCGGCGACCAGATTGTCAGCAGCAATTTTGGTGGCTCTGTCAACGCTTTCCGCAGTGAACCCGCCAATATGGCTGGTTGCAATAACGGCTGGGTGCGAGGCAAGATCCAGTGACAAAGGCGGCTCTTGTTCGAACACGTCTGTTGCGTAGTTTGACAACTGACCACAGTTGAGAGCGTCGATAATCGCCTGATCATCGACCAGCTTTGCGCGGGCAGTGTTGACGAGAATAAGTCCCGGCTTTGCGGTTGCCAATCGTTCACGCGAGATAAGTGTCGAGCCATCGCGCGGGGCGGGGCAATGCAGCGTCACAATATCAGCTTGAGCGATGATGTCGTCAACTTCTGCAAAGCTAAATGAGTCAGTAGGCAGGCCAAGATCAGGCTTGAGAGGATCATAGCCCAGAACCTTTGCACCAACTGCCACCAGCATACGTGCAACTTCGCGGCCAATCGCGCCACAGCCGATAACGCCAACGGTACGACCGCGAATTTCGATGCCGCGCTGGCGAGGCCAGCCACCGGCTTTGATGCCGGTATCAGCTTGTGGAATGGAGCGTAGTGCGCTGAAGATTAGGCCTATGGCCAGTTCTGCAACGCCGAGCGAATTCGCACCTTCTGCAATCAGCACCTTGATACCGCGTTCGGTTAGAAGTTCGACCGGCAAATTATCGGTCCCAACTCCATTGCGGCTGATGGCTTTGAGCGAACGTGCCGCTTCGATGACGCGCGGCGAGACGGGCTCCACACCCGCCAGCCAACCCGAAACATCGCTTACAAGACGCACAAGTTCGTCCTCGTCGGGCGTTTTTCCCGGCGTGGAATAGACGATTTCGAAGCCTGAATTGCGCAGGCTTTCGATGTGTGGATGCGGCTCGGCAGTAAGCGAGCGCGGCGTAACGAGAATACGCTGTGCCATCATTACCGTCCTGCCGCCTCAATAGCGATTTCCGAAATGCGGTCGAAAGCAGGACCGCTTGTTGGAATATCGATATGGAAGACTTCCGCGATCACCTGCGTCCAGCCGTGGATGAAGTAGGTCCAGCCATCCACAACTTGCAGCGACTTTTCCTGTTCTTGCGCGCGCGCCTGAGCAAGGAAAACGAGATTGCCACGATAGTTGAGATCCCAGACGACTGACTTTTCCGGGAAAATGGCCGCATCAGACAAAGGCGAGCCGGGCGCATCTTTGCCGAGGCCTGTCGCATTGATGATGAATGAACCGGGCTTGAGGCTGTTAAGCACAGCGTCATTGTCTTCCGGGCGTGGAGCCAGAATATATTCAACCTCAACGTCGCTGGCGACTTCCGCATGAATGCGCTTGATTTCATCAAGGCGATGCTGGCTGCGGTTAGAAACAATGATACGGCCCGGCACGTTTTTGCCGCGTGACTGGCGCATCAGGTGCCATGTTATTGCAATGGTTGAGCCACCTGCACCCATCGAGAAAAGATCGGCGCCCGTGCGTTCAAAATAATCCGCTCCAAGGAAACCGTCGATGGAAAGACCGGAGGAAATCGGATCTTTCGCATGACAGATAAGCTTGCCGTCCTTCTTAGAAATGCAGCTTGTTTCGTCCATTAGCAGCGCGTGCGGATCGATCACATCGAACATATCGCGGCATGCATGGAAGAGATCAATCTTGTGCGTGGTGACGAGAGCGCCCATGGATAGCGGGTCGTTACGGATGAACTCAACCGCTTCGCGGTAAGCTTCAGGCTCGTCATGCAGCTTAAAATCGATGCCTCTGATCACAGCGTCTTTAAGGCCAAGATATTCAGCCCAAGCCGGAAACACTTTCATGATCGAGCTTTTGCCGGTGGTCACGCCAATAAAATACAGTGTCGGCTGGGTCGCTGGCTGATACTTGCTCATGCACGCTTCTCCAGAGTTTCGCGCGCCACTTTCACGGCGCTGGCGGCATTCTTCTTGATTTCGTCAAAGCGGCCTTCGCGAATGTCTTCGGTCTTGGCGATCCATGTGCCGCCGACGGCCACGACCTGCTTGATTGTAAGCCAGTCGCCGATTGTGCCTTCTGTAACGCCACCGGTCGGGATGAAACGCACGCCAAGATGAGCGAATGGTGCTGCAATGCCGGAAAGTGCTTTCGGTCCGCCTGCAACACCCGCCGGGAAGAATTTTGCCAAACGCACACCCTGCGCGGTCGCAAGTGTCAGGTCGGTTGGTGTCATGATGCCGGGGCAGAATGGCAGATTGGCCTTGGATGCAGCATCAACGATGCGCGGGTCGTAGCCCGGTGCCAAACCAAAACGTGCGCCGCTTTCGATTGCTTTATCAAGATTGGCTGTGTCAAGAATCGTGCCCGCGCCAATGCAAAGTTCAGGACGTGCATCGCGGATTGCCGCCAGAACATCTGCCGCGGCTTCGGTACGGAACGTGATTTCAGCAACCGGCAAGCCGCCTTCGAGCAGTGCATCGGCCAGAGGAACGGCATCTTCGACGCGCTCAATCGCGATAACAGGGACGACGCCAAGGCTGGCGATTAGGTCAATAGGATTGCTCATGGCAATATCCTTCAAGTTGAATTTTCAGGCGTATTCGCGCATCAGCGCATCGACGGTCGCTGCATCGCGCGGCTTGTAATTCGGGTTTTCGACCAACTCCCAGCCGCCGTCTGCCTTGGCGATCACGCGATGGCGCATCCCGTTCGACTTCTCGATGATTCCATAATCCTGTCCGCTGTCGGACGGATAGGCGAAGACCATAACGAGGTCGGTATCGCCTATATTGATCGAGCGATGGATCCAGAATGGCGGCACGTAGCAGATTGTCTGTGCCTTGATCTCAACGATGCGGGTTTCGCCTGCGGGCGATTCGAGCTGCATCAGTCCGTGTCCGCTCTGTCCGTAGTAAATTTCCGGACGATCAGCCTTAGCGTGAATATGACCGCGGGTAAGAAAGAACTCGTTTCCAACGCGGCCCGGATTCATGCGGGTAACACCATAGATCAGGTCACCGCTATGGCTGCCGGGCTTGAAGTCCTCGACATCGTAAACAACCGTATTTCCATGCGTTTCGCGCAAGACTTTAAAAGCTTGTTCGTCACCATAGAGACCAACAAGGTCATTCAGGCGTTTTTCGTAGCGGCCAGTATTGCCGCTCATGCCGCCAGATTTCGGATCGACGACGCTCGCTACAGGTTCGCGTAACATTTATTCCTCCATTACGTAGTGAAATTACATAAAATATGATATGAACACAATCAAGTGGGTAATTACGGTTATATAACTGGTAAAAACGTTACAAAATTGACGTTAATTTTGTTGACGTAGAATTATTGTGTAATTATGCTACCTAAATACGACATAAGATCGGTAGGAGCCGATCCATATCCAGGAGGAGAAACCCGTATGCATTCTTTGAAGTCCGTCACGCTGAAATTATCGCTGGCTGTTGCCACGTCTTTTGTCGCGCTTGCCGCCGCGCAGGCTGCTGATTGCAAGATCGGCATTTCGATGAAGACGCTCGATGCGCCTTATTTTGCAGCGCAGGAAGTTTCGGCGAAGAAACGCGCGGAAGAGCTGGGTTGTGAAGTATTGACCGCCGACGGTCAGAATGATCTCAACAAGCAGGTTTCGGACGTTGAAGATATGGTTGCGCAGGGCATCAATGCGCTCATCATCAATCCACGCGACAGCAAGGGCCTTGTTCCAGCTGTTAACGCTGCAACTGCCGCTGGCGTAAAGGTTTTTGTGGTTGATTCCACGCTCGATCCATCGGCTAATTTCGTTACACTGGTTCAGTCTTCGAATGCCAATAACGGCCAGCTCGTTGGCCAGTGGCTCGCTAACCAGACCAAGGGAAAAGATCTCAAGATCGCTCTGATTTCCGGCGATAAGGGCAATGAAGTTGGTCAGGAGCGTCGTCTTGGTGTGCTCGCTGGTCTGGTTGAAGGCCAGTTGCGCAACGAAGGCCGCGTCCGTTTTGAAGTTGTCGGTCAGGGCTGGGGCATGTGGAACAACGAAGGTGGCCTGAAGGCTATGGAAGACCTTCTGACCGCAAATCCGGACATTAATGTTGTCTTGGGTGAAAACGATTCAATGGTACTTGGTGCACGCAAGGCATTGGAGCAGTCCAATCAGCTCGACGGCGTTGTTCTCGTTGCCGCAGCCGATGGCCAGAAAGAAGCCATGGCGATGATCAAAGAAGGCAATTACGGCGCGACCGGCCTTAATGATCCGGCACTTGTAGCTGCAACCGCAGTTGATCTAGCGAAGAAGGCAATTGATGGCGCGCTGCCAGCCGATACCTCAAAGATCACCTATACAACACCAGTCGCCATCACCAAGGATAATGTGGACAAGTATTACAAGCCAGACGCTGTATTCTAAGAATGCCCGCCTTCATAATGCAGCCGGTCTGGTACTTAAGCATCGGCTGCATTATGGGAATGCCTGAGGAGGCCTGCGAGGCTGATGTTATGTGTCAGTTGTGTTCGTGAAAGCGGTCGTAGTGAGACCATTTCTTCCGGGCTGAAGTGAAATGCGGGTGGAGCGTCCTGGATCTTGACGGTCTGGAATGATTGAAATGGAAAATCTTGTAGAGCTGACGGGCATAGCGAAGTCGTTTGGCGGCGTTCATGCACTTCGTGGTGTCGATTTTTCGCTCCGCGCTGGTGAGGTTCATGCCTTGCTGGGTGAAAATGGCGCCGGTAAATCAACGCTGATGCGTGTTCTCGGCGGTGAGTTTGTCCCGACTCGAGGCACAGTCAAAATTGGCGGTGAAGAACAGCATTTTCGCGGGCCAATGGACGCGATGTCCAAAGGCATCGCTGTTATTCATCAGGAAATGGCGCTCGCAACGGACCTGACCGTTGCTGAAAACATCTTCATGTGGATGTTGCCATCGGTTATCTCGTGGCCGGAACTCAACAAGCGCGCCAAAGAACTCACCACGAGCCTCGGCTTTTCCATTGCGCCAAGTGCTATTGTTGGCGATCTCCCCATCGCACATCAGCAGGTTGTCGAGATTGCGAAAGCCTTGTCGCGTAATGCGCAAGTGATGGTGTTTGACGAGCCGACTGCCGTTTTGTCCGCGCGCGATGCAAATCGTCTTCTTGATATTATTCGTACACTGCGCGAGCGCGGCGTTGGAATTATCTATATCTCGCATCGCCTTGATGAAGTGTTCAGCATTGCTGATCGCATTACGATCATGAAGGACGGTGCTTCTGTCACGACGACAGAATGTGCATCTGTGACCGTTGACGATGTAATCCGTCTTATGGTCGGGCGTCCGCTAAAGGCGCTTTTCGGTGAGGATCTTGAGCGCAAAGTTGGAAATGAAGTTCTTCGCCTTGAAGAACTTTCCGATGGATCGCGTATCAAGGGCGTGTCACTGACAGTCAAGGCTGGTGAGATCATCGGTCTTGGTGGACTTGTCGGGGCAGGGCGCACAGAATTGATGCGACTGGTTTTTGGTGCGGAGCGCGCGAAATCAGGACGTATTTTTATCCATAGCAAAGAAAAGACCATTCGCAATCCACGCGATGGCGTCAAGGCTGGTGTTGGTCTTGTGCCGGAAAGCCGCAAGGATCAGGGCTTGATCCTTGATTTCCCGATCCGCGTTAATTCCACCATGGCAAAGCTTTCGCCCTTGGTGAACCTGTTTGGTTTCGTGAAGGCGCGCGCCGAACGTTCTACGGTCGAAACGCTGTCAAAGCGGTTGCGTCTCAAAGCTGGCAGCATCGAAGACCCGGCGTCCAGCCTTTCCGGCGGCAACCAACAAAAGGTCGTTCTTGCCAAGTGGTTTCATGCTGACGGCGACGTACTGATTTTCGACGAGCCGACCCGTGGCGTCGATGTTGGCGCAAAGACAGAAATCTACTCGCTGATCAAATCGCTTGCGGCTGAGGGCCGGGCGGTTGTGGTGATCTCCTCTGAGCATCTTGAGCTTTTCGGTCTGTGCGACCGCATTCTGGTCATGCGTGAAGGCGCGGTGACAGGCTCGTTGCAGCCAGAGGAATATTCCGAAGAAAATTTGCTGAAGCTTGCCATGGTCAATACGGCCAGCAGCGAGCCTTCTGCATTAGCTAATTGATTGGGTAAAAACGTGACCGAAGTTGTTGAAACGCCAAAGAAAACTTTCAATGCCGGAGCTCTTCTCAATCGTTATGGCACGGTTGCCATTCTGATTGCAGTTCTGATCGTGGCTGCTTCCTTGTCAAATGTCTTCCTGACAGAACGCAATATCATGAACGTGCTGCGTCAGGTGGCAGGTCCAAGCCTCATGGCGGTTGGTATGCTGTTTGTCATTCTGACACGCGGTATCGATTTGTCGGTTGGTTCTGTGGCTGCACTCGGCAGTGTGTTATCTGCCATTCTCATTCAGCAATATGGAACTGGCATGGCTATTGGCGGTGTACTGCTGGCCGGTGCTGCGTGCGGTCTGGTTTCCGGCATTCTGGTTGCTTATCTCAAGTTGCCGCCTTTCGTGACGACCCTTGCCGTCATGACCATCGCACGCGGTCTTGCTTTCATCTTCTCATCGGGGCAGCCGATCATGATGGGTGACGCTGGCTCCGCTGTAACCGCATTTGGCTCTGGTACGCTTGGCAGTGTCCCATATCCGGTCATTCTCATGATCGTTATCTTTCTGATTGCCGGTGCGGTTTTGACCTTCACGCGGTTTGGTCGTCTGGTTAAGGCAATTGGTTCCAATTCCGAAGCGGTTCGCCTGTCGGGCATCTCGGTCTCTTATTATACGCTTTCGGTTTACGTGATTTCGGGCGTGCTTGCCGCCGCTGCGGGTATCATTTCGACCAGCCGTACGGGTATTGGTTCGGCCAATATCAGTGTTGGCGCAGAGCTTGATGCAATCGCGGCGGTTGTTATCGGTGGTGCGAGCCTGATGGGTGGTCGCGGCGGTGCTTTTAACACCTTCATCGGCGTTATCATTCTTGGCATTATAGCGAATATGATGAACCTTGCCCGCGTTCCAGGCTATCATCAGCAGGTCTTCATGGGCTGCATCATCATCGGCGCGATGCTTCTGCAATATGCATCAACCTGGCTGCGTAAGAACTAAGCCGATTATATCCTCCTCCAAACCCGATGACGTGTTCCATGCCAAATGAACTCTCACTTGCAATTGACGTCGGAACGGGCAGCGTGCGCGCTGCCCTCATGGATGGCCGTGGCAATGTCGTTGCCGTAGCCGCTCGTGAGCATGAGCAGGTCGTGCCGCAATTTGGTTGGTCGGAACAGCGTCCGGCGGATTGGTGGCAAGGTGTGGCTGCATCGATCCGCGATGTGCTGGATAAGGTTCCAGACGCTCGTGGTAGGATCATAGCCGTTGCTGCTTGTGGGCAGATGCATGGCACGGTTCTGGTTGGTGACAAGGGCGAATTGGTGCGCGATACCGCGCCTTTGTGGAACGATAAACGCACCGTTGATTATGTAACGGCCTTTGAAGCGAAGCATCGCCCGGCTGACTATCTTGCGCACAGCGCCAATCCAGCGGCACCGTCATGGCCGGGTTTCAAGCTGCAATGGCTACGCGACCATGATGCGCAAGCATTTGCTCGCACGGCTGCCGTTTTGATGCCGAAGGACTACATCAATCTGAAGCTCACTGGTGAAATTGCGATGGATCGCAATGATGGTGGTGCAAGTTTCCTAATGGACCCACGCACTGGTGACTGGTCGCAGCATATGGTCGATCTGCTTGGGTTGGATCGCAATCATCTAGCTCCTTTGCGCAATCCCACTGAAATTCTGGGGCATATCACGGCAGAAACCGCACGCGAGACAGGCCTTCGCGAGGGGACGCCAGTTTTGGTTGGTGGTGCGGATTATCCTGTTGCCTTGCTGGGCTCTGGTGTTTGTCGTCCGGGCGTCGGTTCCGAAGTGATGGGCACGTCTGCGATCATCACCGCGATTACTGAAAAGCCTTTGCTTGATCCATCCGTTTGTAATGTCGGCACGGTGGAAGGCAATTGGGGCGCGTTTATGCTACTGGAATCCGGCGGCGATGCGATGCGCTGGGCGCGTCGTGCTTTCCATGACAAGCAGGTTTCCTACGAGGAAATCGTAGCGAAAGCCGCAGAAGCGCCTGCCGGTTCCGAGCGTCTATTCTTCATGCCTTATCTTGCGGGTGAGCGCCTTGGCGAACACCGCAATGCGCGCGCGCAATATTTTGGCATCGGCGCTGCACATGGCATTTCGCACCTGCATCGTTCGGTACTGGAAGGCGTAGCCTTCGCCGTCAAACGCCATATCAATATTCTCGATAGCATTTCCGGTTCCAAGCTTGAGCGCGTGATTGCTTCTGGCGGTGGTGCCAAGACGGAATTGTGGCTGAAAATCAAAGCCAGCGTCTATGGCATACCTATCCTCGTGCCGAAGGAAGCGGAATGCGGTCTGGTCGGTTGCGCGATCATGACTGCTGCTGCAACAGGACGCTATTCAAGCGTTGAAGATGCAGCCGATGCGCTTGTGCAATATTCGACAGAGATCAAGCCCGACCCGCAATGGTCGGAAATCTATGCGCCGATGCAGGCCTTCTTTGAGAAGCTCTATACGCATAGCCAATCGCTCTATGACGATCTCGACAGGTTGCCGCAATGAGTGCACGTGCAGTTCTTTTTGACATGGATGGCACGCTCGTTGATAGCGAACCATTGCATTATGAAACGCTTTTGGAAGCTATCGCAGCCTTTTCGGGTGTGGTTCCGGATAATTTCGAAAACCGCGTAACCGGCACAACCATTGCCGATTGCCACTCCATGCTGCGGAACGAGACCGGCTTCACGGCTGATCTTGATGCTTTCGTCAAAGCAAAATACGCGGCTTATGTCAGTGGGGCGATCCGATTGAAATTGCGCCCCGGCACGGCGGAAGTTCTGGCCTATCTCGATAAGGCCGGCATTCCCTACGCCATCGTTTCCAATTCGGATCGTATGTTGGTTGATGCAAATCTGCGTGCGGTTGGTCTTCTGCGCCCTGATTTCATCAGTGTATCACGCAATGACGTGCGCGAAGGTAAACCTTCGGCAGAACCCTATTTGCGTGGTGCATATCTGCTTGGCGTCGAGCCTTCGCAATGCATCGTTGTTGAAGATAGCGTGCCGGGCGCACGTGCTGGCCTTGCGGCAGGCATGACCGTTATCGGTTGGCCGGAGCCACATCGCACCGATCTTACTTTCCCGGACGGCGTAATAACTGCAGATCCCGAAAATCTTCTTTCCAGTTTGCAGCCGCTTTTAAGCGCGGTTGCCCAATAGCAAGTCAGACAAGGATAGCATTTCCATGTTTCTCGAAAAGTTCAGAATTGACGGCAAAATTGCAGTCGTCACGGGTGCCGCGCGCGGCATCGGTCTTTCTGCCTCTGAGGCGTTAGCCGAGGCTGGTGCTAAGGTGATCCTCACCGATATGAGCCAGGAACTGCTGGACAAGGCCCTGGCTGAGCTATCCGCCAAGGGCTACAGCGTCGAGGGCGAATTGCTCGACGTGACTGATGTTGAAGGCGTTCAGCGTGTGCATGATGCGGTTATTGCACGCCATGGCCGCGTTGATATTCTCGTCAACAATGCCGGTATTGCGATCAGCAATCATCCAGCCGAGACAATGGCAGATAACGTCTGGAACAAGGTTATCGACGTTAATCTCAATGGTGTGTTCTGGTGCTGCCGTGCATTTGGTAAGACGATGCTCGAGAATGGTTCGGGCAACATTGTCAATGTTGGTTCCATGTCCGGTTTTATCGTCAACCGTCCGCAGGAACAGGCTAACTACAACGCATCCAAGGCCGCAGTGCATCATCTGACACGTTCGCTGGCTGCTGAATGGGGTGCGCGTGGCGTTCGCGTCAACTCGGTCGCGCCGACCTATATCGACACTGAAATGAACAAATACGTCTATGACGATCCCGAAATGTATCGCCATTGGGTTGGCGGAACGCCAATGAACCGTCTGGGCCGCACGGATGAAGTTGCGTCCGTCATTCTTTTCCTTGCAAGCGAAGCATCAAGCCTCATGACCGGCTCGATCGTTCTGGCCGATGGAGGCTATGTATGCTGGTAAATGCAGCTTCAACTGTGCGCGGTGCACGTTTTCCGGGTCGTTATATTCAAGGTGCGGGCATTATTGCGCGTCTTGGTGAAGAGGCCGCAAGCTTTGGTGACAAGGCTGTTGTTCTTCTCGATAATGGCATTTTCGACATTCTGAAACCAAAGGTTGATGCAGCATTTGCCTCTGGTCCAGAGGCGCGTATCGTGCGCCATGGCGGCGAATGCTCGGAAAGTCAGATTGCAGCACTTGTTGCAGAAGCTCGCGAAGCGGGCGCGAAAGTCGTCATTGGTGTTGGCGGCGGTAAGGCGCTGGATACTGCAAAAGCTGCAGCACGTGATCTCGGTCTTCCGTCGATTATCTTTCCAACGATTGCTGCATCTGATGCACCGTGCAGTGCGCTTGCTGTTGTCTATAATGACGATGGCTCGGTGGCTTATGATACGTTCCTGCCAAGCAACCCAAATTTGGTTCTGGTGGATACGGCGCTGATTGCACAGGCTCCGGCTCGTTTTCTCGCTGCCGGTATCGGTGATGCACTCGCAACTTTCTACGAAGCGGACTCCTGCCGCCAGTCGAGCGCGTTCAACTGCATGAAAATGCAGGGTGTTAGCCTTGCTTATGAAGTTGCACGTTTCTGCCGCGATACGATCTTCGAATTTGGTGCTGCTTCACTCAAGGAATGCGATGCCAAGCAGGCAGGCCCTGCGATGGAACGCGTGATCGAAGCTAATATCCTGCTTTCCGGCGTTGGTTTTGAGTCCGGCGGCGTTGCCGCAGCTCATGCTATCCATCACGGCCTTTGCGAACTCGATGATGTTCATCATCATCTGCATGGCGAAAAAGTTGCCATTGGTGTTCTCGCTGGCCTCAAGCTGCACGGTGCAGAAGAAGAATTCCAGAAGGTCCGCGAATTTTGTCTCTCGGTGCGTCTGCCAACCCGTCTCGCCGATATTGGCATTGAAGACGCGACGGACGAGAAGCTTGAAATCGTTGCCAAGCGCGCCTGTCGCGCAGGTGAAATCATTCATAATGAGCCGATCAAGGTAACGCCCGATATGGTCGTCGCCGCACTAAAGCAGCTTATCTAGCATTTATCGGGAGGTTATCATGCAGGAAGTTATTTCGTCTTTCGCCAAGGATCTGTTCGCTGGCAAGCGCGTGCTAGTTTCGGGTGCTACGAGCGGTATTGGCCTTGAGATTGCACGTGGCTTTGCGGCGCTCGGCGCCTCGGTTGCTGCAAGCGGCAGCTCACTTGCTAAGATTGAGAAAGCTGAAAAAGACGAAGCCAATAAGGGCATTGAGTTCTATGAACTCGACGTGCGCAGCAATGACGACGCCATTGCGTTCATGGCTAAGCAGCCACGCATCGACGTTTTGGTCAATGCACAGGGCATCGCGCGCGATCAGACCGAATGGGAAAATGACGTATTCAATGATGTCATGGACGTTAATCTGAACAGTGTTTTCCGCCTGACCATGGCGGCATACCCAAAGCTGAAAGAAAGCAAGGGCTCGATTATAGCGATTGCTTCGATGCTGAGCTATTTAGCCGATGCTGGTGTGCCTTCTTATACGGCCAGCAAGACCGGCATTCTTG
Organism: Brucella sp.; assembly: GCF_032066345.1. Classification (NCBI taxonomy): domain Bacteria; kingdom Pseudomonadati; phylum Pseudomonadota; class Alphaproteobacteria; order Hyphomicrobiales; family Brucellaceae; genus Brucella; species Brucella sp. Next base: position 81,958 of record NZ_DAMBKZ010000010.1, read on the forward strand.
GTCTTACGCGCGTTCTGGCACATAAGTTTGGTCCAGATGGCGTGCGCGTCAACGCAATCGGACCGGGCTATCATCGCACGGATATGACCCGCGCTCTTTGGGAGAATCCGGCAACAGAACAGCCAATTGCACAACGTTCAGCCTTAAAGCGTTGGGGTGAGACCGACGATCTGGTTGGTGCGGCACTCTTTCTTGCTTCGCCTGCGGCAAACTTCATCACTGGCGTTACACTGCCGGTTGATGGCGGCTTCCATAGCGGCTAATTTTATTTATTGAATTCAAAACGCGACCGAGCTTTCAGCACGTTGAAGCTTGGTCGCATTTTAAGTTTGCGATCAATTTTGATTTTACACCTTTCGTCTCGCCACTGTCTGGCGCTCGATCAGTTTGAACCCAACATCAATTAGTGACGATGCGGCTGCCGATATTTCTTCGGTATCGCTTTTTTCAAAAAGATTAAGTAACAATTCACCCGTTTTCACACCAATCCCAACAGCATCGACACGTATCGTTGTCATTGCCGGAACGCACTGACGCGCAATATCGAAGTCGCCGAACCCCATCAATGATAGTTGATCGGGCACCTTAATACCGCGACGATGGCATTCCATAAGTGCACCAAAAGCCGAAATATCCGAAACTGCGAATACAGCTTCCACATCTGGTGCGCGCTCTAGCAGAGTTGATATGGTCCGCGCGCCGTGATCATGCGAAACAGGTGCTGTTCCTTCACGCACTATTAGTTCATCGCTCACTCCCGCCTCACGCAACACGGAGGCAAACCCCATCAATCGACTTTCGCCGCGAAGATCTATAGCGTCCGCGTCTGTACGAGAGCCAAGTGCCCCTATGCGACGATGGCCAAGTGATAAAAGATGGCGTGCGGCGGCGCGCCCAACTTCATAGTTAGAAAAGCCTACAGAATGATCGATTGGCTTGTCGGGTTTCCCCCATATTTCGACGATCGGAATATCGGCACGCAGCAGCATTTCTGTGGCAGCTTTTGTATGGACCGTACCTGCAACTACAATTGCATCAGGACGTCGTTCAAGCATCGCTCGAATAATACGCTCTTCTTCCTCGAGCTTATACATCGTAAAGCCGATAAGCAGCTGATAACCTTTTGGACGCAACGACTCTGCAAGTCCCTGGGCGGTATCCGCAAAATTGGAGTTGGTCAGCGTCGGTAGAATGGCGGTGATGAAATTCGTACGCCGTGATGAGAGACTGCCAGCAACTCTGTCTGGTACATAACTTAGCTGCTCGATAGCTTCCATCACTCGCTTGCGGGTAGCTTCAGATACCAGTTCCGGATCTGCAAGAACGCGCGAGACAGTCATTTGCGATACGCCTGCAAGACGTGAAACATCTCGCATAGTTGCTTTTCTAGGGGCCGAGGCGATCATTCAAAGTCCTGTCCGGTCTGTTGTTTCATCAGGCGGTTTGCCTCAGGTCGCCCGTGGGAATGCTCTCATAGACAACGTGGTAGAAACGTCCGTCGAACATTTCCATCATTCGGTCTGTAATAACGCGCCCTTCTAGTCGTACCGGAGATGCCAAAGCTTCCTCAACTGCTTTCATGGACGGATAGTCTATTTCTTGAACCATGGCGATAGGTGGTGAACCGGGGTCGACATTCATCATACGCATTACACGCACTGCCTGTGCGTTTGGCATTCGTTTCCAAACAGGAAGTAGTTGCTCTTTCACAATGCGAAAGAATTCCTCTTCTCGGCCTGGGTGAATTGTACCTTCGAAAATTGCTGAACGTGTATGCATGGAAATTTCCCATTACCCATTTTATGTTGCAATGATATCGATAACATGCACTATTGCAAGCAGTAAGAATGACGACTTGTTCATTCTCAGCAGATTTAAATACTGGGGGAGATGTATTAGAAATGCCGTCTACGGGATGATATTTACCGGTTAGACGGTGCTTTTCTGGAGAGAAATTGAGAATCAAGTAGCATTCTACTAGCTGCCCTCTCTCGAGTTCTAAGTGTTATCGAAAACATCAAACGATAAGTCAAAAAAGCGAATTTCACCATATAGCGATGATGTCTTGCTTTCACTCAAGGAGGATTGATTGAAAGCGAGAAACTGGAGGAGCGATCATGCATATTCTGAAAGCAATTCGTAACATTGCCATGGGTTTGACCATGGTGGGCATGGCAGGTGTGGTAGATGCTCACGCCGTGACGATCAGTGACATTACGGCACGAGGCACCGTCAAGATCGGTGTGTTGACCGGTGCTCCTCCGATGGGCATGGTTGATGAAAAGGGCAATCCAACCGGCTATGATGTGGACGTGGCCAATCTGCTTGGTACCTATCTCAATTTGCCTGTTGAAGTTGTTCCGCTGACCCCACCAGCACGTATCCCCGCACTACAAACAGGCAAGGTAGACTTTCTTGTAGCAACGCTATCTCCTACTGGTGAACGAGCAAAGACAGTGATGTTCACTCAGCCATATAATGCATTCAATATGGATATCATTTCCGGTCCTGATCAGAACTTTGCAAAGCTTGAAGATCTTGCAGGGAAGCGTGTATCTGTGAACCGTGGTTCCACGCAGGAAACAGCGCTTCGCAAAGCGGCAATTCAGGGCCTTGAAATCGTGGTTTATGAAGACGATTCCACAAGCGCGCAGGCATTGATCGCGGGGCAGGTGGATGCTGTAGCGCTACCTTCCACCGTGGGTGAGGCTATTATTAAGCAGCGCCCAGAAGCGGGTTTAAAGGTTGGCTTTACATTCTTCCAGCAGGGCAATTCCATGGCGACCAAGCTTGAAGATTTTGAGCTACGTCAATGGCTCAATACAGCAATCTATCTCATGAAGATTTCCGGAGATTTGGACAAGATTGCAGTCAAGTGGACAGGTCGCCCTATGCCAGATCTGCCATCTTTCTAATTGATGGCTCCGTCGGCGGTTAGAGTGGATCTCGAAAAATGCTCTAGCCGTTCTGACGGGATTTTCACGCTCTTGCATAGAGATATCCGCACAAGCGCTGACATTCAGCGGGAGGCCGGACCATGTCCTATACATTTCAGTTTGGAGTCATAGCCCAGTATCAGGATGCCCTTTTTGCTGGCATTTGGCTGACTATTAAACTGTCGATCATGTCGATCATTCTTGGCTGCGCGGGCGGTATTCTCTTTGCCTCTTTGCGCTCGATGAACAGCGGGATAACCCGCTTCTTGATTGATGGCTATGTCGAAATTATCCGCAATACACCATTTCTGGTGCAGTTGTTTATCATCTATTTCGGTTTACCGGCGGTAGGCTTTCGCGTGGGTGCGGAAGTTGCAGCGCTCATTGGTATGACCATTAATTTGACAGCCTATTCGACTGAAATCATTCGCTCCGGTATCGAGGCGGTACACAGATCACAGATCGAAGCTGGCGAAGCGCTCGGCTTTACACGGCTGCAGATTTATCGCCATGTCATTATTTTACCGGCCTTGGCAAAGGTCTATCCGGCTCTTTGCAGTCAGTTCGTTCTTATGATGCTCGCATCCAGTGTTTGCTCGGTTATTTCGACCCAAGAGCTTGCGGCATCTGCAGCGTTTGTTGAGTCGCAGACCTACCGCTCATTCGAGGTCTATATTGTCGTTACGCTGATCTATCTTCTGCTGGCTTTGTGCTTGCGCGCAGTACTTGCATTGGTAGGTCTCTGGCTCTTTGGCCGTCGTGTCGCTCGCCGCTCGGTGGTTGCCATTCCGGAGGCTTCAGCATGAATTTCAGAAGTTTCGGACCAGACGAATTTCTCTTTCTATTGACGGGCTTACAATGGACCGTTCTGCTGACAGCCATAGCCCTGATAGGTGGTGGTCTTGCTGGCTTTCTGATTGCGCTTGCGCGTGTCTCAACGTTCAAATGGCTCCGTGTGTTCGCTGGCACCTATATCCAGATCATTCAGGGTATTCCTGTGTTGATGATTCTGTTTCTATCCTATTATGGGTTGAGCCTTGCAGGATTTGATCTGCACCCGCTGCTGGCTGCAGGGGCATCGATGTCGATATATGCATCGGGCTATTTGGCAGAAATCTGGCGTGGTTGTATTCAGTCGGTACCTAAGCAGCAGTGGGAAGCATCTGAGTCTCTCGCCATGACGAGGCTGCAGCAATATCGCTATGTGATCCTACCGCAAGCCGTGCGTATATCGCTGCCGTCGACAGTTGGTTTCGCCGTTCAGGTGGTCAAGAACACTTCGATCGCGTCGATTATCGGCTTTGTCGAACTTGCCCGTGCAGGCACGCTTATTAATAACGCAACATTCCAGCCGTTCCGCGTCTTTATCGTGGTTGCAGCGCTCTATTTTGCCGTTTGCTACCCGCTTTCATTGCTATCGCGTTGGCTGGAAAGGAGACTCAATGTCTGAAGTCGTCATCAACAATGTTCATAAAAGCTTCGGTGATGTGGAAGTCCTCAAGGGTGTTTCACTGACAGTCGAGCGCGGTGAAGTCATTGCTCTCATCGGGCGTTCCGGCTCGGGGAAAAGTACACTGCTGCGCTGCATAAACGGGCTTGAGAAGATCAATTCAGGCGAGATCGAAATTGCTGGTCACAAGGTAACAAGTGATGCGGCACAGTTGCGAAAACTACGCAAGGATGTCGGCATTGTCTTCCAAAGCTACAATCTTTTTCCGCATCTTACGGTGGGTGAAAATATCATGCTCGCGCCAAAGATTGTGAAGGATGTTTCGAAGGCTGAAGCCCGCAAGAAGGCGGAAGAGGTCCTGAAGCTTGTTGGTCTGTCTGAAAAGTTTGATGCCTATCCAGATCAGTTGTCGGGTGGTCAGCAACAGCGTGTCGCCATTGCTCGTTCTTTGGCTATGCAGCCTAAGGTGATGTTGTTTGATGAAGTGACTTCTGCGCTTGATCCTGAGCTGACCGAGGAAGTGCTGAACGTAATGGAGGAGCTGGCGCGCGGTGGTATGACGATGATCCTCGTCACTCACGAAATGGCCTTTGCCCGGCGCGTGGCGACACAGACGATCTTCATGCATCAAGGTAAGATTTGGGAAGAAGGACCTTCAGCAGAGCTGTTTGCTAATCCCAAGACTGCTGAGCTGCGCCAGTTCGTGAAGTCAGACGTCAAGTAACTCCCCAACATGAAATAAAGAGCCACATTATGTCAGTCGAAATACTACAGCTTTGCCCTTTGATCCCTGCAATGGAGCAAAGCCTGAATGAACAATACGAAGTCCACCGCTGGTTTGAGATTGCGGATCAAAGCGAATTTTTGAATGCCAATGGTAATCGGATTAGAGGCGTCGTCACTGGCGGTCATATAGGTATTCCAAATGAGCTGGCAGATCGCTTGCCCGCACTTGAAATTGTGGCCATTAACGGTGTTGGTTTTGACAAGGTTGATCTGTCGAAAGCTCGACAACGTGGCTATCGCGTTTCTAACACACCAGATGTTCTCACGACCGATGTAGCTGACACTGCGATTGGTCTCATCATCGCACAGGCTCGCCATATAGCGGCGGCTGACGCGCATGTGCGCAAGGGAGGCTGGTCGAAGTCGGAAGTCGGCCTGGGTACGCGCGTAAGTGGGCGGCGCTATGGCATATTTGGTCTCGGTCGCATCGGGAAAGCGATTGCCAAACGATTGGAAGGGTTTGAGGGTAAGATCAGCTATACGGGTCGCGCAAAACAGGATGTCGGCTATGACTATTATCCAAGTCTGACAGAGCTTGCTAAAAATTGTGATGTGCTGGTGATCGCGGCTGCGGCCAGTGCAGAAACGCGCCATTCGATCGATGCTGCTGTGCTTGCGGCGCTTGGTCCGGATGGTGTTCTGATCAATATTGCACGTGGTTCGCTCGTTGATGAAGGGGCGCTGGTCAAGGCTTTGCAACTAGGTCAGCTTGGCGGGGCGGGGTTGGATGTTTTTGAAGATGAGCCCAACGTACCTCTAGAGCTCTATGAGATGTCGAATGTTGTGCTGACCCCACATATCGGCAGTGGTACGCATCAGACCCGCAAAGCAATGGCTGATCTGGTGCTGGCGAATTTAAGTGCGTATTTTAGCGATAAGGAACTAGTGACACCGGTCGTTTAACAAACACTGAAGGAAAAGCGGCCATTGGCCGCTTTTTATGAAAGCTTACCGTCAAGCAGGCGCATCATTTCGGCTGAATCCTTGTCTCCTAATCCTGCTGCACACAACAGTCGATGGATTTCCACGACATGACCGGTCATTGGCAACGGAGTTTTGGTTTTCATAGCAAATGCCTGAAGAGAGTCCAGGTCTTTCAGCATGTTGTCTATGCGGCCTGTGGGGCTGTAATCGCGCGCGGCGAATTTGCCCATGAACTCCTGCATAATGTGGTTGTCGGCGCGTCCACCTGCGAGTGCTTGTGGAATAATGGTGGGGTTCACACCCCCAGCTTCTGCGAGCTTTACGGCCTCCGCGACGGCCTGAAATGCTACCGCGCAGAAGAGCTGGTTGATGAGCTTGGTTGTCTGTCCAGCGCCACTTGGTCCCATCAATGTGTAGTTTGCACTAAGATGTTGCATGACGGCAAAGGCGTTATCGAAATCCGCTTTCTCACCACCAGCCATAATAGTCAATTCACCGGTGAGTGCGCGTGGTGCGCCACCTGAAAGTGGACAATCAACCCATTTCATGCCGGTTTCAGACGCGAGTTGGTTTGCCATTTTCGCAGTCTCAGCTGGATCGATAGAAGACATGTCGATGAGTGTTTTTCCAGCAGTCGCAGCGGTAGCTACGCCGTTCTGGCCGAAAACAACATTACGTACAATATCAGCATGGTTGAGGCTCAGGATAACGAAGTCGCTGTCTTTGGTGGCTTCACCCGGAGATTTCGAGGCTGCTGCTCCTCTTTCGACAAGTTTCGTTATTTTGTCTTTATCAAGGTCAAAAACTCTCACCCGATGACCGGTTTCCAGCAGTCGCGTGGCGATGGCCGTACCCATAATACCCGCACCAATAACTGCGACATCTGATGTCTTATTCATCAATCTTCTCCCATGATTGACGTGAATTCTTTGCTCAAACGCTGGCGGTCATACCGCCATCGACATGAAGCACTTGACCGTTGACAAAAGACGAGGCTTTGCTGCTCAGATAAACTGCCGCCCCAACCAACTCTTCAACATTGCCCCAACGACCTGCCGGTGTGCGCTTTTCCAACCAGCCGGTAAACTCGGGATTGTCTACGAGCGCTTGATTGAGTGGTGTCTTGAAGTAGCCTGGCGCAATGGCATTGATCTGTAGACCGTGCTTTGCCCAATCTGTCGCCATGCCGCGTGTCAGATTGCGAACGGCCCCCTTTGTTGCGGTATAAGGTGCGATCGACGGGCGAGCCAATTCGCTTTGTACTGACGCAATGTTTATTATCTTGCCGTGTTTGCGTCCGATCATATGACGCGCCACAGCCTGACCGACATAGAAGACACTGGAAATATTGGTTTGAAGCAGTTGCTGCCACTTATCTTCCGGGAAATCCTCGAGTGGTGCACGAAACTGCATTCCGGCATTGTTGATGAGAATTTCTATCGCACCTATCTCGCGCTCGATTGCGTTCACACCCGCTTTTACAGCCTCGATGTCGGTGACATCGAATTTGGATACATGTGCTTTATGACCTGCATCGCGGAGGTCTTTTACCGCTGCTTCAACTTTGGTCGGATCGCGGCCGTTTATAATCAACTCCGCGCCGTGTTCGGCCAATCCTTTTGCAAGGGCCAACCCAATGCCCTGGCTCGAACCGGTTATCAAAGCCAGTTTGCCCGACAAATCGAACAGCGGAAATGTCATGAGTTCCTCCCGGGTAATATGACGCAAGAATGGTGTTTCATGTGATTAGCCTTGCATAAATGTTATCGATAACATATGCAAGTTTCAACAGGGAGGAGCGCATGAAAACTGTTGTCATTCACGCCGCCAAAGACCTTCGGCTTGAAGAGCGTGACGTCGAAGCCGTTGGGTCGGGCCAGGTTGAGGTTGCCATTCAAGCGGGTGGTATTTGTGGCTCCGATCTCCATTATTACAATCATGGCGGTATCGGTGCCATTCGGCTGTGCGAACCGATGATATTGGGGCATGAAGTAGCGGGAACAATTACCGCGCTGGGCAGTGGTGTGGTTGGTTTGACAGTTGGTGATCAGGTAGCTGTATCGCCAAGCAGGCCCTGCAATGCTTGCCAATATTGCCTGAAAGGTATGCAGAACCACTGCCTGAATATGCGCTTTTATGGTAGTGCTATGCCGATGCCCCACATTCAGGGGGCGTTTCGCCAGAAGCTGGTTGCTGAGAGCTGGCAGTGTCACAAGGTTGATAACGGCATCTCTATCCATGAGGCGGCATTTGCCGAACCTTTAGCCGTTACACTTCATGCTGTGACACGCGCCGGTTCATTGCTGAACAAGCGTGTTCTTGTGACGGGATGTGGGCCAATTGGTGCATTAATCATCATTGCCGCTCGTGCTCACGGCGCTCGCGAAGTGATTGTAACAGATGTCATGGAGCCAGTTCTGAAAAAGGCACGCGAAATTGGGGTCGATCGCACCATCAATGTAGCGGAAGATCCAGAGCAGTTAGCAAACTATGCGGCAAATAAAGGCTATTTCGACATTATGTTTGAGGCATCGGGCAATGAACGTGCCATGCGGGCAGGACTTGAAGTGCTAAAACCTCTTGGCATTTTGGTGCAAGTCGGGCTTGGCGGGGATGTATCGATTCCGCAAAATATCGTCGTCTCTAAAGAAATTGATATGCGTGGTTCTTTCCGCTTTCACGAAGAGTTCGGCCTCGCGGTTGATATGATTAATCGGAAGGCAGTCGATGTGAAGCCGCTTTTGAGTTCAGTCTATCCGTTGGAAGATGTTCTTGAGGCATTCGAAATTGCGGGTGACAGGAACCAGTCCATGAAAGTTCAACTGGCTTTTTAGAGCTATATCGCGTCAGGCGTGCTAACATAACGGTTCATGCCAATGTTCTTTGATGTGGCGCGGCGATGAATTTCAGCCATGGTTGAATGAAACGCTGCGTTGCGCTGTTCAAGCCTTGCATGTTCTGCCAGATGAGCTGGTACGAGTTCACGGATTTCCGCAAGGATTGCGGCTTCATCAATGGAACACATGTGCCCCTGATTAACTACAATGTCGCCAGCCACCATGACGGTCTCGATTGATGAACCGTTTTCGGCATAAACAAGGTGTTTGGCTACATCATTGAGTGGCATAAAGCTTAACGTTGTCAGGTCGAGTATCAGTAAGTCGGCAGCTTTGCCGACTTCAAGCGATCCTGTGATGTCTTCAAGAACAGCGCTGCGTGCACCATTAATCGTGGCCATTTTGAGAATCTCATCAGCATAGATCCATTGCTTATAATCCGGGCTGGATACACTGTGTATCAGTCCTGCAACTCGCATGACGTCAAAAATACGTGCGGTATCATTGGAAGAAACACCATCTGTTCCCAGGGCAATGGTGACACCCGCGTCCATCAACTGGCGAATGGGAGCAATGCCGGCACCAAGCTTCTGGTTGGATATTGCGTTATGAGCGACAGAGCATTTTGCAGCGCCCATCAGTTCGATGTCGTGAGGGCTTACCCATACGGAATGTGCGACGGTTGTATTGCGTGAAAGAACGCCAAGGTCATCCATATAGGCGATTAGGCTCTTGCCATAGAGTTCATGGCCGGTGACGGCTTGAGTTTTGGTTTCAAGCACATGAGTATGCAAAGGCACGCGCATCTTGATCGCGAGCTCATGACAAGCCTGCAGCAAATCTGCTGTGCAGCGCTGTGGTGCCGACGGTGCCAGCATAAAATTGAGACGACCGGCCTTGCCGTGCAGCGTTGAAAATGCGGATTGGCAATAATCAATATAGGCATCGGCGGACATGGGCGGCCCGAAATCGAGCTGTTCTTGCAGAGCAGGCAGCATAACCTCACGCGCATAGGGCAGGGCGTCAAGCGCATGGATATTCATAGCGGCGCTCGAAACATTAGCGCGAATACCCGCATCTTCATATGCTTTGAAAACAGTCGTAAGCCGTGAAAGATCGTGAGCTGGAGGGTCGAAGAAGTCGTCGCAAATTGTAGTGACGCCGTTTCGTAATGACTCAATCGCTAGAAGCAGGCTGCGCAGATAAAGCAATCTTTCGCCAATTACGGGGCCCATCAGTAGTGGGTATGCATAGAGCAACCAGATTTCGAGTGGCATGCCTTCATATCGTCCTCGGAAAAAGGTCTCGCTGGAATGCGTATGGGCATTGATCAGCCCTGGCATCACCAGACGGTTTTCGCCTTCGATGACGGAGGCATCCGGAGCCGCAGGTAAATTCTGACCGATGGCTGAAATTTTGCTGCCTTCTATCAGAATGTCGCCCTTGAACGGGCGGCTTCCTTGGTGCGCGCACATTGTAAGAATGGTCGCGTTCCTGATTAGCGTCTGCTTCTGTTTAAAAGTCATGGGCTTATCCTGGTACTTTTACTGATCCCGCAGTTCACTGAAACCGCTGGCTGCTTTTGTGCCACCGCGCAATTGCGTGCTTAGCCAGACACCGACAACTGTGGCGATATAGGGTAGTGCAAGCAGCAGGTCGTGTGGAACACGATTACCAAAGGTAAGCTGCGCCCTGATGCCAAGTGCGCCGACAATTGCGAAGAAGGCCGCAGCCAGACTTGCACCGATTGGATGTCCCGCACCAAAAATGACTGCTGCGAAGCCCATGAAGCCACGTCCGGCAGTCATGTTCTGGGCAAAGATCTGAAGACTTCCGGCTGCAAGTTCCGCACCAGCTAACGCACACAATACGCCGCCAATCATCAGGGCTACCAGACGCATAATAGCTGGGTTTACACCGACGCTTCGTGCGGCGAAGGGATGTTCACCAGCGGCAGCCAAGCGCAATCCAAAGCGAGTACGCCGCAAAGTGACCCACATCGCGAACGCAACAAAAGGCATGAGAAGAACAAGGATTGAAAGAGAGCCAAAAGCACCGAAGGCCACACCGATACGCGGAAGCCCAAAGGGGGCACTGATTGCTGCCTGTGTCCCGAAAATCGATTGAACCGCGAGTGCAGTGCCGCCGAGCCCCAAGCCGGTGAGTCCTAGTCCGGCAATGATCTGGTTGGCTTTGAGCTTCTCGACAACAAACCAAAACAGGATTGAACCGATCACGCAGACGATTATAGCACTTAAAAGCGCAAGCCAGATTGATTGTGTGAGCACAATACCCAGAATAGTTGCACAGGCACCCACAATCATGAGTCCTTCAAGGCCGAGATGCCAGATGCCGGTACGCTGTGCAATAACACCTGCAAGCGTGACGTAAATGAGCGGCGTGCCTGAACGCAGGATAGCGATTAGGAAGTCTTCCATATCCGTCCTCCGAGTTTTGCGATCCGGTCGACGACACTGGATTTTGCGGTGATGAAGAGAGCAATGGATGCGTTGATGATGTCGATTGCCGATGAGGGTAAGCCAGCCATGATTGGCAGATAAAGCGCTGCGGATGCCAGTCCGCCAAAGAACAACGAGACAAAAGCTGTTCCTACGACTGAGAAATTCGCAACAAGCGCAATCAAAATGGCGGTAAATCCATGTCCGGGCAGGAAGCCGCCTGTCAGGCGGCCGTTGGGGCCCATGAACTCAATCGTTCCGGCGAGGCCAGCAAGCGCGCCGCTTAGCAGAAAGCTTGAAAGGCCGATGCGCCATGTTCGTGCTCCTTGCCATTGTACCATGGTAGGGTTGCGACCAGCCAGGCCCGAAAGCACGCCAAAGGCTGTACGGTTGACAAGTAACCACATGGCCAGACCAACGATTACAGCGATTGCGATGATTGTTGGTGATAGCCCCAAAGAGTCGCTGATACGATAGGCGCTTGCCAATGGGCGGCTTGACGATTGCTGACCAGTGCCAGATGGATCTTTGAGAGGTCCGGCTGTGACATAGAGTAGGAAAAGTCCGGCGATGAAGTTTCCCATCAGCGTGGTAATGACTTCATCCGTTCCTGATTTCAGACGTAGCAGCCCCGGCCACAGCGCCCAGAGTGCACCACCCGTCATACCCGCAAGAAAACACATGGCAATGAGGATAGGTGCTGGGGCACCGTTAAGCCATTCGGCCATAAATGCGGCCGCGATGGCACCCATGTAAAACTGTCCCTGCGCGCCAATGTTGAAATAGCCGGCGCGGAATGACACCGCAACACCAACCGCAGTAATGAAGAGTGGTAAACCCCATCGCAAAGCCTGCTGCAACGCCCCGGGCCGAAGGAAGGCGCCCTCAGCAATCGACTGGAACATCAAGCTTGTCGAGTAGCCCGCAGTTTGAAAGATGATACCACACAATATGAGGCCGATCAGAATGAAGATCAGCGCGCGGAAAACGGAGACGAGCCGGTCAATCATTGATGGACTCCTGTCATAGCGGCTCCCACCGCAGCAAGGTCATAGGGCGGACGGAATTCGGCAACAATGCGTCCCGAAAGCATGACGATGATGCGGTCGGAGATATCGAAGATTTCATCTAAGTCAGATGAGATGAACAAAAGACCGCAACCGCGAATCCGTGCTTTGCGCATTGAATCCCAAACGAAGGAGGTAGCGCCGATATCAAGGCCGCGTGTTGGCTGCGCAGCAAGTATGAGCCGCGCATCCTGATCCATTTCACGAGAAAGGATTACTTTTTGCGCATTGCCGCCAGAGAGCGAACCTGCCCGCTGACCTACTTCGGAATAACGCACGTCCCATTCTTTGAGCGCCGTGTCGCATTGTTTGCGGATCGCTGACGGGCTGATCGTTGATAACAGTGAATTCTGGAGGAGGCTGCGTGCTGCCCAGTTTTCCCAGAGTGAACTGCTCAGGCTTAAGCCTTCGACATTGCGTTCAAAAGGAATGATACGCAGGCCCGCACTGCGCCTTGCAGCCAGTGGCGCGGTGGTCAAATTCTGGTTGTCGATGATGATATTGCCGTCAACCACATCGGCCATAGCGGCAATTGCGCGAACAAGTGTGCGCTGTCCATTGCCTTCCACGCCTGCCACGCCGATAATTTCGCCAGAACGAATGTCGAGACTGACCTGATCGAGTGCGGGACCCTCTGAATCTGGTCGCGTCGAAACCTTGGTCATGCGCAGTATCGGCGCGCTGCCCTGATCCACAGCTGGTTGATGCATATGGGGCGTTATGTTTGTGCCTGTGAGGGCAGCCTTGTCGTCAGCATTAAGCTTTTTTGCAGCAGCTGATCCGATAATCAGTTCGGCTAGCTTATCGGCATCAATGCCGTCGCATGGTAGCGGTCCATCGACGAGCTTACCGCCGCGTAACACCGTGACCGTATCTGCAATTGCCAGAACTTCTCTGATTTTGTGCAAAATAAGGATAACGGTCACACCGCGTTCTTTCAGACGGCGTACACGCTCGAATAATTTGTCTGCACCTTCAGGTGAAAGAACTGCTGTGGGTTCATCGAGGATGAGAAGTTTTGCGTCGGAAACAAGGGCGCGAGCGATTTCAACGCCTTGCTGCGTCTCGACCGGAAGATCGCGGATCCGTTGTCGGGCTTTAACCTTTACATCGAGCGCGTCGAGATGTGGTTGCCAGCGTTTTTCCAGTTGGTCTTTGGAAAACAGGATTCCACCTTCTGCACCGAACTGCATGGCTTCTGCCACAGTGAAAGAGGGTGGTAGTGCAAAGCTTTGATGAACCAGTTCGACACCGGAGCGTCGTGCATCTCTAACATTGCCTCCCAGGAGTGGGCGGCCGCCGATCTTAAGTTCTCCGGAACTGGGGCGGACAAGGCCAGCCAGCACTCTGGCGAAGGTCGTCTTTCCGGCGCCGTTCTGGCCGACAACGGCGTGGATTTTTCCACGCTCGAAGACGACGCCGACATCGGAGAGCGCAATGATGGAACCATATCGAACGGTTACATCATTGCATTCAAATATTGGAGGGCTGGCCTTGTTCATAGCAGCATGTTCTCGTCACAGATCAGAGAGTTGTGTTGAACGGGACTTTGAGAGATCCATCGAGGATCGCTGCACGCGCTACGGCGATTTCCGGTTCGATTTCCTTCGCCTTGGCGACGAGATCCGCGGGTCCCTGTTCTGCAAACAAAGGTGAAGGTATAAAGTCGATCACGCCTGTTCCCAGCCCGGTATGTTCATGTGTCCCACCCGCAAAGTTATCGCCAACAGCTTTGGTCACCTCGTTGTAAAGTGAGTTGCCGAAGTCCAGCCCGACGATGGAAACAACGTTCTTCGGTCCTTGCGGGAACTGCGCCGGATCAAGCACACTCACGAGGCGGCCTTCTCCTTCCTTGGCGGCGGCAATGATACCGAAATCGGTTGCGGCAGCGTCGGTTTGGATGAAATCAATGCCGCTTGAATACATTTGCGTTGCGATTTCCTGCCCCTTCGCCGGGTCCTGAAACGAGCCTGCAAAGGCAACCGCAACCGATGCATCAGGCCGGACCGACAGTGCACCTGCCTTGAACGCGTTATAGTCAGCATTGATCGGCGGAATGGATACACCGCCAATAAAGCCAAGTTTGCCAGATTTGCTCATACGTGCTGCAAAAATACCCGACAGATAGCAGCCGAGATAATAGTCGTAAGAGACGGTTACGACATTTGGGATTGCAGGTTCAAACGGATCGGCGAAAAGCTGAACCCATTTGGTGTTCGGATAAGACGGTGCGAGCGCTTTGAAAGGTTCCGCAACTTCATTGAATGTCGAAACGATCACTGAAGCGCCAGCATCACCAAGTGTGCGGAAAATGGTTTCATAGGTTGCGGGGTCCTGCGCATAGACGGCGCGCGACTGAAAGCCATGTTCGTCCGCAAGTTGCTTGAGCTTAGCGATCATCGAATCTACGGCGCTTGCGTCACCTGCGGCTTGTGTGTGCACGAGTGCGACGAGGCCACCAGCGGCGTGCGCAGCTGCCCTTAAAAGGCCGCTGGTCATGCTGAAAGCTGCCAGGCCCGCAGTGGTCTTGAGGAAATTTCTGCGGTCGATTGACCGACGCAGAAGGTTGAGTTCTGTTGAATTTCTGTTTGTCATGTTCCCATTTCCTTGCTCTGGAAGTTCGGTATCAGTTTTTTATTGGGGCGGCTTTTATGCCGCCCTTGGTTTTGCAGCTGCCCAATCGCAGCCGAATGATTTATGCGCCGGGCGAAAACGATGCCGGGTTCATAATCATCACATCCTGCGTCTGAATTGCATCGAGCGCCCAGACACCTGCAATGAAGCTCTGCCATTCCGGGTCCGCATACATGGCCGCACGCCGTGCTTCACGATCGGCGAGGCTGTCATAGCGCCACATTAAAACGGTGCGGTGCAGATGACCGATCTCGCTGACGTAAAGGCCTAGAAACGTGTTGAGGTGCCGCTTCTGAATCGGCAAGCCTTCGGTTTCATACTTTTTGAGCCAGCCATCGACAGTGCCTGGCTTGAATGTATATGTGCGATGTTCGACAATCACAGGGAGGCCTCCTTGAGAATGAATTCGGCAGCGCGCTCGCCGATCATGATCGCCGGAGCATTGGTGTTGCCGCTGGATATAATTGGCATGATTGATGCGTCTGCGACGCGCAGCCCTTCAATGCCGTGGACTTTTAATCGAGCATCGACCACAGACATCGGGTCGTTACCCATCTTGCAGGTGCCAACGGGATGGAAAGTTGTCATTGCATTGGCACGTAGCCATTTGATGAGTTCGGCATCGCTTTCGACGGCTGGCCCTGGTGCGAGTTCCTTGCCGCGATATTTGTCGAATGCTTTCTGCTGGATAATGTCGCGTGTCATACGTACCGCGTTGATCATCGTGCGAATGTCGAACTCGGTCTGAAGGTAGTTTGCGTTAATGCGTGGACGATCTGCCGGATCGGCGGAACGCAAACGGATTTCGCCGCGGCTTTCCGGATTTACCGGACCGACACGCAAGGAGAAGCCGTGATTGGTTTCAACACGCTCTTTCTTGAACGGGTTGGGAAAGTGTAGATTTGCAGTCTTTTCCAGTGCGGGCATAAAGTGAAGCTGGATATCAGGTGCCGCCAGATCGGTGCGCGATTTGACAAATGCGCCTGCCTCGTAAGGGAAGGTTGTGGTGATACCTTCCCCAAACAACATGCCCTGAATGACGGACCATGTGAGTTTGTCGGCGCGCAGATCAGAATAAAGCGTCACCGGTTCGCGGCATTCATAGGCCATGACGCAATCGACATGATCCTGAAGGTTTTTGCCAACGCCCGGCAGATCCTGAACAACATGAATATTGTGTTGCGTTAGTTCGTCTGCGGCGCCAATGCCGGAAAGCATAAGGATTTGCGGTGAGTTGACGACGCCCGCCGAGAGAATCACCTCCCGCTTTGCATGGGCCTTGATGACATTGCCTTTGCGTGCGTATTCGACGCCGATCGCGCGGCCATTCTCAATAAGAATGCGCCTTGTATGCGCCCGCGTAACGATGGTGAGATTGGGCCGCGACTTTGCAGGGCGCAGGAAAGCATAGGCAGTTGAACAGCGCTTACCTTTGGTGATGGTGAAATCATAGCGACCAAAACCCTCCTGTTCTGCACCGTTGAAGTCATCATTGAGTGGGTAGCCTGCTTGCTCGCCTGCTTCGTTGAAAACATTCAGCAGTCCGTTCCAGCCCCGCGCGCGGCAGACGGTAAGTTCGCCTTCGGTACTATGAAAGGCATCCTTGCGTTGCACATGGGTTTCGGAACGAAGAAATGCTGGTAACACTTCGTCATAAGACCAGCCGTTAGCACCCATTTGCGCCCAGCGATCATAATCATGGCGATTACCGCGCACATAGATCATGCCATTGATGGTGGAGGTCCCACCAAGCACTTTGCCACGCGGCCAATAGAGCGAGCGCCCATTAAGATGAGGTTCGGGTTCGGTATGGTAATGCCAATTATAGATGCCTGAGTGAAAGAGTTTTCCCATCAGCATTGGAAGGCGAAACAAGGGGTTCAGGTCGCGGCCGCCTGCTTCGAGCAATAATACTTTATTGGCAGGATCGGCCGAAAGACGGTTTGCAAGCACGCAGCCTGCCGAACCGGCACCAATGATTATGTAATCGAATGTCTTGGTTGCGGCCATATTACCAAGCAATGGGTTTGGAACCCATTTCCTCTAGAAAATTGTTGCAAAGAATGAATGGGTTGGGGAGCGTCAGAACTTCATCGGCCCGCGCCGGGTGCTCACGCAGAACACAGCGCACATTGCCGCCAATGGTTTCGTCAATGCCTGCCAGTTTGAGTGCCTGTGCCGCGGCATCACCAAAACATAGAAACACCAATGGTTTTCCGCGCGCAGCAAGTAAACGGAGCGTTTTAACGATCAGCGGACGCCAAAGCACGAGATGTCCCTGAGATTGATGTGGGTCGATATCCACCTTGAAACGCGTAAGCGTTAGCGACGCGTTAAGAAGCAGTGCGCCTTCGTTAACCCACCGATCTGCAATCTCGGAAGGCTGTTCCAGCTCCACCGCACCATTTTCTATTGCGTCCAAAGTCTTTGGCCAATCGGCGAAGCTTCGTGCATAGGACAAGTCGCCTGTGCGAGCTGCGATTATCTGCTGGGTGTATGCGCGGATGCTTTTGGAAAACATCTTGTCTAGCTCGTTCCAGCCTGCGAGGTTACCCGCCTCAAACGCCCGTCCGGTGGCAAAGCCCGGTTCAGGATAAGGGTCCTGTCCCAGAACGACGCAACTAACACTGTCAGGCAAAATGCCATCAAATGCGCGAAGGCAATGTGTGCCTTGAGGCATTCCCGGAAAATGCTTTCCACGACGAACGGGAAAAATCGGCTCCCAGATTTCCAGTTCGAGCTCAGGCGAAATGCCATCGAAATCAAGGGTGACATTACCGAGGAACGAACGCCAGGGTTCGGTCAGATCGGCAGGCCATTCCGCCAGAAATTCCTCCATTGCAGCTTTTAACCGCACAGTCATTCGCACCCTCCCCAAGGTTGCGTGGTCAGCAAATTTCAAGAACCTGACCGTTTTGTCAGCTTTTTATGAAAAGAAGTTGACCATTTTGTCAACTTCTTTTTTATTGGTGCTTCGATTCCAAAGGTCCCGTAGAGTTGTTTAGTCAGACTTGTGTCGAGCCTTTGATTGAACGAACGTTAATGACCGGGGCGAATGAACCGGGAAAAGATATTTGGAAATAATGGGATAACCAATGGTAGACCAAAGCAGATCGGTTGAGATGGAGCCAGAAAACCAAGTGGCTTCGGATGAGCCGATCAGAGCGCGAAACGTTCTTAAAATTCTCACTGCCGCTGTTGAGATTTTTTCTCGCAAGGGCCTTGATGGTGCACGTATCGTTGAGATTGCAAAGGCTTCGGGACTGCCAAAGGGAAATGTCTACTATTATTTCTCGTCCAAAGAAGAGATTTATAATGCTGCTATAGACCGGCTGATCCACAGCTGGGATGATGCTTTCAGACACATATCAGCCGAACGTGAACCGGCTGAGGCAATCGAAGCCTATGTTGGTGCCAAGCTTAATCATGCGTGGGAAAATGCAGCGGAAACGCGACTTTTTGCCAATGAGATTCTGCAGGGCGCAGAACATCTCTCTATAGATGCCCGAGAACACATGCGCAGGGTCACCTCAGAAAAAGCGGACGTGATCGATGCATGGGCTGCTGCGGGTAAAATTGTGCCTGTTGACGCGCGTCATCTTTTCATTTTGCTTTGGTCTGCGACGCAATTTTATGTCGAGTTTGAAGCTCTCGCCTGTGATGCACTCGATGTCAGTCAGCTGGAAGAAGGTGATTATGCGAAAGCCGCCAAGACAATAACCGAGACGATTCTACGCGGACTTATAGTCAGATAAAGAGCATTTGGAGCTGATCATAACAGCGCCAAATGCCTAATTTATCGGGGCAGCTTAGTACTTTTGCTGGCTGAGTGCGTCGCGCAATTTCAACATATCTGCACAAACTTCCTCCAGATCAGCGACTTCGAAGCCGTCTGCATAGCGGAAACCATGACGAGTAAGAGCGGTCTTTAAGTCGCCGCTATATTCAACACGACCATTTCTAATGATAAGCCCTTTTTCTTCTTCGAAAGAGGCATTCCAAGCAATGGCTTCTTGTTCGGTAACACTGTGTGGCAGGTTCAAGTGTAAAACTCTGTCTTGGAGTTTTACGGGGTAGCCGCCCGGCAAGCCATTCGGACCAGGCACATGGCCAGTCCATGGTTTGTTTGCTGCATAGGCGGCAATGAGTGTGACACCGCTTGCGCCTGATATTTCAATTGCCGGTTCAGTTGTAAGCTTGACGTCTTCAAATTCTTTGAAGACGTCTGCTACTTCCTTACTATCGATGAAGACACGACAAGGGCGAGTTCCCACTCGCTCCGACGACGGCCTGCGCCAAGCCGCGAGATTCTGATAATGCGCTATCACTTGAATGCGGGCTTGGTCTGTGATTCCTTTTGCGCCCGCAAAAACGTTTGAGAGAATGGCGACATTGCCTGTGCCGCTCAAAACGTTGAAACCAAGTGCTGAGATGATGCCGTTCACGACGTCGGGAAAGCCACAATTAATCAACGCAGTTTCAGGTGAAAACTTACTGATAGAGCGTGCCATGCGGCTTGAAATGAGCGCCTGAAATACTGCTGTCGCTGAAAGTCCACCTTCAGCGACAAGCGCTGTCCATTGGTTGCCAGTATCGGAAATAACGCTGGAAGTCTGAATAGAGGCACCTTGCACAGCTATGGTCGGTCGCGTATCTGCGATCAGTTGCTCTGTTGCCCCTTCCTTCACCAGATCGATCTCATAAGTATCGAAAGTGATAGGTTTGCTGAACATGGAGGCGCGTGCATTGCACGCTGTCTTAAGCCATATGAGACGATCACGGTTGCGGCCGGCGATCACTACATGCAGGGGTTCCTGAGATGTAGCGGCAAGGTCTAACGCAATGCGACCCGAAAAGGCACCCGTGCCGGAAATCAGAATGTCGGTCTTCGGTTTCTCAAGTGGTGAAGCCATGGTGGTGTTCCTCCCTTTTATTGATTGAGTCTATCCCAGACGTCGACGCCGTCGTTTGGCAACTTGTGTTTCATGATGCGTTGGCTGGGTGTTCGTTCGAACGAACTGACGAATGCGATGTAACGGGGCAGCTGATAATGTGCGAGACGGCTTTTCAGCCAGTCGTTTAACTCATGGGCATCAGGGATGCTTCCGCTCTTAAGCTGGACAAAAAGCTTGATATCCTGCTCACCGATCTCGGCTGCAACGCCGATCATCGCGCAGTCTTCTACATCTGGATGATCAGCGACCACATGCTCGACTTCCCAAGCGGAAACATTTTCGCCTTTGCAACGCACACTATCGGTCATGCGCCCGTGGAAGAAAAGGTTGCCATCTTCATCCCATGATCCAAGATCACCGGTAAAAAAGCCTTCGGCGCGCAATGCCTTGGCAGTTGCTTCGGGGTTGCGGTAATAGCCGGGGAAAATAGCGCCATCGATGGAAGCGTTGACGACAATTTCGCCTTTCCCCTGTCTGACGATCGCTCCATGCTCGTCAATGAGTTTGACTGTAAACCATGGAACTGTGCGCCCGACTGAACCAACAACACCCCTGTCATTGAATGTGGTAAGGCTCGAGGCTTCCGTCATGCCGTAGCACTCACGGATTTGCACACCGAAGCGTTCTTCGAATGCGCGCCATACTTCGATGGCACAACCACCACCCCATGCAATCCGCACATTATGATCGCGATCATTCTCCGATACTGGTTGTTTCAAAAGGATTTGAACTATGCCGCCGAGATGGTGGATATGCGTCGATCCCGCCTGTCGCAGTTCATTCCAAAAGCGGCTTGCACTAAAACGATCGGAGATGGTGAGGGTGACATTGCGCACCAATGGCAGAAGTAAAACCTGAGCACCACCAATGTGGAAGAATGGCTCCCACATGTAAAAATTGTCGCGATCCTTAGCGTCTGAACAAACTGCTACAGCTTCTGCTGCCAACCGCAACATTCTGTGTGTCACCAACACGCCCTTTGCAGGGCCAGTTGTGCCCGACGTGTACATGATTGCAGCGACATCGTCGGCAGTAGGCAGTTTTGCCACGAACTGTACTGCAGCATCTAAATCTGGCATTGCTTGATTATCAATTTCTACGACGTTCGGTAAATTCGAAGCACCGCAATCGGTGATAATTGGGTAATATTCGCTGTCGGCAACAATCAGTGCAGGCTGACTATGGCTAATAATGTACTCGAGCCCAGCCCCTTTAAGTGCCGTGTTGACCGGTACCCAGGATGCGCCCGAGCGGGTTATCGCATAGATGATAGCTAAAGCAGCTGGGCTGTTGCGCATCATCACTGCCACACGGTCCTTTGGCTTGATGCCGCTGTTATGCAGTTTTTGAGCGAAGATTGCTGAGGCGTTTTCGAGCTTTGCAAAGCTGATGTCGCCGGTCGGGTGTCGTGCAAAAAGTTGTTCAGGTGTTTTTGCCGCTTTTTCAAGCAGAAGGTCGATATAAGTATGGGAGGTCAGCATGGTCTCTAAACCTGTAAATCTGGATTATCTTGTCCCAGGCTGTCGGCCTCATAAAGAAGGCCACCAGCCGAGAAAGAATTTGGGAGGATGTTTCGAAATTTAGAAAGCTCAGCTCCGCTTCAGTTTATCAGCGAGCAGCAGGATCACCGTGACGATAGTCAGAACCACAACTGATACTGCAGCCAATGTTGGGTTGAGCTGGAGGATCATGTCATCCCACATCTGTTTTGGCAGCGTCGATTTCAGTCCACCACTTACGAAGATCGCAATTGTGAGTTCGTCAAAGGACGTGACAAAAGCAAACAGAAACGCTGAAATAATGCCACCACTAATCAGCGGAACTGTGATGAGACGTAAGGTCTGGAAGCGACCGGCACCCAGCGACTGAGCTGCTTGGTCAAGTCGCCAGTCATAACTCTTTAACACCGCTGCAATTGCGACAAAGGTGAAAGGAATAGAGAGGACAGTGTGGCCGATTACCAATCCTGCATTAGTTGCCACCAGCCCGATTTGGGCGAAAAGATAGAAGAGGCCGACTGCAATAACGATCCGCGGAACAATCATTGGTGCAAGCATGAAGGCGAAGATCAATCCACTCCAGCGTGACCGCGAGCGCGCAACAGCAAGTGCGGCAAATCCACCAATGAGGGTTGCAAGGATAGCCGTAACGAAGGCGACGCCAAATGATCGTATAGTGGCGGAAGTCCAGATCGGAGAATTGAAGTAGGTCTCGAACCAGCGAAGACTATAGCCGGGTGGTGGGAAATCTAGAAAGTTAGAACTAGTAAAGGCAATCGGGATAACCAGCAGTGTCGGAGCAATCAAGAACACCAAAACAGCGGTCACATAAGCCGGCAGAACGCGCAGACGTGATGGTAGATGATCGCTGAAGATCGCCGTTACACTTGCAAGCTTTTCGAGAAAAACAAGTCCCCAGCGACGCAAAATTCCATCCGACGATGCATCACGGGTTCCTGCACCTGATGAAAGTGAAGACAAACCAAAGAGATGGTTATAAATCCAGCATGCAAGCATGGCTGTAACAAGCAACATGGTAGCAAGTACACCTGCAAAAGCCCAATTTACCAATTCCTGCACTTGTACGATGATCAACTGTGCCAACATTGTCTGTTGACGACCACCCAGGAATGCCGGAACGATAAAGAAGCCGAGTGATGTAATGAAGGTGAGCAAACCACCTGCGGCCATACCCGGAATGGACAAGGGGAAATAGACCATCCAAAAGCGATGTGAATTACCTGCTCCAAGAGTTCCTGCTGCTTGGCCAAGCCTGCGATCAATGCCCGCCATAACAGGCATCATTGTGAGAACGGCGAGCGGCATCATGGCATGAACCATGCCGACAATGACGCCAAACTCATTATACATCAGCGGTAGAGGTCCGCTTATGAGACCTGCACCACTGAGTAGACGGTTTAGAATGCCATCATTGCCAAGAAGCAGCATCCAAGAAAATGTCTTGACGAGGTAGCTGGTCCAGAATGGGACAAGGACCAGAAGGAGCATCTGATTGCGGCGGCTTTCTTTGAGGCCAGACAACCAATAAGCGAGAGGATATCCCAACAGGAGAGAGAATAAAGCAGTCAGTGCTGCTATACGGAATGTAATACTCAGAATGCGCCAGTAAACTTCTCTATCGACCAGTTTGGCATAATGCAGGGTCGTCAGACTACCGTCTGCATCTTGTACGCTCAATGCCAAGAGCCGAAACACCGGCACAAGAAAAAAAATGCAAAGAAAGGCAATCGCAGGTAGCGCGAGCCACAAAGGACCAAACCTGAACGGGCCTGATCTCAGGAACAGAGTGCGTGAAGTATTTGTTGCTATATTCATACCACCAACACCGCCTGTTGGTTTGACCAATGATAGGTAATCGGATCACCGGCGGCAGGCATGGTACTTGTACCATCGTGGAGAACGATCAGAGTCGCCCCATCCCTCAGTGTCACGAGGAAACGCGTTTCCGAACCAACATAAACCACTTCGGAAACGGTGCCGTTGATATTGCTGACATCGGCACTTTCACTGCTTCCCTGTTTCATCTGTTCGGGGCGCAAAACAATATGCGCCACGCTACCGACCGGCAAGTTGTTCCTGTTCAGAACCGGGAACCGTCCGTGTTGCGTTTCTACAAGCGCGGAATCGCTAGACTGTTCAACGATTTTGCCGTCAAGGATATTGGACATACCGATGAACTTTGCAGCAAACACACTTGTTGGTTCGCTATAGATCTCGCGTGGTGTTCCAAGCTGTTCGATTTTGGCGTGGTTCATAAGGCAGATGCGATCAGAGAGAACAAGCGCCTCTTCCTGATCATGCGTCACGTAAATGACTGTGGTACCGAATTCACGATGCAGGCGTTTGATTTCAAACTGCATATGCTCGCGCAGGTTTTTGTCCAGCGCGCCGAGCGGCTCATCCATCAAAATGATTTGCGGACGATAAACAAAGCATCGGGCAAGCGCAACACGCTGTTGCTGCCCACCTGAAAGCTCGCGCGGAAAGCGTGATGCGAATTTTTCGAGCTGCACTTTGGCCAGTGTTTCGGTAACGCGCGCGCTTACTTCCGTGCTTGAGGTGCCGCGCATTTTCAATGGAAAGGCGATGTTTTCGCTGACTGTCATATGAGGAAACAGCGCGTAATGTTGGAAAACCAATCCCATGTCACGCTTGTTTACAGCGGTATGTGTGTAGTTTTTTCCGTCGACCCAAAGCTCACCATGAGTGGGGTCCACCAAACCAGAAATCATCTGTAAAAGCGTTGTTTTTCCAGAACCGGAGGGGCCGAGAAGGGTGACGAACTCACCAGTGTTAACAGTCAGATTGCTAGGTTCAAGCGCGGTAACGCTGCCATACTCTTTGCCCAACCCTTTTATCAGCATCTTTGGAGTTTGTTGTGATGTCACTGCATTCATGTTGAAGCCCTGATGCGCTGCAAACAGCGCAATTTAGTATATGGAAGTAGGGGGAGGGATCAGACAGGCACTGGCTCGCTACTCTTACGTATGGTGCAAAAGCAAATCGATGTGCCTATCTGGTCGCATAAGCTGACGGCTTTAAAACAGCAGCCAGCTGTTGAACCGCTCGGTCATCTCTGCACGATTTGCGCTCCACCAATCCTCATCGGCAAGACGCATCTCGCTAATGTTCTGTGGCGCAGTTGGCAGAATTTTAGCGCGCTCAGCTGGAATAAAGTCGTAGGCTTTCTTGTTCGTAGGGCCATAGGCGAGTTCTTCGGTGAACAAGGCCTGCTGTTCGGCGCGCGAGCAAAACTTAATGAATTCGCGTGCCTGATCTGCGCGCGGGTTACCTTTAGGAATGGCCCAACCTTCAATGGAGTAAAGTCCCTGGTCCCAGTGAATCTCTGCGGGCACATTGCCATCAATGGCTGATTGCAATCGAGCATTCCAGCCGCTGATCATCGAAACTTCACCGCTCTGGAGCAGTTGTGTTGATTGTGCGCCGCCAGTCCACCAGACCGAGATGTGGTCCTTAATCTTATCAAGGCTCGCAAAGGCGCGGTCTACGTCCAGCGGATAAAGCTCAGCGAGCGGCACACCATCGGCAAGAAGAGCCTGTTCCAATGTGTCGATTGGATTTTTGCGCAAGGAACGACGACCAGGGAATTTCTCGACATTCCAGTAGTCGGCCCAATTTTGCGGAATATTGTCTTTTAGCAGGTCAGTGCGGGTTGCAAAAATATGGCAATAGATTGTGATGCCGAGGAAGTCATCAAAAACTGCCTCCGGCATAATATCAGGTACTTGATCTTTGGTGATGCCGGTTGGTTCCAGAAGTCCGGATTCCGAAAGAATCTTACGTGCTGAAAGCGTTAGGGTACTCAAATCCCATATGTAGCTTTTTGTTTCAACAATCGACTTGAACTGCGCTGTCGGCTCCGCTTCACGGGCGACATTGACGATCTTGATGCCAGTTTCTTTTTCGAATGGATCGTAAAACGCTTTGCGAAACGCGCTATTGAAAGGGCCGCCTGGGTCAGCCAGGGTAAGTGTTGTCTGAGCCAGTGCGGGGCGCAGAATAGCGGGTGTTGCGAGTACTGCACTCGCACCTGCAAGCAGCGTGCGGCGAGTTAGCGTGAAAGACGATTTCGTAGTCATGGTGCTCCCTTTATTATTGTTTCAAAACCGTTCTGATGTTTTGAGTGGGTTCCCCTGCCTGAGCAGTTTTGATTATGATCGGTTTGCCGATCTTATGGTGCGGGACAGGCGGTACCCATCCCGCAATGTTTGACGGCGTTAAGTTATGAAGCTTTTCGCGCCTTACGTGCAGCAAAGAAGGCTTCCATCATGCGAGCAGGTTCCCCTGTCGCATAGGCTTCGCGCTGAATGCGAACACCAGAAGAAAGTGCATCCTGTAGGCCCGCTTCGGTCATTTCATAGAAACGCTGGCGATTGAGGCGCATGGCCACTGGTGGCTTGGCAGCCAATTCTTCACCAAGTGATTGAGCTGCAGCGTGAACCTGATCCTGTGGAACTATGGTGTTGATGAGGCCGATGCGGTGCGCCTCGTCGGAATCAAGCAGACGTCCCGTTAAAACCAGATCGACAGTGCGGGCAAAGCCGATCATTTCCCGCATAATCCAAGAGCCGGTCGTGGTTGGAATGCCGGAATTGATTTCCGGCTGGCCGATACGGACATCAGCATGTGCGATACGAATATCGCAGAGAAGAGCCACCTGAAAAGCCGATCCCGCTGCGACACCGTTAAGTGCAGCAATGATAGGCTTGGATAGGGTTCTGATCCGTGTGTAGAGGCGTTCCCATTCCCCCATCCAGACTTCTGCACGATCTGCGTCGAATGTCTTGGTTTCATTTAGGTCCTGACCCGCTCCGAATGCACGATCGCCAGCGCCGGTCAGAATGACGGCCTTAACTTCAGCGTTATCTTCCGCGGCCTGAAATGCCTTGATCAGCTGATCGCGCATCGCAGAGTTCCAGGCATTCATCACTTCCGGTCGGTTCAAAGTGATCGTTAGAACCGAATTTTTGAGAGAGGTGAGGATGAACTCAGACATCAATGTGTTCCCATTTACTATTGTAATGCAATAACTGTTATTGTATTTTGAATATCGGAATTGCAGTTTGTCAAGGCCGTTTTACTAATTTATGGAAAACCCGTGATGAGACGGGAGAATTGCTCGACCGTTTCAAGACTGATCTGATGATGTATAAACAGGTAAAAATTTGGAGATGGGCTGCCTACGCGGGCAACGGCACAGAGGGCAAAGCTCTCCTTAATTCAAGGCGCGATAATGAAAGAACCATTGAATTTGACAAAAGAAAAACAGTTGAGATCGTCGGAAGATTTGGCAGATACTGGCGGTGAAGCTTCAGGTCGCGGCGATGCGCTCATGGTGCGTTCGGTTGAAAAAGCATTCCGTGTATTGGGGGCTTTTAATTCTGACCAGTCGACACTGAGTCTTTCTCAGATTGTCAGCTTGACCGATCTAGATATGAGCGCTGCGCAGCGCTTTACGCATACGCTGATGAAGCTTGGTTTTCTCGCTAAAGACCCAATCACGCGTCAGTTCGAGTTGACTGCGAAGACGCTGGATTTGGGTTTTCATTACGTTCGAGCGAACAAGCTGATTGATCGTGCGATGCCTTATCTGCAACATCTGAGTAAAGAAACCGAAGAGACGATTAATTTAACCGTGCCCGATGGCACCGAAATTGTGTTCGTTTCGCGTTTTCTGAGCCGCCATGTGCTGAATACAGACGTCATTATCGGGACGCGTATGCCTGCTTATTGTACAGCACCCGGTTTGGCTATTCTTTCGCGTTTGCCGGAAAGCGAAGCGCAGGCGATTCTCGATCAGACACACTTTCGTAGTTATAATGCCAATACGATCACCGATCCAAAATCGATCATGAATGATATTCGTCGCTTCCGCGAAGATGGTTATGCGACGGCCTTCGAACAGGTCTATCACGGCGATGGATCAATTGCCTCGGCGATCACCGGACCGGATGGACGACCTATTGCGGCGATCAACATTGCAGCATCTTTGGCTCGATACTCGCGTGAAGATATCGTGTCGCGTTTCAGCCCTTATGTGATTGCAGCTTCAAGGACGATTTCCAAAGCCTGAGGCATGCCTACAGCTTTATCAAAAGTCTGAACATTACCCCACTCTGTCGCAGTCCCAAAAAACACTGTTGACAGAATTGACGCGATACGGAATGTTTGCATAAAAATAACAAATATTGCATTGCAATAATATATGGGAAGCCCGATGAATGCCACTCTTGGAAAAGGGCAGCTTGTTGCCGCAGTCGCGTCACTAGGGAGCCCGCTGACGTTTACTTTTGACGGAGTTGAATTTCAGGGGTTTGAGGGGCAGTCAGTTCTCGCGGCACTTCTGCACAGTGGTAAGGTTTTACGATATTCTGAGTTCGACGGAATGCCGCGTGCAGGGTTCTGTTTAATGGCTGCTTGCCAGGATTGCTGGATTTGGACAGTTGAAGGCAAGCGTTTGCGTTCGTGCTCAACCGTGCTGCGCCAAGGTATGGAGTTGCTGAGTGCTTTTGAAGCGTGGGGACAGCAATGATACGCCCTCTTATTATCGGATCGGGACCGGCGGGTATTAGTGCTGCGCAAACGCTGATTGAGAACGCTGCGCTTATCGGTCAACCAATCGAACCAACTTTATTGAGCGAGGCATCGTTTCCCGGCGGGCAAGGGTTACGCAGGCTCAATGCCCAAATGCAATTTGATCCGCAGAAACTCTTTCGCAATGAAGAGGAAAAATACCTGAATTTCCATATTCAGGCCAATAGGCTGATAGGACAAATAGACTATCGCCCGCTGACCACAGTGTGGTCTCTATATGAAGGCACAGCTTTTGTGGAGAGTGCTGGTCAAGTGGATGAACTGGCCTATTCGCACGTCATCATTGCCACCGGTGCAACAGACAAGATCATTCCGACAAAAGGTTGGACCTTACCCGGCGTTTACTCTCTCGGAGGCTCTCAGGTTGCGTTGAAAGATCAGGGCAGTTTTATTGGCCGAAAAGTAATTTTTGCAGGAAGTTCGCCTTTGCTACTTCTCGCGGCACTGCAATATCATCGTCTGGGTGCAAAGAATATTGTCGTGTTGGATACGACACCGCTCTGTAGCAAGCTTAAGGGGCTGGCTGGGCTTCGACACAGCTTCAAGACCGCATTTCAGGGCGCGCGCAATATGGCTGAGCTGAAACGTGCGTGTATTCCGGTTTACAGCGGCGTCTCTCTCGATGAGATTAAAGGTACCGCAAATGTTGAAGGCCTAAGTTTTCGTGATCGGAAAGGCAAACGCTTTAGTCTTTCCTGCGATGCAGTTGCTCTTGGTTATGGACTGCGTGCCGAAACACAGCTTGCAGAATTAGCAGGCTGCCAATTTGAGTTTGATCCGGATTTTCGTCAGTGGTTACCTGTGACAGATAACGATGGTCGCGGAGGCAAAGGTGTCTATCTGGCAGGTGATGGCGCTTCAATTGGGGGCGCCGACTGCGCCATTCAAAGTGGAAGGCTTGCTGCCCTTGCAATGCTCGAGGATATCGCGGCACAGGCAAACATAGAATTGCGGCATGAACAACGAATGGCTTTGCGCCAAAAGAAGCTTCAAGCAGCGTGTGCCGTGGCTCGATATCGTTCATTTCAGCGTAACCTTGCCAAAATTTTTCGCTGGCCGAGTGATAAGGTATCGGTAATTGGTGACGATACTGTTGTCTGCCGTTGCGAAGGTGTTTCAGCTGGTGAAATCCGCAAAAGCATCACCCAACAAGTTGGTCCCGTCGAGGTAAACCGCGTGAAGGCTATCACCCGTTGCGGGATGGGTCGCTGCCAAGGACGATTCTGTGGTTTGGCTCTTGCTGAAATTACGTCTCAGGCGACTGGTCTTAAGATCGAAGAAGTTGGTCGGTTACGTGCGCAAGCGCCCGTCAAACCATTGAATGTTGCTGCTGCCACTCGGGTTAGCTCAACATGACGTCACCCAAAGAAACGCAAACGCTTATCATTGGCGGCGGCTTAAACGGTGCATTTACAGCTTTCTTTTTAGCGCGTGCTGGCCATCGCGTTATGGTACTGGAAAAAGGATTTCTGGGCGCTCAGTCCAGCGGCGCAAACTTCGGCAATCTCCGCCTTCAGGGCCGCGATGTTCGGCAATACCCATTATCAATGCGTTCGCAGGAGCTGTGGGAGCAGCTTGATCACCTGATTGGTGATACATGTGAGTATGACCGCTCAGGCCACATCTACCTCGCATATAATGACGAGGAGGTCAGTAAACTTGAAGCTTATGCGATAAATTCTCGCAATTTTGGGCTGGATATCGAGGATGTTGACGGGGCGGAGATACGCAAGCGTTTTCCCTATCTGAGCAAGAATATCGTTGCGGGTACTTATTCAGCTCGCGATGCAACGGCCAATCCACGTCTAGCAACGCCAGCAGTTATGCGTGCTGCAAAAGCTTATGGTGCCGAGCTGATTGAGAACTGCGAGGTACTTGATGCAAAGCCTGCACCTGGCGGCTTTGTAATAGAAACGCGTGAACACGGCATGTTTCGTTCAGAGCAGTTGGTGAATGCTGCTGGAGCGTGGGGAGGGGCCGTTGCACTGCAATTTGGCGAGGAAACGCCGCTCTTTTCTGCGGGGCCACCGCAATTCGTAACAGAGCCGCTTCCATACTTCATTCGGCCATCTGTGCAAGCTGTGGCTGGCAATGTGATTTTCCGACAAATATCGCGTGGCAATGTCATTGTTGCGGGGTATCCGCGCACGGCGAGTGATCTCAAAAATCAGCGTACAGTGGTTCCGCCACATAAAACTTTAGCTGGTATGCAGAACCTTGCCGAAGTAGCACCTATTCTAGGAAACGCGCAGATCATTCGGGTGTGGTCTGGTATGGAGGGCTACTTACCAGACATGATCCCTATAATTGGCCCAAGTGCTACAACACCAGGCCTATTTCACGCCTTCGGTTGTTGCGGCCACGGCTTTCAGATCGCACCGGGAGTTGGTGTCGTTTTGTCGGAGATGATTTTACAAGGCGGTTCAAATAC
Organism: Brucella sp.; assembly: GCF_032066345.1. Lineage (NCBI taxonomy): Bacteria > Pseudomonadati > Pseudomonadota > Alphaproteobacteria > Hyphomicrobiales > Brucellaceae > Brucella > Brucella sp. The sequence continues at coordinate 112,572 of NZ_DAMBKZ010000010.1, forward strand.
CGCCGTAGGAGACTTCAGTATCGAAAGATTCCGCAATGCTGTGACCGCACATGATAAAATTAAGAAAGAGTTTGATTGAAGCTGAAGTCCAGCCGACTTCATTTGTATTGTCTGAAAAGAGTATCGATTAATCTCTGTCCTGATGAATTATTCCCTTCAAATCGCATTGATAGAAGGGTAAATTGTCATGGGTGGAGTTCCTATAAATAGGACAATCAATGTCTTGTAATGATACTGTGACCTTCGATGTATGGCAACCTGTTCTGGAATTGCGCAAAGGTTCGACCAAGCATCGCCTCCTAACAGACAAGATCGTGGAAGATATTGAAAAAGGTGTGCTTAAACCCGAGACGCAGATGCCAACGCATCGCGATTTGGCACATAGGCTCGGGTTGTCCGTTCAGACAGTGAGTATCAGCTATAAAGAGGCTGAGCGACGTGGTTACTTGCGCGGCGAAGTTGGACGCGGCACCTATGTTTGTAATCGTGTGACAGAACGGGCTGATCGCTTCATGCTTGATCGCGATCCAAGCGGTACAGCTGATCTTTCTATCATACGCGCTGTCTATATGGGCGCTCATGAGCGCGCTTCTCGAAAACTTTTTGAAGAGATGAGCCAGACAGATAATGCGAGCTTCATGCGGCCCTGTCGTCCAATTGCTGGTCTCGATCTCCATCGCAATGTGGCTTGTGAATGGCTGCGTGGCTTATCGGTCGACGTTGATCCCGGTCGAGTGATTATCACGAATGGCGCAGCACATGGGCTTTTCCTCGCCGTCGCTGCTGTGGTGCAGCCCGGCGAAGTAGTTCTGACAGAAAACCTAACTGATCACGGTATCATCGGTATGGCCAATGTGCTGGGTTTTACGCTGCGCGGTCTTCCAACTGATCGAGAGGGTATATTACCTGAAGCCCTAGAAACCGCATGTAAAGCGGGTGATGTGAAAGCGCTGGTAATCATTCCAACACTTGGGAATCCGACCAGTCATCTGATGAGCGCAGAAAGACGTATCACAGTGGCTGATATCGCTCGCCGATACGGTGTTTTTGTCATCGAGGACGAAGTCTATAAGCCTATCCTTGAGGAGCGATTGCCATCAATGCCAGAATTATTGCCAGAGCTTGGCTTTTTCGTCACCAGTTTCACCAAGACAGTGATGACGGGATTGCGTACAGGCTATCTGGTTGTTCCGGCAAATTACTCTATCCGAGTAACGTCGATCCTGCGTGTGACGAGTTGGAGCGGCGTTAATCTGGTTGCAGAAATGGCCAGTCGCTGGATTGAAGATGGCACCGCAACACAACTGCTAGAAATCCAGCGGAATGAACTGCGCCTGAGACAGTCTCTGGTAAGCGACATTCTCGGAACGCATGTCATTGGAAGCAATCCGCTGTCGCTATGTGCCTGGCTGCAGATTCCACGTAACTGGTCTGAGGATGGTTTAGTCCGGGCCTTGGCCAGCAAAGGTGTCGCAGTGACACCGTCCGATCCATTTATTGCCGGTGCAGAACGGGGCAATGGTGGTATCCGCATCTGCCTTGGCGGAAGGCTTTCACAGTCCGCCTTGCAGATGGCGCTCGAGACAATTCGCGAGACATTCGCACAGTTGCCGCCGGTCTATGACGTGGGTTCAATCGCCTGAGATCAGAGTACTGATTGCAAAAACTCTTTGGTTCGTGCTTCACTTGGCGACTGGAAAATCTTTTCGGGCGTGCCTTCCTCACAAATTCGCCCTTTATCGAAAAAGCACACTCGATCTGATACTTCGCGTGCAAATCGCATCTCGTGGGTGACTAGAAGCATAGTCAGATCATGTTCTTTTGCGAGGCTGCGAATAACGGATAACACTTCGCCCACAAGCTGAGGATCAAGCGCGGAGGTCGGTTCATCGAAGAGAAGAACGCGTGGTCGCATTGCAAGTGAACGGGCAATTGCCACACGTTGCTGCTGACCGCCAGAGAGCTGCGACGGATAATGGTCCTTTTTATCGGTGAGGCCAACAAGCGATAAGAGTTCAAGGGCACGGGCCTCAGCTTCTCCACGTTTCATGCCCAGTACATGTATAGGGGCTTCTATGATGTTTCTGAGAACCGACATATGCGGGAAAAGATTGAAGCTTTGGAAGACCATCCCGACATGGGATCTGATCTTGCGCAAATGCGTTTCAGTTGCCTTAAAATGTCCTTTACCGTTGGGTTCATGATAGGGCTCCCCAGAAAGCTCTAAGCTGCCTTCCTGAAATGGCTCGAGCGTCATCAAAATTCGAAGCACTGTCGACTTCCCGGAACCGGATGGGCCAATCAGCGTGACTTTCTCGCCGGTTTTGACCGAGAAATTGAAGCGATCAAGCACGGTCAGCGCACCAAAGCGTTTCGTTACGTCCTTAAAGCGGATAATTTCCTTGGTCATTTAAGAGCAATCCCGTTCTTTGGAAGTGTGCGTTCGAGCAGACGGATTAGAGCTGAACAGATGAGTGTCAGCACTAGGAAGATCAGGCCGACCATGGATAGTGGAACCAGATATTCGAAGGTTCGATCACCAATCAGATTGGCTAGGTTGAGCATATCCACAATGCTGACAACCGATAAAACCGGCGTCTCTTTGAGCATGGAGACGAGGTAATTTCCCATTGCAGGAATAATGCGCGGGATGGCCTGCGGAACAATAATATCCCGATAGGTGCGCCAGGGCGTGAGGTTTAACGCACGCGCTGCTTCCCACTGGCCACGCGGAATTGCTTCTATACCGCTGCGATAGACCTCAGATGTATAAGCTGAATACTGTAAGCCGAGTGCTAAAGCACCGGTGAGGAATGCAGGTAACACGATACCGTACACGGGCAGCACGTAATAGAGAAAGAACAATTGAACTAGCAGCGGTGTGTCACGCAGAAATTCCACTACAACCACTGTTGGCCAGGAAATGATCTTGTATGGGCTGCGCCGCAAAAGCGCAAAAACAAGACCAAGCACCAGCGCGATGGCAAAACCAGTGGCAGCTGCCTTAAGCGTTACCGTCAGGCCAATCGCCAGAATGGGCAGAATGGAAATAGCAAAAGAGAGTGTAGTCGAAGTGTCCCAGGCGTATCCGTAAATCATGCGAAACCTCCGGCCATCGTTTTGCGACGAAGGTGCCTTTCGAGCCAGCGAATGGCTGTGGCAAGAACGAGTGCCATAGCGAAGTAACCAAGCAGCGTCAGAGAATAAATCGTGACATTATCAAGTGTCAGATTACGCAGACGTTGAGCTTGGAAGGTGAGGTCGCTTATCGCAATGAGTGAAGCAAGAGCCGTGTCTTTGAGATTGTGAATAGCGAGATTGCCAAAAGCAGGCATCATTTCAACAATGGCCTGAGGTAAAACGATGTGAAACAGCGTGTGGGTTTTGCCGAAGTTTAATGCGCGCGCTGCTTCATGCTGCGCCTCCGGTACTGCCTGAAGTGCTCCACGCACCACTTCCGCGCCATAAGCTCCGATGTTCAGCCCAAGCCCCATGATACCAGTGGTGATAGGGTCGAAAGAAATGCCCACCAAAGGAAGCGCGTAATAGAGCCAGAACAATTGTACGAGCAGCGACGTACCGCGAAAAATCTCGATATATATGATGGCAACTGTAGAAAGGATCGGCCCACCGGCAAACCGGGCAATGCCAGCAGCAAATGCGAGCATAGTACCTATGGCCATCGAACTTAGCGCGAGGACAATTGTGATTTGAGCCCCTTTGAACAGGGCGGGAAGATATTCCGTCCAGTGCATATGGTCCTCTCCCGTCTAAGATGAGATGAAGTCTGCCAAGCCGTTCTCAAGCCTGGCAGACAGCAAAAACATTACTTTGCGTTGCAGAGGCTTGCTGTATCGACGGTGCGCGCGGCTTCAACGCTTTCTTCGCTAAGCCCATATGTCATCAGAATTTTCTCGTAGTCGTCAGTTTTCTTAAATTCGATCAGCGCCGTGTTGAACACTTCATAAAATTCTTTGTCTTCCGGGCGGAAGCTGAATGCTCCAAAACTGCGTGCGGATTTTCCATCCACAACTGGATCGGTAAACGGGTGCGCCTGTTCCAGCTCCGGCGAGTTTTCAACGAGTTTTGCTACGGTCAATTCCGTGGCTGCATAGGCATCAGCACGGCCGGTTTGAACCGTTGATGGTGCGTCGGCATTGCCTTGGATCATAACGATCTGGGATTCATCAATGCCCATACCATGCAGAAAGTCGATCTGATCGGCGCCCGAAACAATGGCAACCTTCAGCGATGGGTCTTTCTTGATGTCGTCATAGGAGTGGATGTTTTTCGGGTTGCCTTTGGGAACCAGAAGGCCCTCGCCATAGCTTGAATTTGCGACAGTAAACTGGACCTGCTTGCAGCGATCCGGCAGGACGTTCTGCTCCGCTCCCACAAATTCAAAGCGTTTGGCCTTTAACCCCGGGATAAGCGAACCGAATGGGGTTACTGTCCAGTCAATCTCCTCAATACCAAGTTTCTTAAAAACTGCTGCGGCAACATCCGGACCTATACCCTTAGCAGCGCCGCTGGCATCCATATATCCGTAAGGAACTTCGTTTGCGGTTGCCCCACGAACAAAGCCCGCGCTTTTCAAGTCATCAATCGTGGTTGCCTGTGACGGGAGAGCCATTACAACGACAGCTACAGTCGCAAGCAGGGTAGAGATTGCAGTGAGTTTAATACGCATTGTGTTCACTCCTCTTTATGAATGCCGGTTGATTTTTGTTCCGGCTTGTCAATTGGATGGTAATTATCTGCTTATCCGGAAGCGGGCTCTCCGCTTATGGTCGCGATAACAGAGAGGCAATCGCCCATCTTGATAAGACCTGGAAAGTGGCGGGCGGCAAGGATACCATCGAGGGCCGCACGATATTCCTGCGGTACTGCTCCCGTGCGTGTCACCGAATGGACGCGGGCGATAACATCACCTTTACGAAGCTCAGCACCTAAATCAACTAAAGGCTCTAAAAGCCCATCCGTATCTGCAAAGCCAAAACATTCCTGCGATGGCATATCAAGCCAGGTGGTCGGCGATAGCTCGACTTCGCCTTCCATAATTCCTGCATGGCGCAAAAGATTGCGAATACCACGTTTGGCGATTGTCGCCGTATAGGCTGAGATCGTGCCGCCACCAGAAAGCTCAGTCGTAACAAAGACTTTGCCTGCTTCTTCAGCTGTAGTGTCGTACATTCCAACTGCATCGATCTCAATCATCTGCATAGAAAAGGGTGCTGAAAAAGCCTTGACGGCGGCAAAGCAGCGCGCTTCCTGAGCCTTATCTGGCAAGGCATGTGCTGCTGCATAGGGTAGAAAATCCAGTGTCCGACCGCCCGAGTGAAAATCCATTACAATGTCTGCGGTGGGCAATAGATAGCGGGTAAAATAGTCAGCAATTTTTTCCGTAACCGAACCATCCGGACGCCCCGGAAAGCTGCGATTGAGATTACCCTTATCTATAGGCGATGTACGTGTACCAGCTATAAATGCCGGATAGTTCATCGCGGGTACAATGATAATGCGACCGTTAATCTGCTCAGGCTTTAGATTGGAAGCGAGATCAAAAAGTGCAACTGGACCTTCATACTCGTCACCATGATTACCTCCTGTCAAAAGCGCGGTCGGGCCATCACCATTGCGGATCACACAGATGGGAAGCATTAATGATCCCCAGGCTGAATCATCTCTAGACCACGGCAGACGTAAGTGACCGTGCTGCACACCGTCGCGATTAAGATCAACACTCAGTGTAATAGGTGAGGGTCGGGACGGAGGAGATGCGTGCATCATCATGACACCCTAATTCTTTACAACCAGCTTGCGTGGTACGTTAGAAAGACATTCGACACCTGTTTCTGTAATCACAATGCTTTCTGTTATTTCGAGACCCATTGTCTCAAGCCAAAGACCTGTCATGAAGTGGAATGTCATGCCGGGTTTGAGTTCCGTGCGGTCACCGGGACGCAGGCTCATTGTACGCTCGCCCCAATCGGGTGGATAAGAAAGCCCGATTGAGTAGCCGGTACGGTTGTCTTTGATGATCCCATATTTTTTTAATACGGCAAAAAATCCGTTAGCGATGTCTTCGCATGTGTTGCCCGGGCGTGCCGCTAAAAGGCCCGCTTCCATGCCCTCCAATGTTGCTTTTTCCGCATCAAGGAATGCCTGGGTGGGCTTGCCAAGAAAGACTGTTCGGGAGAGCGGGCAGTGATATCGCTTGAAGCAACCTGCGATCTCGAAGAATGTGCCTTCGCCCGATTTCATAGGCAAATCGTTCCAAGTAAGGTGGGGTGCTGAGGCGTCAGCGCCTGATGGCAAAAGGGGAACGATTGCGGGATAATCGCCGCCAAATCCATCAACGCCACGAGTTCCGGCGTCATAGATTTCTGCGACCAGATCACATTTGCGCATACCCGGTTCGATCTTTTCGACAATTCGCTGATGCATTACTTCAACTATACGACCGGCCTTACGCATATAGTCGATTTCGGTCGGGCTTTTGATTGCGCGTTGCCAGTTCACAAGACCCTGCGCGTCTTTGAAATGAGCGTTCGGCAAATGTTTTTGCAGTGCATGGTGGGCGGCAGCGGTGTACCAATAATTATCGAATTCGACTGCGATGGTTTTTTTACTCCAACCCCTGTCTTCAAGAATGGACGCAAGCAAATCCATTGGGTGTCGTTCCAGCGACTGCACATAATGATCGGGGTAGCCGATAATACTATCATGGCTGATCCAGGCAGTGCGCTTTGCGCCGTTGCCGTCCTGACCGCGCCCATACCAGAGTGGCTCACCGTCCATGGCAAGCACAACGCATTGGTGGACGTAGAACGACCAGCCATCATATCCGGTCAGCCAATGCATGTTGGACGGATCGGTGACGATAATGACGTCAAAGCCTGCCTTCTCCATAGCGCGCCGGGTTTTGGCAATTCGCTCGTCGTATTCCCCGCGGCTGAAATTGAGTTCCACACTCATTGGCTGGCTCCTGCGTTTTTGCTTGAATCAATCTTTGCACCGACATTGACAAAGATGGCGCGTTGTGTGGCGAGGCGGGCAATGGCGGTGTCCTGAACACCAGTTCCAGTCAGGTCACAAACAGTAATGGCATCGGGCTCGCGTTTTGCTGTATCAGCATCAAGAATGATCTGGCCGAGTTCGAAAAGATTGGCTTCGGATTTGACAGTACCGGCCCTTATGGCGTGATGTAGTTCCCCAAGTCTGCTGGTCTGGTTTGTGCTATCCGCGACATAGATTATTGGGAGCTTGAAAATTGCAGGGTCGAGCTCGTTTTTATGTTCAGCATCTGAGCCCATCGCCGTAACATGCTGCCCTGCCTTCAGCCACTCAGCCATAAGGATCGGTGTTTGAGACGGTGTGGTTGTTACGATGATATCTGCGCCTTGACAGGCATCTTTGGCATCCGATTTAGCCGTAACGAAAAAGCCAAGCCTATCCATAAGCTCTTGCGCGGTGCGTGTTGCTTTTTCTGGATCGCGCGCCCAGATGCGCGCTTCGGTGATGGGACGCACCAGAGCAAGCGCCTGCAACTGGAGCTTCGCCTGCATCCCTGCACCAAAAATCGTTGCAATATGTGCATTCTCTCGGGCGAGATATTTCGCGGCAACTGCGCCTGCTGCAGCTGTGCGCATATCGGTTAGATATCCGTTGTCGAGCAAAAGCGCTTCAATCAATCCTGTCTTGGCGGAAAACTGGATCATCAGCCCGTTTGTGGATGGAAGGCCGATTGATGGATTATTAAAAAAACCGGGGCTTATCTTAATGGCAAAGCTGGCTAAGCCCGGAATATAAGCGGTTTTGACGTCTACTTCCCCACGTTGGGCAGGAATGTCGAGGCGTAGGATAGGCGGCATACTGACGTCGCCATTTGCAAGCGCGCGAAACGCATCTTCCACGCAAGCAATGCTTTCAAGATCAAGAGATATGATCTCTCGAAGATCGGCTTCGGTCAGGATTCTCATTTCGGCCATCAGCCAGCCCTCAGATATTGGTTGTTCATGATTGCGCGGTGTTGCTCTGGATCGATGTTGCCTCCTGATATAATGATGGCTGTTTGTCCGGCAGGTCGAATTTTGCCGCTAACCAACGCGCCTATACCAACCGCTGCGGCTCCCTCAATGATTTGCCCCTCTTGCAATGCGGAATGCCTTACACCTGCAGCGATTTCTTCTTCATCGAGAAGGATTACGTCGTCCAGCAACGCCCTGCACATCGCAAAGGTCCAGCGGTTGTTAATCCCGATGCCTCCGCCAAGAGAATCCGCCAGCGTATCCAGCTCTTCGACGTTGATTGGCTTGCCCGCTTTAAGGCTTGCATTCATCGCGGCCCCTCGCTGCATTGAGATGCCAATGATGTGGGTCCGTGGGCGCTTTGCTTTCATTGCTGCAGCGATGCCCGCCGCCAAGCCGCCGCCAGAAAGCGGTATAAGGACAGTGTCCACATCTGAAAGATCATCTATTATTTCAAGTCCGATGGTGCCCTGACCCGCGATCACGCGAGGGTCATCAAAAGGCGGAACAGCCTTCATGCCTTCTTCTAATACAAGGCGGGAGACTTCCTCCATGGCATCATCCTGCGACTTGCCAATAATGCGGATGTTAGCTCCCAGATCGCGTATCGCCTCGACCTTGTTGTGTGGAACAAGGGAGGACAAACATATTGTGGCATTCAGGCATTGAGCAGATGCAGCATGTGCAAGTGCGCGCCCATGATTGCCGGTAGATGCTGTGACAAATCCATTCTGCCGTTCATTTGGTGCGATGGTGAGAATGGCGTTGGTTGCACCGCGTAGTTTGAAGCTGCCAGTCTGCTGCTGATTTTCAAGCTTGAGAAACACAGGGGCTCCTGAATGCTTGGTCAGGGTTTCTGAGCGCACAAGCTGCGTTCGTACGATATGGCCTTGCAGCCTTTCGCGCGCTTCTTCTATTTCAAAAAGGCCAACATTCTCAGACACGTCGTCCGCCTCTCACTTAATCGCAGAAATTGGAGAAACGTAGCACCGCCTGAGTTTTGGCCGCGCAGTAAACGAGCTGAAATTAGGCGCAAAGATACACCGTCTGCGAAACCGTAAGGCCGCGTTCTCGTTCCCCATATGCTTACTTTTTATCGTTGAGACTAAGATTGGTAGACCAAATAGATCATGTCAATAATTATATTGGATCATTACAATTAAGATCTGAAATGACTTTCGGTGGCTTGCTCTTGAATGGTGGTGGCGACCATGCCAATGAGAGTGGGGCATAGACGCACTCACATTGGACCGGTTGAATGAAATCCGCACTCAAGCTAGACGCTGTTGATCTTCGTATTCTCGAAGCTGTGCAGGAAAATGCGCGGATCACTAAGATTGCGTTGGCCGAAAAAGTCGGACTGTCGCCAACCCCTTGCTGGCTGCGGCTGCGTAAGCTTGAAGAGGCGGGTGTTGTCATAGGCTATCATGCGCGTATCGCTTTTCGCAAAATTGCTCCCATCGCGCATATCATGGTGCAGATTACGCTCGGCAATCATCGTCAGAGTGATTTTGACCGGTTCGAGCGCGCGATCTCGGTCATTCCTGAGATTGTTTCGTGCTGGTCTGTCGGGGGAGGCGTTGATTATTTCCTGATGATTATGGCGCGTGACGTTGATGCATATCAACGCCTCATCGATCGCCTTCTTGACCAGAATATAGGTATAGAGCGCTATTTCACTTACATTGTGACCAAGCTGGTAAAAGACGAGAGAACTGGAACGCCGTTGTCGATCCTCGCAGACGATATCGAATAGTCTAAACGATCTGTTTAACCAACAAATTTTAGACCAATCCTACTGTTCCCGAATGCGCATTTGGTCCGAATATGGGCTCAAAATATGAGATGTTTCTTCCCGAATTGGGAGAAGCACAATGAATGCTGTTCTGGATCATCCGACACAACATGACGGGCTTAACAGGCTTCGGGACAAACATCTCTTTCGCGAATTGAGCTATGTCAACGGCCGTTGGGTTGCCGGCAATAAGGCCGAGACTTTTGCTTTGTCTGATCCGGCTACGGGAAAGCGACTGGCGCGAGTGGCTAGTTTAAACGAAGTTCAAACCAATCTTGCTATTGATGCAGCTCAAGCGATTTTCCCGCAGTGGCGCAACAAATTGCCTCAAGAGCGGGCTGCGATCTTACGTCGGTGGTATGAGCTCATTTTGGCAAATCGCGAAGATCTCGCTTTGCTGATGACACTGGAGCAAGGCAAACCGCTGAATGAATCCCGTGGTGAGATAGACTATGGCGCTGCGTTCATCGAATGGTTTGCCGAAGAAGGCAAACGGCTTAATGGTGAGACCATAGCAAGCCACTTGCGCAATGCCGAAATGCTGGTGCGGCCAGAAGCACTGGGTGTTGTAGGGTTGGTGACCCCGTGGAATTTTCCAAGCGCAATGATTACTCGCAAAGCGGCAGCAGCTATTGCTGCAGGTTGCTCGGTTGTAGTGCATCCTTCGTCAGAGACACCGTTATCGGCGCTTGCATTGGCTGAGCTCGCGGAACGTGCCGGAATGCCAGCAGGTCTTTTCAATGTCATTACAGGAAAAGCTGAGCCAATTGTTGATGCATTGTGTCGGGATGAACGCGTGCGTGCAATAAGCTTCACAGGCTCTACGGAAATTGGCAAACTCATTGCCGCAAAATGCGCAGCCACTCTCAAGCGTCTGGTGATGGAGCTTGGTGGCCATGCACCTCTGATTGTTTTTGATGATGCCGATATCGAGCGCGCGGTCGATGTTGCTATGGCTGCCAAATTTGCAACATCTGGCCAGGATTGTCTTGCGGTAAACCGAATTTTTGTCCAGCGAAGTATTCTTCCAGCGTTCACTAAAGCCTTTGGCGCGCGCATAAACTCTTTGAAGGTGGGCAACGGTCTTGATGCGGATGTCGAAATTGGCCCGATGATGCATAGTCGGGCCGTTGACAAAATTGAAGCGCATGTTCGCGACGCAGTCAAACGTGGTGCCAAAATCGAAATTGGCGGCAACCGTATTGAGAAACAATCTCTGTTCTTCGAACCAACACTGCTGACCAAGGTGCCCGATGATGCTGCAATCATGCATGAGGAAACTTTTGGCCCGGTCGCGGCAATGTCTGTTTTTGATGACGAAGACGAGGTGATCGCACGCGCTAATACAACGCAATATGGTCTCGTCGCTTATGTCGTGACCACAAATGGTGCACGCCAGCTACGCATGGGCCGCGCACTGGAATATGGAATGATCGCAATAAATCGCGCGAAAATTACCGGCGCTCCGATCCCATTTGGTGGCTGGAAGCAATCGGGTCTCGGACGTGAAGGCTCTCATCAGGGCATCGAGGCTTTCACCGAACTCAAATATCTCTGCATTGATACCGCCGCGTGAAAACGTGGCGATTAGAAAGGAACATGACCATGTTGAACAATAGTAATGAACTCACTGCCTGGGATCGCGATCATTTTTTCCATCCTTCTACACATATGGGAATGCATGCTCGTGGTGAAACTCCAACACGCGTATTGGAAGGTGGTGAAGGCGTTTACATCACTGATGTGAATGGTCGTAAAAGTCTTGATGCCTTTGCGGGGCTCTATTGCGTCAATGTTGGTTATGGCCGCACGGAAATCGTCGATGCGATTGCAGAACAGGCGCGTAAGCTTGCCTATTATCATGCTTATGTGGGGCATGGCACTGAAGTATCGATCACGCTCGCCAAAATGATTATAGATAGTGCGCCTGAGCATATGAGCCGTGTTTATTTTGGTCTCTCAGGTTCGGATGCCAACGAAACAAACATCAAACTGATCTGGTACTACAATAATATTCTTGGTCGTCCGGAAAAGAAGAAAATCATCTCGCGTTGGCGTGGCTATCATGGCTCAGGCGTGATGACAGGTAGCCTGACCGGCCTCGCAACCTTCCACAATGCCTTCGACTTGCCGCGTGCCCCGATCCTTCATACAGAGTCACCTTACTATTTCCGTCGCGAGGATCGCTCCATGAGCGAAGAGCAGTTTTCGCAACATTGTGCTGACAAGCTTGAAGAGATGATCCTGGCTGAAGGACCCGATACAATTGCAGCCTTCATCGGCGAACCAGTTCTGGGCACGGGCGGCATTGTACCACCACCCGCTGGTTACTGGCAAAAGATACAAGCTGTTCTGGATCGATATGATATCCTGCTTGTTGCCGACGAAGTCGTCACAGGGTTTGGCCGGCTTGGTAGCATGTTTGGTTCTGATCATTACGGAATGAAGCCGGACCTCATTACTATCGCTAAAGGATTGACCTCGGCCTATGCCCCGCTTTCGGGTTCGATTGTTTCCGATCGGATGTGGCAGGTTTTGGTGCAAGGATCGGATAAAATGGGGCCAATTGGTCATGGCTGGACATATTCAGCGCATCCGATCTGTGCAGCTGCAGGTATAGCCAATCTCAAGTTAATTGATGAGCTGAACCTTGTTGAAAACGCAGGCTCGACTGGTGTCTATTTCCGTAAGGCGCTTGAGGACGCAATTGGTGGTCACAAGCATGTCGGTGATGTGCGCGGGGAAGGTCTGATGGCGGCGGTTGAGTTTGTCGATGATCGTGATGATCGTAAATTCTTTGACGCTTCGCTGAAGATCGGTGCACAGGTTTCGACGGCACTTCTGGCCAACGGCGTCATTGCTCGCGCCATGCCGGAGGGCGATATCCTTGGCTTTGCACCTCCACTCTGCCTGACACGCGAAGAAGCCGATAAGGTCGTTGATGCAACGGCAAAAGCGATTACAACGGTATTTGCTTAATCGGAATTGCTGAAATGTAGTGGCTGAAGTCATGCTTCGGCCTTACTGCCGTTGAAAGTTTGCCCCTCACCGTCTTATGCGATGGTGAGGATTTTCTTTTAACACTGCAGAATTGTCGATTCATAGAACCCGCATGTCGATTGGTCCTAAAGCTATTGCTGATTTAGGCAAACAGATCAGAACATGAATGCCGATTTGAATATATTTCGGGGCGGCGGAATGACTGTTTTTGTTTTTGGGAAGAATAATACTCATATTCAACACCATCTTGGACAGGCAAACTTCGTTGTTCCTTTAACGCCCAATATTCAATTGAGAATGCAAGAGCTCAAGGCGTCGACCGCTATGCCGTGCGTTCTTGCCATGATCGCTATTGTAGCGGCTTTTTCTGGTCTAATTTTGTCAACAAGCCCGACGTCAGCCCAGCAGGTTTCGGGGCGGGGAGGAGCTGGTGGGCAGCATGCAATCAGCCCTCCTCGGGCAGGGGGGTCTGGGGCCGCTGCCACCTCTTATTCAGGCGGTGGAGGCGGTGGAGGCGGTGGAAAGAACGCAACCGCGGCATCCGGTGGTATCGGCGGGCATGGTGGAAGCGGGCCACATGCCCGGGGCGGAGGTGTGGGTGGGTCGTATAACAGCCCGGGTCACGACGGTACGAAGGGTGCGGATGGTGTCGGAAAAGGCTGGATTTGGGCACCGGGCAATTTCGGCCATGACGGGGGAAGTGGCGGTGGCGGTGGAGGTGGCGGCTCTCCATCGCCACTCCCATCGGGACTTGTTCATAATATTTCCAACTCTATGGTTGGAGGCGTTGGTGGCACAGGTGGAAATGGTGCCGTTGGCGGGATAGGTTATTCAGCAGCATATTTCCTCTTTTCGTCATACTGGGATGGGACCGGCGGCGGCGGCGGCGCAGGCGGCGGCGGTGGCGGTGGTGGAGCCGGACTGTATTTTACATCGTCCACGCAAGGTTACCTGCCTGCCGATCAGGTTGCCGCAAATATTTCAGCCAATATTACTGGGGGCACCGGCGGCGACGGTGGATATGGCGGTGATGGAGGGGCTGGCGAAACCAAAGCGAGCAAGAATTATGCCGTTGGCGGTGACGGCGGTTCAGGCGGTAATGGCGGTAATGGCGGCGCGGGCATCTTAGCAGGCGGCTATATTGCATCCCTCTACCTTACAGCTGGCACGGCCGTTTCGGGTGGCAGCGGCGGTAAAGGTGGTAATGGCGGCTGGGGTGGTAACAGCGATTACGCCAGCAACTATAATCTTGGTAACGGCGGCAATGGTGGCAATGGCGGGGTTGGCGGAACTGGCATTGTATTGGGTGGCCTGAATGCGGATCATAGCCATATCATTCTGGGCGAAGGCGCAAGCGTTAAAGGTGGGCAGGGCGGAGACCGAGGATTTCGTGGAGACCATGGTTCAGTCCAGGAAGGCACGATGTCGCCAAGCAATGGCAAACCAGGTCTGGCGGGCAAGGGCGGTCAGGGCATATGGCTCAACTCTGGCGCCGACTTGCGAATAGATGTCGGTAAAGGCGCAGTTATTCAAGGCGGCGACGGCTCCATTGGTGGCATTGGGATTGAAGGTTCTGCATCTCAATCCATCGTTGGTGTTGCAGGAACAGTTTCCGGCGGTCTTGGTTCTGATGGAACACGCGCAAACGCTGTTTCCATCAATGGTACAGACAATGTGCTGCAGCTTCGCAATGGCTATCAATTGGTCGGTGAAGTCAATCTGGGCACTGATGTCATGCTTTCCTTGGCAGGTAGTGAGAATGCGACCTTTGATCTCACAACGATCGGAACCCAATATTTGGGTTTGAGCCGTTTGCTAAAGCAGGATGGAAGCACCTGGACACTCAACGGAAAATCCAGTTCACGCTTTGCAGATGTGAGCGTTAGTGCTGGCCGTTTGGTGCTTGGAAACCAGTCTGATTTACTATCCGACATCGGTTTTATTGATGGTGGTGAAGTTGCCGTCAATGGAAACGGCACTGCAGATTCCGCGAAATGGACTGTCGATCAGTCTCTTCTCGTTGGCAATATCAATACAGGCAGCCTTGAGATTTCCGATGGTGGCACTGTCAAAGTTGGAAAAGATCTGCTGATCGGCGAGAATAATTCTGTCTCGGGTATGGTCAATATTACCAGCTCGCAGTCGAAACTCACTGTAGGTGGCATGTTGGCCGTTGGCGATTCCGGTCAGGGAACCATGACTGTTTCTGACGGCGCACAGGTTCAGTCCGGTAAAGTTGCTATCGGACGAAACTCTGGTTCAATAGGCTCTGTTGTCGTCACTGGCACAGGTACAAAATGGACCGCGCAAGAAATCTTTGTCAGCGGCGGCAATGTCGATAATGATGGTGGACATGGCTCACTGACTATTTCAGATGGCGCGACCATCGGCGCTCCGCGTGGCTTTATTGATGTTGGTGATCATGGGGCCTATGGTGTTGTGAATATCGGCGCTGCCGAAGGAGAGAACGCAGTAGCACCAGGCTTCTTCGTCGGAAGTGATCTTCTGCTCGCTCCCTTTACAGACGCAGTCTTTAATCACAATGCAACTGACTACAGTTTTGATGCGTCGATATCGGGTTTTGCAAACCTCAAATTTCTTTCGGGAACAACGAAACTGACGGGTGACAGTTCGCTTTTCAATGGCAATGCGACCATCACCAATAGTACCCTGAACATGGCCGAAAGAGCAAAACTCGGTGGTACGCTGACGGTCAGCGATGCCGGTCGTCTGGAGGGTTCAGGTCAGGTCGGAACGACAATCATTAATGCAGGTGGCACTCTTGCACCGAGCGGCACGCGGTCGATGACCATCAATGGTGATCTCACACTGAATTCCGGTGGGGCATTTTTACCAAGCGATACAGCCTCACTCATCGTAAACGGCAATGCGACGTTTAATAGCGGCGCGGCTTATAATTATAATCTCGCCGTTGGTGGGATAGCGACCAGCGCAACAACTGTCGTTAACGGTAACGTTGCTTTGAATGGTACGACCTTGAATATCTCAGGTGAACCAGCAATCGGTTATCATCGCTTGATCTCCTATACAGGTAGCCTTACGCAGGAGAATGGCGGACTGAATGTAGGTTCAACGCCTGACACCACACCTTTTGGCTACAATTATGCCATCGACACTTCCGTTTCGCGGTCAGTTGACCTGCTTGTCAGTCCTCAGGGGCTGAATATTCTCCAGCTGTGGGATGGCGGCATTCCTGGTGGTAACAATCAGGATGGCACATGGAACACTGCAAGCCAGAACTGGTCAGACCCAATTGGCGGTACGGCTGACACAACATGGGGCCATGGCTATGCCATCTTCCGAGGGTTTGGTGGTCTGGTTACGATTGAAGGCGCTCAATCAGCGGTCGGATTGCAGTTTGCGGGCGGCAATTACAGAATTGATGGGAGTTCGGGTGCGACACTCAATCTGGTGGGCTATAGCGGTCCCGGTCTTGAAATTGATGTGCCGGAAATACGTGTCCTCAACAATGAAGGGGCTGTGATCAGCGCCGATATTACCGGCACATCAGGTCTTGAAAAAACCGGAGACGGCCTGCTCGTTCTATGGGGAAACAACACATATAGCGGCAATACTTACGTCAGCGGTGGCATACTTCAAATAGCCTCGATGCAGAACCTTGGTGCATCGAGCAATACTCTCATTATCGACAATGCCATGCTGCGAACCGCGAACAGCTTTGACATGACCCAGGCCATAACGCTTGGCGGCGTGTCGACGATTAATGTTCTCCTCGGCGAAGAAATGAAGCTTTCGGGCGGCGTTACCGGCGATGGCATGTTATTCAAGGATGGCGGCGGTACGCTTCTGCTCAGTGGAACTAACAGCTGGTCCGGTGGCACTTGGATTAACGACGGTACGTTGCGTATCGAAGAGGGTAACTATTCGGCGATCGCTTACAACTCCGACTATGTGATCACGGGCGGCTTGCTCGACCTCAATGGTATGGATTTGCGGATGCGTTCGCTGATCGGAAGTGACGGCGAAATTTCGATTAATGCTTCCACACTCACAATCGCGCAGGATACCGATACTATTTTCGCTGGAAGAATAACCGGCAACAACTTTGACAGCAATCTGATCAAAACCGGCAGCGGAATGCTCGTGCTTACCGGCAATAGTTCTTATTACGGCAGCACCACAATTTACGGTGGCTCGCTTGCGATCTCCGATGCACGGAACATTGGGCTTAACTCTGGCTCTTCCAGACTTGAAATCAACAATAACACTGCGCTGATAACTCTTGCCGATATCGAGCTTAATCGTCAGGTGACTTTGGTTGGAAATGCCACAATCAATACAATCTTCGGCACAACACTCGAATTAAGCGGCCCAGTAACCGGATCTTTGGGCACGCTCTACAAAGATGGCGCCGGACGGCTCATCATCTCTGGCAATGGCACCTATGGTCAGGGAACTGTAATTGCTGGCGGCATATTGCAAATTGGTGATGGAGGCACGACCGGCTCCCTTACAGGCAATATCGCTAACAACAGCCTGCTGACCTTTGATCGCTCAAACACCTATACTTACAACGGCGTCATTTCCGGAGAAGGCGCGGTTCTTCAGGCAGGCTCGGGGACAACCATCCTGACCAGCGATCACAGCTATACCGGTAACACATTCATCACTTCAGGTACGTTACAGGTCGGTAACGGCGGCGAAACCGGATCGATTGGTGGCTACGTGCTCAATGATGGCACGCTCGCATTCAATCGCAGCGATGATTATACTTTTTCAGGTCTGATCGTCGGCACCGGCGCACTGGTGCAGGCAGGGTCCGGCACACTTACCCTTGATGCCGATAATTACTATACAAGTGGCACGAGTATCGAGAGCGGTACGCTTCAGATCGGCAGCGGTGGCAAATCAGGCTGGATCACAGGCGATGTTGCCAATAATGGAACGCTGGCCTTCAATCGCTCTGACGCATTTGAATTTGCAGGGAAAATCAGCGGGACTGGCGGCTTTCAGCAGAAAGGCGAAGGCGCTGTCATTCTCACAGGAGATAGCAGTTACAAAGGGGCAACTGATGTACTGGCCGGGCGGCTTGCCGTTAATGGTTCCATCGATTCTTCAATATTGACAACAGTTTACGAAGGTGCGGAACTTGGCGGCAACGGTACTGTCGGGCAAACCTTTGTCAATGGCGGCACACTTGCACCCGGCAATTCAATCGGCACCTTAAACGTAGTAGGTGATCTGCAGCTTACCGCATCGTCCACTTATCAGGTTGAGGTTTCACCGACCAATTCAGATAAGGTCAATGTTTCAGGAAAGGCGGATTTGGGCGGTGCCACTGTGCACGCTATGTTTGACCCGGGCGCTTACATAATGAAGCGTTACAATATTCTCTCCGCGAACGGTGGCCTTTCAGGCACAACCTTTGGCGAAGAAGTAACAACAGATCTGCCAGAGAATTTCGCCTCGCTTCTGCGATATGATGCCAATAATGTTTATCTTGATCTCGAAATGAGCATTGGTGGTTTGAATGTAAACCAGCAAAATGTTTCGACAGCGCTCGTCAACTACTTTGACGAGAACGGCCAGATTTCCGTCGCCTTCGGAGCATTAGACGTGGATGGGCTGAGCGCGGTTTCCGGAGAACTTGCAACAGCAGCGCAGCAAACCACCGTTGATGCTATGAGCCAGTTTATGAATACGCTTGCCGATCCGCTGGTAACGGGTCGAGCCGGACGTATCACAACATCACAAACAACGGATGCGAGCGCTTTTGAAAATCGCTGGAGTGTTTGGGGTGCTGGCTACGGTAGCGCTCGTTCAACCGATGGCAATGCGACTATAGGTTCGCATGATACTCGCGGTCGCGTTTATGGCGTAGCTGTTGGCGCGGACTATCTGGTTTCGCCCGATACGATCATCGGCTTTGCAGTTGCTGGGGGAGGCACCAAATTCAGCCTCGCAGATGGCATGGGTAGCGGCGACTCCGATCTGTTCCAGGCAGGTATCTACGGCAGACATAATATTGGCAATGCCTATATCACTGGTGCCCTTGCTTATGGTTGGCAGAGCATTGATACCGAACGTACAGTTTCATTCTACGAAGCGGATCAGCTCAAAGGCAGCTATCGTGCCAGTTCATGGTCGGGGCGACTTGAGGCTGGCTATCGCTTTGAAACGCCATGGCTCGGCATAACGCCTTATGCTGCAGGCCAGTTTGTGAGTTTCGATCTGCCATCCTATTCGGAAAAAGCCTATGCAGGCAGTGACACCTATGCGCTTAGCTATTCTTCTCAAAAGGAAACGGTTGGACGCAGCGAACTGGGCTTGAGCCTCGACAAGTCTATCGCGCTTTCCGACGGTGTGTTTACAGCCCGTGGACGCCTTGCTTGGGCCCGCAATTTCAACAATGAGCGAAATGTTTTCGCTGCAATAAACGCCCTGCCCGGAGCAGGCTTTGTGGTCAATGGCGCATTGCAGCCCAAAGATGTTGGACTTGCCAGCATTTCAGCCGAGATGAGCTGGACCAATGGCCTTTCACTCGGAGCAGCTTTTGATGCCGAGTTTTCCGCTTCCAGTGCCAATTATGCTGGCAAAGGCGTGCTTCGTTACAAATGGTAGAAACGCGAGCTTGGGCTATTGTGGCCCAAGCTCTGCAGCAAGTTCGTGAACGCTTGAGCGAATATCATTGAACATCCCAAAATTAACGCGGTTTGCGACGACGAAAATACCGAGTTTACGGTTGGGTGAAAGTACAACATAAGTCATAAAGCCGCCGAGGCCTCCGCTCTTACCCAGAAGCATAGGTGTACCGTTGCGCGGCATCGTTACAACCCAGCCGAGGCCCATTCCTTCCCCGCCGGTCACTTCCGTGCCAACGACACGTTCGAGGCCGTCATAAGGTAACCACATTGTATGGTCGAGCGTGTGTGCTTCCATTGTTGCAGCGGTTGGATTGAGATGCCATTGCATCCACTTCACCATGTCATCGGCCGTCGAATAAACACCGGCACTGGCATACATGATGTCTGGTACGATGTTGTTCGGATCATTCTTGTTGAATGGATCAAGGCCAACCATCATGCGCTTTTTCTGCTCGTCGTTCAGCGCTGTTGTTGTGTCAGCCATGCTCGCAGCTTCAAATACTCTACTCTTCAGCAGATCGGCAAAGCTGCTATTGCCTGCTTTGGCGAGTGCATCCCCCATAAGTCCATAACCGAAATTGGAATAGAGCGTGGTCGTGCCGGGCACGTAAGCAGGTGCATTTGATCCGATCCATTTCCAGTAATAGTCGCGATTAAAGGCATCAAACGGATTGTCGGAAGGTTTCGCGCTCGGATCTGCAAGCTCGCGTGGCAAGCCTGCAGAGTGCGTGGCAAGATCAAGTAATGTAATTGGTCGACCCGTCTGCTTGACGCTTGCGCCATCTGGAGAGTACTTCGCGAGCGGGTCTGTCAGCTTCAATTTACCATCGGCTGCCAGCGAGGTAAGCACATCGGTTGCAAACACCTTCGAGATAGAACCCAATCGAAATATCGATTTCCCGTTTGGCTCCGTATCGTTGCCGGGCACGGTCTCGCCAAAACCTTGAACGATACTTTCGTCGCCGCGAACCACTGCGATGGTGAGTGCTGGCGCGCCGGAATTGAGGAACAGTGCCATGCCGGTCATGGAGACGGCGTCCTTTAAAGCGAGGTCCTCAGCACTGGATTGCTGGGTCGCCATGACGACCAAACTGCTCGATATCAGCAAAGCGCGGATAAGGCTTGAAGTGCGATAGTCAAACGATTGGCTCGAACGCATGTTGATCTCCTGTTCACAAACTGGCGTCGCTATTTTGATGCCGCAAGCATTGAAAACAAGCCTTGTCCCGAGCAATAACAGAAGGATGAATCAACCTGCCCGTTGGATGAGTGGTCTTTGTGTTTTGAATGTTGAATGATCAGGTTGTATTACACGCCGAGGCGTTCACGCAGTGGCTTTCTATAAACCCGCGACACAGGCCACGCCTGTTGGATTGCACGCATTTTGATCAACCATTTATCCGGCTTGCTGCGATCAACATCCGAGACATGCAGAACGTTTACGAAGGCCGTGCGATGCACTCGGAAGAAGAGGCTTTCCGGCAATATGCTCATCCATATGCCAAGTGCGCGTGAATCAAGCACCATTGAACCATCGCTGAGCCAGATTTCACTGTAGTTTCCTGCAGACCGCACGCCGACGATGGTTTCAGGGCCGACACCACGCACAACGCCGCGTTTTCTCAGATAAACAAGTGCTGCTGTCTCGTCGGTGATTTCCGGTTCCGGCATGTGGTTTTCGCGTGGGGCATAACGCGCCTGCGCAATAAGTCTTGCGCAATGAAACATGGCCTTTACCTCTGAGCCGGACCAGTTCTGGTATTCATGCGTGGTATCGAAGCCGATGATCCCGCGCAAACGCTCGTTATGAAAGATCGGGATGCTGAGGATGCTCTTATTGCCCTGGCGAATGAACTCGACCTGTATCGCCCGTGCTGCGCGCGGGAGATTATGCACATTGTTGACCGCGACAGCACTGCCCGCTGCAAGATAACGATGCAGCCACGCTATCAGTGTTGTGGGTGTTTCCTGAAGCTCTTCTAGATAAGAGGTTGTTTCAACGCGGCACCATTCATGCGTATTGCGAAAACGCAGGAGATCTTGTCCATATTCGATCATCCAGGCTCGATCTGCACCGGATACATCGCCAACAAAGCGAAGAAACTCGGCTATCGCAGTGTCGATAGGGAGTTTCAGAAGATCCATCGCACAGGCAAAGGGCCAGTCCAGAGCTGACGCGTCTGCGCAGTCTGCTTCCGAATAGATACGGTAAGACTCACCGATACTGTCCAAACTTGGCCCCGAAGTTTGTTTGTGTTGCCTGGTGTTCTGATTGTTGCCACCTTTTTGCACGCAGGACTGTGCTGAGGTGATCTATGGATAGGCTTGGTATTATCCATCTTTTGACAATAATATCCAGAATTTTGGCTGCAATTTTTATGAAAAATTCCTTTTATTACTGAAAATAGACTTATCGTTACATATTTAGGCTTTTCTCTATTTTAAGTTGCATGGCGTATTTCTCAATTTGGCTATCGGCTGTGAATTTTCGAATTCAACACTTGCGAATGTGAATATTAATGTAATAACATTACAAATATTGGTTTTGACCATGTCCCAATTTTGAAAGAATGCCTGAGCTTATGAGTGACGCCTGCCTGACTTTTCGCGATCTGACGCTTGGCTATAACACCCACCCGGCGGTTCACCATCTCAGCGGTGCAATCCAAACTGGCTCACTGACTGCGATTGTCGGCGCTAATGGCTGCGGGAAATCGACCTTGATGAAGGGCATTGCCGGTATTCTTCGCCCCATGGCGGGAAGCTGCATTGTCCAGGAAGGAAAGAGCATTGCTTACCTGCCGCAGCAATCGGAACTGGACCGTTCCTTCCCCGCACGCGTTATTGATCTGGTAGGGCTTGGTTTGTGGCCCAGGCGTGGGCTTTTGGGCCGTCGTACTGCCGATGACCGCAAGGCTCTGGCTGATGCGCTGATTGCGGTGGGGCTCAAGGGCTTCGAAAACCGCTCGCTTGATAGTCTGTCTGGGGGGCAGTTGCAGCGTACACTTTTTGCGCGTGTTCTGGTTCAGAATGCTGATCTGATTTTGCTGGATGAACCATTCAATGCAGTCGATGAAAAGACGGTCGCTGATCTGATAGAGCTTATCAGGGCGTGGCATCGTGAAAAGCGCACGGTGCTGGTGGTCGCGCATGATCTCGATCTGGTGCGTGAACATTTTCCGGATGCATTGCTTCTGGCGCGCCGACCCGTTGCCTGGGGTAACACACGCGAAGTGCTGACATCAGAAAATCTGGTACGCGCCCGGCATTTCAACGAAGCATGGGATGAGACGGCGCATTGGTGCGATGTGGGGAACACCAAGCATGAGGAACATGCCGCTCTGTCGGGCAGGGAAGCCGCCTGATGTCAGCAATTCATGAATGGCTTATAAGCCCGTTTCTCGAATTTGCCTTTATGCAGCGTGCCTTGGCTGGTGCGATCATGCTCTCGATCAGCGCTTGCCCGGTAGGTGTCTATCTGATGCTGCGACGCATGAGCCTGACTGGTGATGCGATGTCCCATGCAATCCTGCCGGGTGCTGCTGCAGGCTTCTTGTTTTACGGACTGGAAATTGTCCCCATGACGATTGGCGGAATGATTGCAGGCGTCATCGTGGCACTTTCCGCAGGCGTCGTGTCCAGACTGACAATCCAGAAAGAAGATGCCTCCATGGCTGCTTTCTATCTGATTTCATTGGCGATTGGCGTGCTGCTCGTCTCCATGCGCGGATCGAGTGTTGATCTCATGCATGTTCTGTTTGGGACAGTATTGGCACTCAATAATGATGCGCTGGTTCTCATCGGATTGGCTGCGATTGTGACCTTATCCGCGCTGACAATTCTCTGGCGGGCATTGATCGCGGAGTGCCTTGATCCGCTGTTTCTGCGTTCGGTCTCGCGGTTGGGTTCTCCCGTGCATTTCATCTTTCTCGGGCTTGTGGTGTTTAATCTCGTTGCAGGTTTTCAGGCGCTGGGAACGCTGCTTTCGGTTGGGTTGATGATCCTTCCTGCTGCGGCAGCGCGGTTCTGGGCCAACCGGGTCGAGACAATGTGCATTCTGGCGACATTGTTCGGCTTGGCAGCGTCTCTGTTCGGTCTACTGTTGTCTTACCACCTCTCTCTGCCATCAGGACCGGCAATCATCCTGTCTGCCGGAGGACTTTATTTCGTGTCGGTGATTGCTGGAACGCGCGGGCTTTTGCTCACGAGGCGAACCCGGCGCGCGCATAGAATAGCTTAATTGAAAGAAGGACGAACCAAATGATGAGGCAATGGAAACTTGCCCTTGCGACCAGTATTGCGGTCGCGTCAATCTGCCTCCCAGCCATGGCTGCGGATAAGAAGCTGAATGTCATCGCAAGCTTCTCCATCCTTGGCGATATGGCGCAAAAGGTTGGCGGAGATCGCATTGAACTCCGCACACTGGTCGGTCCAAATGGTGATGCACATGTTTATGAGCCCAAGCCTTCGGACGCTATTGCCATGGCAAAAGCTGATGTCGTGCTGGTCAACGGGCTGCAGCTTGAGGGTTTTCTGTCCCGTCTCGTTGAGGCGAGCGAAACGAAAGCAGTCATCCTCGAAGCAACCAAGGGTGCGAATATATTGCGCGATCCGCATGGCGGTCACTACCACTATTACGGCACAAAGGCTGTGTTCCACGAAGCGCCCTTTGATCCGCACGCATGGCAGTCGGTCGGCAATGCCAAGGTCTATGTGCAGAACATTGCCGATGCCTTTTGTGCGGCAGATGCGAATGGTTGCGATACCTACAAGCAGAATGCATCTGCCTATAAAGCCGATCTCGACAAGCTGGATACCGAAATCAAGAATACGGTCGGGTCAATTCCGCAGGAAAAGCGCGTGGTTGTCGTCGCTCATAATGCGTTTCGGTATTTTGAGAATGACTATGGCATAAAGTTCCTGTCGCCACAGGGGGTCTCTACGGAATCTGAAGCGTCAGCTGCCGATGTTGCTGGCGTGGTTCGTGATATCAAACAAGATCACGCTTCAGCAGTTTTCGCAGAAAACATTGCCGACTCCCGGCTTGTCGAACAAATCGCATCTGAATCTGGGCTCAAGCTTGGTGGTGTTCTCTATTCGGATGCCCTGTCTGCCGCTGATGGTCCAGCCGCGACTTATATCGACATGATGCGGCACAATGCCGAAACCATTCGCAACGCAATCATCCCCCAATAAGCGCAGCTCATATCACTACGGCTGTGGCTTTGAATGTTATGTAATATCATTAAATAGGAGAGTTCTATGAAGAAGCTTATGCTGACAGCCTCGGCGATTGCCATGGCAGCGGTTTTGGCTGGCGGAAGCGCGAAAGCAGAGGATGACGTAACCGCATGGCGGCTCTTTGTCTCGGATCATGCAGAGCCTGTCGTCAACGTGATTGATGCGCTTGATGGCGACAAGCTTGCCAGCTTCAAGGTGAAAGGCCCGGCTTCGCTTTATCGCAGCGAAAGCGGTGAGACTGTTTATGCCGTACAGGGTGCTGACGGCACAGTTTCAGCGATTTCATCGGGAATTTCGTTCCACGATCACGGCGATCATGCAGATATCGATATCGATGATGCAAAGCTTCTGGACGTATCGCTGACGGGAACGAAGCCTGCGCATTTTGTCGAACGTCAGGGTAATATAGCTCAGTGGTTCGACGGTGAAGACCAGGCACGTTTTTTCACCGAAAAGGCCGTTGAAGATGGCAAGCTGGATGTGAAAACGGCCAGCGTTGGTGCTGCACACCATGGCGTTGCCGTTCCTTATGATAAATATGCCGTCGTCACGATCCCAAATCCGGACGATGCATCCAAGCGTCCGATCGGTGCGCGAATTGTTGACTTTGATGGGAATAAGGTTGGTGAAGACGTTGCTTGCCCCGGCTTGCACGGTTCTGCCGGATCGGGAAGCATTTATGCTCTTGCCTGTGATACCGGCCTGTTGCTGATCTCGCAGGACGGCGAAAAGCCTGTCATCAAGCATCTTCCTTATGATCCATCGCTGCCTAAAGCCAGCGCTTCAACTTTGATCGGCGGCAAGGGTCTGCAGTATTTCGCGGGCAACTACGGACCTGACAGTATCGTTTTGGTTGATCCATCTGAAGCGGATGGTGGTTTCCGTCTCGTGCAATTGCCGACCCGTCGCGTGCATTTTGCTGTCGATCCGGTGCGCCCAAAGTTTGCCTATGTCTTCACGGAGGACGGCCAGCTGCACCAGATCGATATTCTGAAGGGTGAAATCATTCATTCCATCAAGTTGACCGAGCCTTACTCGATGGATGGTCACTGGAGCGATCCGCGTCCGCGCATCGCCGTCGCGGGAGACAACGTTGTGGTGAGCGATCCTCTCCAGAGCAAGCTGCACCTCGTCAATGCTGTTTCATTTGAAAAGGCTGGCGATATCAAGGTTGAGGGCAAGCCTTTTAATATCGTTGCGGTTGGTGGTTCCGGCAAGGTCCATGAAGGCGAAGAAGGCCATAACCACGAGGGACACAAGCACGAGGAACACAAGCACACAGAACATAAACACGACTGATAGTTTTACCTATCTCCGTCCGTCGTGAACTTGGCCCGGCCTTAATGGTCGGGCTCTTTTTTAGTAATTGATAGTGACGATTACCGTGTCCGTATAAGTGCCTGAAGTGGGCGTTGTTTGTGGTGCAACGCGGCCATAAATAGTAACATTTTGCACTGCCCCTGTTCCTGTGCCGGGAACGATCTGGTTTGCAGCGCTGCCCCATGCCACGGTGCGGGCAGCATTTGAGTAAAGTCCATAGATGATCGCATTTGACCCAAGTGTCATTCTGCGCTGTGTAGGCTGAGCATTGCTCAGGCCACCACTCAAAGCAATACTGTATGGCAGTCCAAGTGTGCAGTTGATGGTCAGGGTGCCCGTTGCATCGACGTTGTTGAGGAGATTACTCTGTGAGCCGAAATTGATGTTTGTTGCGGAAACGGTGCAGGAGCGGTTGATGTTTGCCTGAACGGTAAAGGTTGGTTGAATAGGGTTGTCTACAACCGTCGAGCAGTCAGGTGCTCCCAACAGATAGCGAACATAGTTTACGCGCGCTTGCCCACCAGCAAATGTTGATAGGTAAGTCCCTGCGAGTTTCGATGCCTGCGAGCCCAGAATACGACCATAAATCGTGCGGGTTGCCGTTCCCGGACCCAGAATAGGAGCGACAACATCAATTGGAGGTACTGTTCCCAAAGTCGTGTTTGTCGATGAGCCCCACGGGATCGTGCGGTTCGCATCCTGATAAAATTGGTAAGTCAAATTATTAGTGCCATTCAACATCAGGCGATTGCCGCCAGAACTTCCGCCGCTACCGGCGTCAAGGTTTGGGCACAAGCGCATAAGAAGGGCGAGATTGAGTGAACTCGTGCAGGTGACACTCAATGTTGCTGTTGTGTCCACCGCAGCACCTGACTGGAGATTGACGGTGCCGAAATTCATGTCGGTGATGCTGGCCGTACAAGTTTGAGCGAGCGCTACACTCATACCTGTCAGGCTCAGGAATATCGTGGCAATGATCGTCAGAAATTGTTTTCTCATTGGTCTTTCCGGCACACGGCATCAGGTATTGTGGTGCGTCCGCTTGTAGTTGCAGGGGCATTGAATGTGACGGTGCAGTTTTCACCGTTTGATTGCTGTACGCTAAGCGTATTGGAACTGGCGGCATTCTCGATATAGACCTGTCCCTCATAGCCAACGATTGTATCCTCGCTACCGTTGAGCTTAGCTGAAGCGCCTGTTTCAATATATTCGCCTGCCTCGTCACGGACGGTCACAAGAACCGGCGTGTTCTCGGCAGAGACATTGAAATCAACGACCGCGCCACTTCTATCACTTGGACGAACGACCTGGCGGGTTGTTTCAACGCTGGCATCGAGCGGCAGGTTCGAGGGGTCGATAGAGATGGCATTAGCCTCATAAGAACGGAGATCCGTCACCAGGAACTTACCGCGCTTGTCAGTTTTTCCAATGGGGCGATTTTCATAAAACACCTCGACATCCGGTGCGCCAACATCTACCACGCTGAAGGCATCATCGACGCGGTTAGATAAGAACACGCCGCCTCCGGCCGCAATAATCGAGCCTTCAAACTGCGCGTTGGCCCGGACATTATCGTTATATTTTTCGACGCCTGCTTCCGCGCGGCCAATGGCGCTGCGGTAACTTCCGCTCGCCGCCACGATGTCGTTCTGACCATAGGAACCTCGCACGCGCCAGCCTGTGCTTCCAACGACTGGTTGTTCTGATTTCATCAGCTCTGCAGTGACACTGGTGCCTTTATCGTCTGATGATATGCCGCTTGAGGCTGTGATGTTGCCGTCCAATGTCCATGACAGGCCCGCAAAGACACCAAATGATCCTTTGCGTTCCAGATCCGTGAAGGTTGATAAAAAGACGTTGCCTTTCTCCCTGATCCCCTTCGTTGCCGTCATGCTGAGGATGCGGGATTTGTCAAAGTCGGCTGTTTCAAGCTGCGCATAGGAAAAATTGAGGTTCATATTTTCAAATATCGGCGGCAGGGAAACCGACGCCTGATCAAGCGATCGCGGAGGTTTGGCACTATAGATTGTTGATGGAAGTCCGAACTTTGCGATATCGGCGGTGACGGAAGCGATATCGTTGAAGTCACCGAAAGTCCGCTGTGTTCTCGCAAAAAACTTGATGTCCCAGAGTTCGGCTTCAAGACTGGCCGCAACCTGATAGCCTGTCTCGTCCCCAAAACGGCTGGCAGATGCAGCTACGGAGCCAATGCCGAAAGTGCCGATATTGAAGACGCCACCTGCGCCTCCATTGTAAAAGTCTTCGGCACCTTCGACATGGGCTTCGAGGGTCAGTTGATTGGTGAGACCATAGCGCAGCGTCGCTGAACCCACGGGCCTTTCATCGTAATCGTTTGACTCAACGCCGTAATAGCGACGCGCAAAGCCGATTTCAGCGGAGAAATCTGCTAGTCCTTTCGCCAGAAGATCGGACGACGCATAGAACGGGGTTTCGGAAACCGTTTCGCGGCCGAGTGCGTCGCGCACAACCAGCCGCGCCATGCCTGAGCCGGTCACAATCGGCAGATTGGTAATGGAGAATGGACCGGACGGCACCGAGCGTGACGCGCGCTGGGCATTGTCGACATAGACATCGACAGTTGATGGAACTGCTGCCGAACCTGAAAGCTCGGGCAAAGGCATCGTCACCAGATCAGGGCGAAGATTAAAATTGCGGCGTATCTGTATGCCACCGAGACGGGTAGGGCGGGTCCAGGAAAGACCGCCGGAGATGATGTCACCAACATTATAGGTCATCAGGCGATCTGGATCGGAGTAAGACCACCGCGTATCAAGGCGCGTCGTACCGAAGTTTTCCGCATCTGACGAGCTTAGAATTTGAGATGAGGTGAGAATGCCGTAAGGCCCGAACAATCGGCCTTCAAGCAAGCTGGAAACACCCTGAAATGATGTGAGGTCGTCCCATTTCGGGCCGCCAGTCGAGCCATAGATGGTGTAGTTGACCAACCCTCCCATATTGCTGGTTATGACAGGCTTTTCCTCCTCTTCTGTGGGCGGAACGTCGTCAGCCTGCGCGTCGATCACGCGCGCCGCACGGCTTCCCTCCACTGCGTCAAAACTCACAGTCTGGTTTTCTTCATCATAAGTCGCCACCACACCGGGTAGCCGACCTATATCAACCCAGCCATCCTCTCTTATTGCTTCTTTCGCAGGCTTGATGCCCACATTCTTCAGTTGCTCTGGCTCGATCAAAAGGAGCCCATCGGGTGTTTGACGAAAGGCAGCAATCAACTCACTAGGCGAACCATTCACGAAGACTTCAAGTTGCAGCTCCAGAAATTCGCTGTCAGAATGATTTAATTCCGCCAACGGGGGTGGCAAATCCTGAGCCGCAGCCTTCGGAAAGGCTGAGAAGATCGTCAGACAGGCAATCGTCAGAACAGCAAGGTCAACCGCCCCTAGCGTTCGCTTGAGCATTAAACGGGCCAGCTTCGCTTTGTGCCGAGATTATCAGCGAGCCACCACCTCGATTGCCACCTGTTCCCGGTATGAACCAGGAAGCGCTGGAATTACCCAGGACGTATCCGACAAGTCCCTTTTGCTGTGCGACTGATGCGCCGCCTTTGCTTTTTACAGCCAGATCGGAAACGCGCAGCCGTTTGTCGCCGGTATTGCGTGCTGTTACCTGATAGCCGCCTGACTTTGGCTGTGCGCTCCAGGCTACAGCAGCGCCGGAATTTTCCGGCGGCGAGAAAAATACCGGAATGGAATGCCGAACGACGAAGGTAACGGTTCCGGATTTCTTTCTGGAAGCACTTGGCAGTTCATCGACAATCAAACGATAGCTTTCTTCGGCCTTGACGGGGCGCTTGGATGTACGCACCACGCGAACCATATTTTCACCGCCCGGTTTGAGCTGTGAAATTGGCGGGCTTACTGCGACATCGGTGGCCGGGGTATAGGTGTCAACGCCGTTGCTCTGGCTCCATTTGAAGATTCTTACCTGCACGCTGATTGGGCGTTTCGCATCATTGGATATACGTACGCTCGATGCTGCCGTCGGCGCGCTAAGATCGACAAGCACCGGTGAAACACGCAACGATACGCTTTGCGAAAACGCAGGAGTTACGTGCAGACCGGCAAGTAATGCCGCCGCTAACACTAGACTACGCATGATATTTTTCCTTTATGCTCAGTACGTGATCGTCGCCGTTACCGTATCGGTATAGACGCCCGGCGCGGGGGTGTTCTGAGGTGGCACACGGCCATAGACAGTGAACTGTTGCGGTGCGCCGGTGCCAGTTCCCGCGAGTGTGTTGGTGCCGACAGTTGTGCCCCAGACAGTGTCTCTCGCAGCTGTCCTATAAAGAGAATACGTAACTGTTGCGCCGCCAGTGCCTGTCATAAGGCGATTGGTAACTGTTGCGCCTGAGCCGCCGCTGCCAGCACTGAGTGCCAGATTAAAGGGCGTGGTGTTTGTGCATTGCACTGTAACAAGGCTGGTCGCATCGGTGTTCGTCGTGAGCACCCCATGAGAGCCAAAATCCATGTTGGTCGCTGAATTGATCTGGCAGGCGCCAGCAATCGTTATCTGCACTGTAAACTGCGCAGTTGTTGTCTGAGCAAAGACGATTGACGGAGATAGAACTGCCGCCGCCAAAGAAGCTACAAGCGTACTAAACTTAATACACATATTCCCTCCTGTATGCCGAAAACAGACTGATATCAGCCGTCCTCCGATGTTGTTCGCATCACAAGTATATGTATCTATTTCACTTCACTGATTTGGAATTCTATGGGTATTCCAAATTCATATCAATGTTCATTTGGTGGAATTGTTAGAAAATTTTATATAGCAATCATGCTGGTGAATATTGGTGCAGTTTTCGTTAAAATCATTAGCTTTTGCAGTTTTTATTCAACTTAAAATGTCAAAATTAAACAATAAAAATCGATATTGTACTATTTATAGATGTTCATATTGACTTGTATTTTCGTTTGCAGGGTTGTCTTCACGTAAAGAAAAGAAATTTTGTCATGTGCTGATCGGGCATCTGATTCCCTTTACTTGCAGTGGATTGTGAACGCTGATGTCATCTGACTGTCACGCAGGCGGAATAGAAGCGCGCAAACCATTCAGATAGCACGCTTATGTTACATGAAACCAAAATACACGCGGATGTAGCTGTAAAGGCAGAGGGTTTAAGCCTCGCCTATGGCAGCAATACGATTCTCAAGAACATTGATCTGGCACTGCCAAAAGGCCAGACGCTTGCTCTGCTTGGCCCGTCAGGATGTGGGAAGACAACTCTTCTGCGTCTCGTAGCCGGTTTGCTTGCGCCGACCAGGGGTTCTGTAACGATCAATGGTGTGCAGGTTGCTGATGCGGCGAGCGGTCGTTTTGCGCCGCCTGAAAAGCGTCACCTCGGCATGGTGTTTCAGGACTACGCACTCTGGCCGCACATGTCGGTCTATGGAAATGTTTCGTTTCCGCTCGAAATGCGTGGTGTCGGGCGTGCCGAGCGCGAAGCGCGTGTGAAATCTGCACTCGACCGCGTTGGTCTTACTGGCTTCGGCGATCGCTCAATCAGCGATATGTCTGGTGGCCAGCAACAGCGCGTGGCGATTGCGCGTGCAATCGTTGCCGAGCCGGGCCTCGTATTGTTTGACGAGCCCCTCTCCAATCTTGATCGTGAATTGCGCGAAAACATGGTCAGCGAAATCGGCCAGCTCGTCGCCAATCTTGGTCTTACCGCAATTTATGTGACGCATGATCAAAGCGAGGCTTTCTCGCTGGCGCATCAGGTTGCAATTATGCGGGCGGGCGTTATCGAACAGCTTGCAGCACCCGAAATGCTTGTTGCTCAGCCGTCTACGCCAGCAGTTGCGGATTTTCTGCGGCTTGGCTGTGTGATGCCTGTTGAACGCGCAAATGCCGGCTATCGCATAGCGCAAACTGAAATCCACCTGTCGCACCATGCCGCGCCCGCGAAGGCGACACATGTGCTGTTGCCGTCACGCTCGGTTCGCAGTGTCGAAATGAATGACGCATCTATTCCGGCCACTGTTCTGCGCACGCAGTTCCGCGGTGATGGGCATCTCACAACAGTCCGCATCGGTTCGCAGCATGAAGGTCACGAACTGACCTATCTCGACAGCGCTCGTCATTCTCCGGGTGTTCCGGTGGGCATTGCAATCGATGCGGAACAGCTTCGCTGGTTCGCCTAATAACTCTTTCATCTCAGGCACATCTCAGGAGAGATTAATGAAGAAGTCCCTTTTCGGTGCAGGCATGGCATTCGCAGCCGCTTGGCTCGCAAGCACTGCCGCTTTTGCCGACATCACCGTTTATTCGGCTGGTCCTGGCAAGCTGATTGAAGGTCTGGCCGCTGGCTTCACGGCCAAGACCGGCACGAAGGTTAATGTCTTTCAGGCAACCACCGGCAAGGTCATGGCTCGTATCGAAGCTGAAGCTGCCAACCCTGTTGTCGACGTTCTGATTTCGGCTTCTTGGGACACAGCAACCGATTTTGCCAAGCGCGACTGGCTCGTGGCTTACACCAGCCCGAATGCTGAAAAAGTTCCTGATTTTCTGAAGAACGAAACCGCTGTTGCACAGGGCGTTTCGGCGCTCGGTATCGTATGGAACCCGAACAGCAAGACGCCAAAGCCGACCGAATGGGCTGATCTTGCCAAGCCGGAATACAAGGATCTGGTGAACCTGCCGGATCCATCGCAGTCGGGCGCAACTTTCGAACTCGTTGCAGCTTTGCAGGCGGAGCAGGGCTGGGACCTGTTCAAGCATCTGCATGAAAACGGCGCGGTTGCTGCCGGTGCCAATGCAGAAGCGCTGAACCCTGTGCTTCAGGGCGCGAAAGCCGCTGTTTTCGGCGCTGTCGATTACATCTCGCTCGCAGGCAAGGCTAAGGGTGAAGCCATTGACGTTATCTTCCCAACATCGGGCACCGTCATTGCGCCGCGTCCGGCCATGATCCTCAACTGGTCGAAAAATCAGGAGGAAGCCAAGCAGTTCATCGATTACATGCTTTCCGATGAAGGCCAGGAAATGGTTGCAAAGGCCTATCTGATGCCTGCACGTTCGGACGTTGCTGCAAACCGTCCTCTGATCAGCGATCTCAAAATTCTGAAGATCGATGCTGAGGCTGTTTATGGCAAGCGCAACGAAACGCTGAAGGAATTCAACGCGATCTTCGGCGCGAAGAAGTAATGAACGGGCGGCTCTCCTCACTTGTTGAGGAGAGCCGCTTCATTTTGTTTTGTTTTTAAACGCTGTCCTTTCCAGGGCGGCGGGAATACCACAGAGGCAATCATGAGTGCTAAGACCGCTACCGCTGCAAATCCGCTTGGGCTTGTGGCCGTCATCGGCCTTGCCATTGTCGTCGCGGTTCCGTTTATTTTCATTGTTTTGCAGGCCATTTTTCCGCAGATCGGGCAGGGCGTGTTCAGCGCACCTTTTGTGCATTTGCCTGCATTGTTTGAAGATCCAAAGCTTCTGCGCATGACCGGCAACACCATTTTGCTCGGTGTCAGCGTCGTCGTGCTGTCGGCTATCATCGCAGTGCCGCTCGCCGTGTTCCGGGCGCTTTATAAAGTGCCGTTTGCGCTGGTCTGGGACGTGCTGATGCTCGTGCCCTTCATGATCCCGCCCTATATTGCGACGCTTGGCTGGATCATGACTTTGCAGCCGCGCGGTTATCTCGATCAGCTTGCTGGCTTCAACCTCGCACCGTTTCTGTTTTCGCTTGGCGGTATGACATTCGCGATGGCGCTCAACACGTTTCCGCTGGTCTATTTCGCGGTGTCGCGCACGATTGAAGCGGTTGGCGCACGCTATTCCGATGTGGGCCGTGTGTTTGGCGCGTCGCCGTGGCGTTCGTTCTTCCGCATCACGCTGCCGTTGGCAACACCGGGACTTGCAGCAAGCTTGTTGCTCGTATTCGCTTCGGCAATCGAGGAATACGGCACACCAGCTGCACTTGGAAGTCGTTCGGGCTTCGACGTGCTGGTAACGGAAATCGACCTGCGCATTTCTGACTGGCCGATTGATCTTTCGGGTGCAGCTGTGTTCTCGCTGGCACTGGTGTTGCTATCGCTCGCGGCTTTCATGCTTCAACGCTGGATTTTGACGCGCCGTTCTTATGTGACGACTGGCGGTAAACCGCAGAACAAAGACAAACGCGATCTCGGTGCGTTCAAGGTTCCTGTCATCATCCTGTTTGGTGTGGTTGCATTTGCTGCAACCGGCGTGCCGCTCCTTGCCATTCTCGCAACGGCCATGTCGAAGACCATTTCCGGCGGGCTGACGCTGTCCAATCTCGGTTTTGATAATTTTGCAGATATCGCTGACAACAGCGCGGGCGCTATGCGAGCGCTTACCAACAGTCTTTCATTGGGTGTCGCAAGTGCGCTTCTGACCGGTTTGCTGGGTGCTATCGCTGCCTATGCAGTTGTGAAAATGCGTTTCCGTGGGCGTTTCTGGCTCGATGTTCTAACCGTGCTGCCAAATTCGCTTCCCGGTGTTGTTGTTGCGGTCGGTCTTATCCTTGCGTGGAACCAGCCATCACTGCTCATTTCACCTTACAATACGCCGCTCATTCTGTTGCTTGCCTATTGCTGTATCTTGCTGCCGCAGCCAATCCGTTATGCAACGGCGGCGTTTCATCAGATTGGTGATAATCTCGAAGCTGCGGCGCGTGTCTGTGGAGCAAGCAGTTTTACGACTTTCCGCCGCATCATGCTGCCGCTGATCGCACCAAGCCTGATTACCGCGATGCTGCTGGTCTTTGCGGTGGCAACGCGTGAGCTGGTTGCTTCCATTCTGGTGGCGCCTGTCGGTATGCAGACGATCTCCATCTTTATCTGGCGTCAGTTTGAACAGGGA
Organism: Brucella sp.; assembly: GCF_032066345.1. NCBI lineage: Bacteria > Pseudomonadati > Pseudomonadota > Alphaproteobacteria > Hyphomicrobiales > Brucellaceae > Brucella > Brucella sp. The sequence goes on from NZ_DAMBKZ010000010.1 coordinate 147,446, forward strand.
TCAATTGGACTTGGCATGGCCATGGCGTTCATTGCGATCCTGTTGACGACACTGCTGCCGCTTCTGCTTATGGGACTGCTCAAGCGCACAGGTTTGGTGAAAACCTAAAGCGGTTCTTGTGGAAGCCGAATTTCCAGAACCGCTTTTTTTCTTTCGTTTTCGCATTATCCAACGCAAAACCGCTTCGCACTTTTGCTGGAAATGCTCTGCCTGTCGACAAATTGCGTACAGAGATTTATCCTTTCAGCGTGTCACAGAGTCCGTGGCGGGCTGAAAGGAATAAGCAATGTCTCTCACCACCCAATATCCAAGCATTTCCAATGATGAGCGGCTGGAGCGTATCGACGTATTGCGTCGTCGTCTTCGCGAAACAAACATTGGTGCCTTGCTGCTTGGGTCGACCGAGAGCCTGCTTTATTACACGGGCCTTGTCTGGCATTCGAGCGAGCGTCTGCTTGGTGCAGTGATTACGCAAAGCGAGATTGTCTATATCGTTCCGGGTTTTGAGCAGAGCCGTGTGGAAAGCCTACCGCATTTGGCTGGCGAAATCCGCATCTGGCAGGAAGAGCAAAACAGTGCAGCCCTCGTTGCCTCACTGCTGAAAGCCGGTGAAACGCTCGCCGTTGACGATGCTGTACCGCTCTTTGTTTACAACGCATTGCGTGGACAAATTGGCGCCGACCGTCTTGTGGATGCTGGCCCGATCATTCGTGAACAGCGTATCGTCAAGTCGCAGACCGAAATCGACATTATCAAATATGCCATGGGTCTGACGCTCGAAGTGCATCGCCGCGCGCATCAGTTTATTCGTCCGGGCATAGCCGCCTCCGATGTCGTGCGCTTTATCGACGAGCAGCATCGTGAACTGGGCGCTGGCGGCGGCTCGACCTTCTGTATCGTTTCCTTTGGCGAGGCCACCTCTCTGCCTCATGGCGCGGATGGCGAACAGTTCTATAAAAATGGCGATGTTATTCTAGTGGATACCGGTTGCCGGATCGATGGTTATCATTCCGATCTGACCCGCACCTATATGCTGGATGTGCCGACAGCCGATTTTGAACGCATCTGGACGATTGAACGGCAGGCGCAGCAAGCCGTGTTCGATGCTGCGAAGATTGGTGCTGCCTGTTCCAGTCTCGATGATGCCGCCCGCGCCGTGCTGGTCAAGCATGGGTTGGGGCCAGATTATCAGCTCCCCGGTCTTCCGCATCGTGCGGGGCACGGTCTGGGACTGGAAATCCATGAAGCACCTTATATTGTTCGTGGTAATCAGCTGCCGCTTCAACCGGGTATGTGCTTCTCAAATGAACCGATGATCGTCGTGCCGGGACAGTTTGGCGTGCGTCTGGAAGATCATATTTACATGAGCGCTGAAGGCGCGCAGTGGTTTACGCAGCCCGCCAAGGGACCAACCGAACCATTTGCGTGATTTTTGTTTGTCGCATTATCCTACGCAAAACCGCTACGCACTTTTGCTGGAAATGCTTTAAAGGAGATGCCGATGACGGAAAGCGATACAAACGCCATCCCTGAACGCAAGCGCGGTTCTGGCGGGAAAATGGTCTATGACCTGCTGCGCGATGAAATCCTCGATCTGGTGCTGCCTCCCGGCAGCCCGATCGACGAGGTACAGCTTGCAGAGCGGTTCAAAATGTCCCGTACGCCAATCCGTGAGGCTTTGGTGCGGCTGGCAGGCGAGGGCCTAATCGATACCCTGCCAAATCGCTCGACCATGGTGTCGAACATCGATTTCCTCAACATGCATACCTATTTCGACGCGCTGACTTTGATGTATCGCGTCACGACCCAGCTTGCAGCCAGGAACCATCGCCAGGAAGATCTGGATATCATCGCGTTGCATCAGTCCGAGTTCACCAAGGCTGTGGAAGCACAGGATGCGCTTTTGATGATTGCGACCAATGCGGAACTTCATCTTGCAATTGCAGAGGCTGGGCGCAATCCCTATTTCACCAGCCTTTTCAAACGTTTACTAGATGAAGGTCGGCGTATTCTGCGACTTTATTATCAGTCCTATAATGATCAGTTGCCCCGCCGTTTTGTGGAGGAGCATGAAGAAATGATCGCCGCAATCGCTGCACGGGACATGAAACTGGCCGAACAGTTGGCTCATGAACATGCAGAGCAGATCGTGCGTCAGGTTCAGAAACTGGTGATGCGCGATGACCGTCTGGAAATAAGTTTGTAGCCCCACATAATTTCTGTCGACAAATAAAATACAAACTGATATATCAGTTATAGAGGCTGACAGGCGGCATCGCGTCGCCAGCGCTTCAGTCACTCTGGTATTGTTTTGTTGCATTTTCCGATCCACGTCGCTTCGCGAATGACGGAAATGCTCTGAGAGGAGTTTTAGATGGCTGCCAATATCTTTTCCGGCGTGATTCCGGCTCTGATGACCCCTTGCAAGGATGATCGCACACCCGATTATGATGCGCTGGTGCGCAAGGGTAAGGAACTGATCGCCGCTGGTATGTCGGCTGTCGTTTATTGTGGTTCGATGGGCGACTGGCCGCTCCTCACCGATGAACAGCGCATGGAAGGCGTTGCTCGCCTGACCGCTGCAGGTATTCCTGTTATCGTTGGAACCGGCGCTGTGAACACAGCTGTTGCCGCAGCGCATGCAGCACACGCGCAGAAGGTTGGCGCCAAGGGCCTCATGGTCATCCCGCGCGTTCTGTCGCGTGGTTCGGTGATTGCAGCGCAGAAAGCGCATTTCAAGGCGATCCTGTCGGCTGCACCTGATCTGCCAGCTGTTATCTACAACAGCCCTTATTATGGCTTTGCCACTCGCGCGGATCTGTTCTTCGCTTTGCGCGCAGAGCATCCGAACCTCGTTGGCTTCAAGGAATTTGGCGGCCCTGCCGACATGCGTTATGCAGCCGAAAACATCACCAGTCGCGATGATGATGTCACGCTGATGATCGGTGTTGATACGGCTGTGTTCCACGGCTTCGTCAATTGCGGTGCAACCGGCGCCATCACCGGCATCGGCAATGTTCTGCCGAAGGAAGTCATTCAGATGTGCAAGCTGTCGCAGGCTGCAGCTGCGGGCGATGCTGATGCACGCCAGCGTGCGCTTGAACTCGAACAGGCGCTTGCTGTGCTTTCGTCCTTCGATGAAGGTCCGGACCTGGTGCTCTATTTCAAGCACATGATGGTTCTGAAGGGCGACAAGGAATACACGCTGCACTTCAACGAAACAGATGCTCTTTCCGACAGCCAGCGCGGCTATGTCGAAGCGCAGTTCAAGCTGTTCAACAGCTGGTATGCCGAGTGGAGCAAGCTCCCGGGTGCTGTTCAGAAATACGCGGCTTGAATATAGCCTGAAAGTAAAAAGCCCTCCTTTCGGAGGGCTTTTTTGTATTAGGAGATCGCATCCACCCCTTTTTCCAGCAGCAGATCAAGCTGATCGATTTCCGCTTTGGTAAGCTTGACGCCTTCGCTGTCAGATTCCGCGCGTGCCTTGAAGCGGCGTTGTGACGGCAGGCGCGCGCCCTGACCGACGATTGCCTCAAAGAATGCTTCCGCACGGGCAAATGGATCGCCGGGGCGGCCCTTGGCAAAGGCTTCCGGTGAAAATGCAATGATGAGTTCGCCATGCACTGGCGACAATGTGGTGGTGCCAAGGAAGTCGAGCACTTCGGGGCTGGTCAGGTCGCCGATCATGATGGCAGCAAGCAGTTCAACCATCGTGCTGATCGCGGAACCCTTATGTCCACCAAACGGCAGCATTGCTCCCGCAAGTGCTGTTTCCGGGTCAGTTGTTGGGTTGCCTTCCGCATCCAGCGCCCAGCCTTCCGGCAGTTGTTTGCCTGCGCGACGATGAAGTTCGATCTCGCCACGCGCCGCAACAGAGGTCGCAAAGTCAAAGACGTAAGGCGATGTTTCCTTGCGTGGCCAGCCAAAGGCAAAAGGATTGGTGCCGAGCAATGGCTTGTTGCCGCCGGTGGGTGCCACGGTTGCATAACTCGGGCACATGACGAGTGCGGCAAGGCCTTCGCTCGTCAGCGCTTCAACTTCAGGCCAGAGTGCCGAAAAATGCGTGCAGTCATTGATGACAAGCGCCGCGATACCGTTTCTACGCGTGCGTTCGGCAAGTGCTGGTACGCCCAGTTCGAAAGCCGGGTTTGCAAAGCCGAAATTCGCATTGACGCGCACGATGCTGGAGGCTTCGTCTTTCACGATTTCTGGAATTGCGTCTGCTTTTACCTTCCCGGCCTTGACTGTGCGAAGCGCACCCTCGATACGGTATATGCCGTGAGATTTGCAGTGATCGCGTTCACCCGCAACAATCACACGAGCGACGGCCGCAGCCTGTATAGCGTTCAACCCTGCTTTACGAAAAATCGCCTCTACGCGTTCGTGAAGCGTGGCAATGCTCAGGATGGTAGTCTCGCTCATCATGCGTCTTTCATGGCTGCGCCTGACGGGAGGGGCCCACAGGCAATTGATATCTGCGCACACACTGTATACAAACATCTGGGGTATACAATCATTAGGCAAGTGCAATTTAGATGCAGCCGGATACTGGCTTAATTGCACGTCGATTTCTACAGGAGGATGTACGAATGGCATTTACGCCCAAAGGAAAACACCTTGTTGCTGGCGAATGGCTCGACGGAGCCGGCACTTTTGAATCTTCACCAGCAAGTGGGCCTGCTCATTCGTTTGCAGTCGGTACAGTCGATCTGGTGAATCGCGCCTGCGAAGCAGCCGAAGACGCTTTCTGGTCTTACGGTTATTCGACCCGCGCCGAACGCGCTACTTTCCTGCGTGCAATCGCTGATGAAATTGAAGCACGTATTGCTGATATCGTTGTGATCGGTTCACAGGAAACCGGATTGCCCGAAGCGCGTCTTCAGGGCGAAACCGGCCGTACTACCGGCCAGCTGCGCCTGTTTGCTGACCATATCGAAAAAGGCGATTATCTTGATCGTCGTTTTGATGCAGCGCTTCCTGATCGTCAGCCAGCGCCACGTCCTGAAATTCGTCTGGTTCAGCGTCCAATTGGGCCTGTAGCGGTTTTCGGTGCATCTAACTTCCCAATGGCATTTTCGACTGCTGGTGGTGACACCGCGGCAGCCCTCGCTGCCGGTTGCCCTGTGGTTGTAAAGGGCCATTCAGCACATCCGGGAACGGGTGAAATCGTGGCACAGGCTGTTGAAGCCGCTATTGCCAAGACGGGCGTTCACCCGGGCGTGTTCTCGCTCATTCAGGGCGGACGCCGCGATGTCGGTCACGCGCTGGTTCAGAATCCAAACATCAAGGCTGTTGGATTCACCGGTTCGCTGGCTGGTGGCCGTGCATTGTTCGACCTTTGCGCAGCACGTCCTGAGCCAATTCCATTCTTTGGTGAGCTTGGTTCGGTCAATCCGATGTTCCTGCTGCCAGAAGCCATGAAAGCCCGTGCTGAAACGCTCGGACAGGGCTGGGCCGGTTCGCTGACCATGGGCGCAGGACAGTTCTGCACCAATCCTGGTATCGCAGTCGTTCTTGACGGAGCTGATGCAGATACCTTCACAACAGCTGCTGTCGAAGGTCTCAAGAAGGTTGCTCCGCAGACCATGCTGACCGACGGTATTGCGCAGGCATATCATGACGGCAAAGAGCGTTTTGAAACGCGCAACGCTGTTAAGCCACTGTATGAGACGGAGTCGTCAGGTCGTCAGGTTTCACCAAATCTGTTTGAGACCACCGGCGAACGCTTCCTGTCCGATCACGCGCTTGGTGAAGAAGTGTTCGGTCCTCTCGGACTTGTTGTCCGTGTGGGTTCGGTCGACGAGATGGAAAAGCTCGCGCGCGGCTTTGAAGGCCAGCTGACCACGACCATTCATATGGACGGTGGTGACATCGCCTCTGCACAGAAGCTGCTTCCAGTGCTGGAACGCAAGGCAGGTCGTGTTCTCGTCAATGGCTTCCCAACTGGCGTTGAAGTGGTCGACTCGATGGTTCATGGCGGACCATACCCGGCATCCACCAACTTTGGTGCAACCAGCGTTGGCACGATGTCGATCCGTCGCTTCCTGCGCCCGGTTTCCTATCAGAACTTCCCGAAGGAACTTCTGCCAGAAGACTTCGCGTAATCGCGTAAATACAAAACAGAAAGCCCCTCTATTGGAGGGGCTTTTTTATTGGTTATTCATAAAGCGCTGCGGCTAGTTTTCGTATGGCCTCGGCGGTACGTGGACCAAAACCAAGCATATATGGCCCATCAAGCACGACGAGCGACTGGCTTTTAGCAGCTGGAGTTTGCTGCAAGGCTTTGTGCGAGAATACATCTTCGCGGGTTGGCCCGCTATTTCCGTCCGAAAGCATCAGAACGACGTCGGGTTCAGCCTTGACCAGCCATTCTTCCGATACAGGCTTATAGCCGGAATAGACGGACAGCGGATTGATCCCGCCTGCATAACGGATGAAAGCATCGGCAGCCGTATCACTGCCCGCGCCGCTCAGACGTGCCAAGCCATGGAAGAAGACCACTTTCTTTTGCTTGTCTGACGATATCTTGCTGGCATAAGCCGTCGCGGCATCGAAATCGTCGATGACTTTCTGCGCCAGAGCATCCCCTTCTTTTTCGAGGTCGAGGCGTTTTGCAATGAGCCCGATCTTTTTGACCAAGCCCGCACGACTGTTATCGACCGGAATATAAAGGATCTCGACTGCTGACTGGTTGAGCACATCGGTTGTTTCCGGTGGCCCAATGTCTTCAGATGCAATGATGAGATCTGTGTTGAGTGTCAGGATGCCTTCAGGCGACAGGCTACGGCGATAGCCGACATTGGCTTTCGTGGCGGTCTCGGCTGGGTATTTGCTGCTGCGATCAACCGCGATGATCTTATCACCTGCCCCCAATGCAAAGATGATTTCCGTGACATCCGGGCCGAGCGAGACAATGCGTGATGCCTCTTTGGTTTCCGCGAGAGCAGGTGCCTGCGGCAAGCTGACAAGGACAAACAACGTAAACAGCAGTTTTACGACGCTTGCATGAATATGATTGGGAAAATGCACGACTGTTTGATCCGATTGATGCCATGAATTCGATCAATCAAACTTATTTAATATGAGTAAATTAATCAAGTTAAATGAAGTGCTGTAGATCATACCAAGCTTTAGGCTTCAGCTGATGGTCGCTTTCGAATTGCGTCGAGAATACTTCTTTACAAGACGGAAGCTTTGCTTGTGAGACGAACGGCCAGAAGAGTCGACCAATGCGGATAGCGCTCGCGCATAATCAAGTACAAGGCCCGGCGTCCAGGCCATGGATTCAGCACGTTTACGCATCAAACCCGCTGCCCACAACTCAGGAAAAACGATTGCCTGTAAGGCTCTGAAAACCGGCCATCTATGTTCGCGATAGACACCTTCGAGAGCTGCATCGAGAGCATCTGCAACGGCGCTGGAGCAGTTTCTGTTTGTGAGATTATAGGTGTCGTTAGCGCGATAATGTTTCCAGAATGCGCGTAGTCGAGCTGCATCGATATTTTTGATCTCAACTTGAACCGTTGAAGGGCACCATTCAGTTGATTCAACTTCATAACTCGGGAGAAAGCGACCGGGTACGTTGTTATCCGCGGTAGCTCGCAAAGTGCGGCTGAACTCGTCGGGATTGCGGTCGATTTCGGCAGCGGGATAATGGCTGATGTAAAGATCAGGGGACATTTCAAGTGCGGCATGACCGGTCGAGATAACGCCGTTGCCATCGATGGCGGCAATATAACGGTTGATCGCTCGCTGACGGAGAGATGTCATTGCTGTACCAGTTGGCGTCCAGACATGAACGGTCAACTGCTTGCGATTTCTGGCATTGCGCTTTCTATAAAGCTGTGCGGCACGGTGATTGAAAGGATTGCGGCTCAGAATGCTTGTGAGTGATGCACCATCCTCGAGGCGCTTTATCCGGAAGGCTATGTTCAGAAGCCCGATGCCAGTTAGTACAAGTACCGCGCCGACATTGGTGCCAACCGTACCTTCATACCAGGTAGGCCAAGGCTGAAGCGTTGCGATCGCAAGCAAGACTTCGACGATACCGCCAATCAGCCCTACTTTCCAGCGTGGATAACGTACAACCCAAGCGCTGCCAATGCGGACTATACCGTCAATGAGGAAGCATAGTCCGAACAGTATAGCGAGCGCAAAATTGCTCGCCGGTGTTGAGCTAATAATCAATATGCTGACGCCAAGGAGGGCTACACCCTGCACGATACGCATTCTTCGGGCCGTGCCGTAACTGGCAAAGGCTGCAAACAGGCACAAGGCGGCTTCGGGCAGGAGAAAATAGCCAAATAAGCGTGCTGAAATAACGGTTTTGCCATCCAGAGCATCGATGATGATGAGCGCTCCGCCGACGATCCAGAGGATGGAGATCGCAAGCAATGTCCTCCAATGCCGCTGTATGATCTCGCGCCCAAGCAGAAGAAACAGTATCCGTATCACCCCACCACTCCGAAATCTGTTTATGTGACCTTTAATAGACGGAATGTTTGGTAGGTTTCAATGTAAAAGAAAACTAAAATAGAGCCATATTTATTGGCGCTATTTGTGGATGCAGTTTTTCTAGATGGGAAGAATATGCATTCAACAAAAAAGCCCCGAAAACGGGGCTTTTGAATTTTCAAAACAGGTCAACTGATCGCTCGCCCGATCCATATGAGAATGCAGGCGCCTATGAAGCCCGCTACGAGATAACCAAGCCATCCGCCAAAGGATACGCCAAGGAAGCCGAAAATAAAGCTCGCAATAGCAGCGCCGATAATACCCAGAATGATATTCATGAATATGCCGGTGTCGCTATTCATGAAGTTGGATGCGATCCAGCCCGCAAGACCACCAATGATAATTGCTGCTATCCAGCCTATACCTGCGTCACCCATTTCAGTGCTCCCTGTCTGACAAGATATTTAACGATATGTATCAGGACGTTGTTTCGACAAGGGGCGCTCGCGAACGCCAACATGTTTTAAAGTAACGGCTCTTTGGCTGTTTCTTTTGCAATTAGCTGGCGACTCGACTTGTGAGTAGCTGTTCCGCTTTTTCACGTTCGTTTGGCATCAGATCGATCCGCTCAAACCGATCGTCCAGCAGAACAGGTAAGGTATCTTCTGCGCGGGCCACGGCCAGGCCAAAAGTCTCGTTAGTCTTTTCATCGTAGTAAAGATAAGGCGTCTCGGTCTTCGCGAAGCTTGAAAGAATAGTCCGCTTCTTATGAGCCTTTAGCAAAGGACTATAACCAACTTTGACGCGCCCCATGCTGTCTTTGCGCGAGACAATTTTTGCCCAGCAAAGCTGAAGCGGTGATGCTGTTTTCGCTGCGGAAATGGCGCTCGAAATTTGGAGAAAGCGTTTAATAAAGAGGATGACGCAGCCAACCATGATGCCAACAAGCACAACGCCTACGCTCAGGCGATTCCAGAATTCATCGAGAGCTAAAGTAAGTGTCGCATTGTCTGGGTTGGATTTCTGCACGACGACGTCTGTCTCATAATCACCACTCGACAGACTTACAAAGGAAAAGTCGACAGTCTTGAGTTTTGTCTCTCCTTCGTAACGATAAGAAAGCGTGGCTTTGCAATCGGTGATCATCTTTTTGCTACGGCAGCTTCCATCAAAAATGGTGGAATCTTCAATAATAAGAGGGTCGTTCTTGATTAGATAATCAGAGTAAAGTCCCGGTCCCCAGACAACCGTTACAACAACTGAGATGATTGCGAATATGATTGCCAGTAATAGCAATTTCCATCTATCCGCAAATCCATGCTTTTTAATTTGAATTGGTCGGACAGGGATAACGCCAGACAAATCCGGCAATGTGTAATTGTCACTCATAGATTTAGCATCTTTGGTTATTGGGAGGAAGGATGTGTCATCTAGCGGACTATTAGCTCGTACTTGAATAAAATTATCCAGATATCCAGTAACGTAAGGTTACGGTCTTTATATTTACGGGAGCTGGAGTGCTCATTTCTCGTGGATATTTGAATGTGGATTCAACTCATGCGTGCCTGCTGCTTTGCAGAAAGGTTTTATCGGAACAAAAATCTCATCCCGTGCATTTCGGTCGTGACAAATACGTCATAATGCCGTTTCGGAGAATGAATATGCGCCGTTTTATCCTGTCTGCTGCCGCTACAATTGCTATGGTGTCGTTTGCGAATGCCCAGACCGCTACGATGACTGAAGAAACGGAAACAGAAGTTTTTGTAACAGCAAAGCCAACGGATGTTCTTAGCTATAATCTGATTGGCCTTAGCATTTTAAACGGCGACAATACGACGATTGGTGAAATCAAGGACTTGATTATTTCTGACGGCCACCTTGCAGGGTATATCATATCTGTAGGTGGTTTTCTGGGAGTGGGGGAAAAGTATGTCGTTGTTAGCCCAGAAGCAGTAGATATCACGTATTTTGATGATGAAAAAAAATGGTCCGCAGTTATGAATTCGACCAAAGATGAAATACAGAAAGCACCGGAATTTAAATACGAAGGTCGCTGGGCTAAGTAAGGGTGTTGATGTCAGGAGGAATGAGGTTTTCTAACATTTCGACATGCACCTGAACGCTTGAGGAACAGTTCACCACTTTCTTCGTTTTCCTAGTGGGAGTGATGGTCGTGTAAACCGAACGCGAGGGTATAGAAAACACGAGTATTTTTTCGGTTTCTTCCTGTGGCCAACGAACTGGCAGCCGAGTTCTTGTCCTCTCCGGCCGTCGCTCTCTTCTCCCACATGAACTCAAAATTCCTCACTCGGGTTCTTTCGCATTAGAAATTAATTAGCGAGATCTGAAAGATTTAGCAGCTGGCTGTAAATGCTTTGGGCGCTCATCGCATTGCTATTTGTATTTTTACATCTGTTGGCCGAGCTGCATCGGCACGCGAGAAGGCCTCGATGCTTTCGTTGAAATCATATGTAGCGGATATAAGCGGTTTGACGTTAATTTTGCCTTCTGTGAGCAAGGCTATAGCTCGGTCATAGACATTAGCATAACGAAAGACGGTAACCAGTCGTATTTCTTTCACTTGCAAAGCTACAATATCGATTGGGACCGTGTCAGTCGGCATGCCTACACAAGCCAAGGTGCCGCCGGGGCGGATATAGTCCGCAATACTCTCAAATGCCGCTACCGCACCGGAGCATTCGTAAACAATATCGACGCCCCAGCCATCGGTAAGAGTTTTGATTTTTTCTGCAATTAAACCTGCTTTCGCATAAAGCGGCTGGATATTTTCATAACGTGCAGCAATATCGAGCTTCTCCGAAGCGGGGTCAAAAATGAAGACTCGTGAGCAGCCTGCGGCGAGTGCTGAAAGCGCAACAAGAATACCGATTGGACCTGCTCCCAGAACGAGTGCGACGTCGCCCGCTGCCACACGAGTCTTATGGACCGCCTCCAAACCTACTGCCAGAGGTTCGATCATAGCGCCCTCAGCGAACGATATTTTGTCGGGCAATTTATAAGTTAAGTTGGCAGGGTGTACGACTTCGGGCGTGAGGCATCCATGAATAGGCGGTGTTGCCCAAAATGTCAGTGATGGGTCTAGATTATAGAGACCGATGCGGCTGGGCCGATTTGAAAAGTCGGGAATGCCCGGTTCAATGCAAACACGATCACCCACTTTCAAGTTGCTTACTTTCGTTCCGCACGCAACAACTCTACCAGCTCCTTCATGTCCTAAAATCATAGGTGCGTTTACCACGAACGGACCGATTTTCCCGTGCCGGTAATAATGAACGTCGCTGCCGCAAATACCCACGGTATCCATAGCAATGCGTACGTCATGTTCTCCGGTGTTTAGATCTAGTTCGATATCACGAAGAGCAAGCTGGCGGGTCTTCTCGAGAACGAGAGCGATGGGCATGACATCTCCTAAATGCTGCTATAGCCTGCATCGGCTGTGATGATTGATCCAGTCATAAGACTGGAAGCATCGGATGCTAGAAACTGTACAATGGAGGCGATTTCTTCAGGCTTGCCCATTCGCCCCATTGGGGTGAGGTCAAGCCAGCGTTCTACGAGGCCTGGTTGATTTTCTAAGCCATGTAACAGCGAAGTTTCGATATAAGTCGGAGCAATGGCGTTTACCCGCACTCCTCGTTTGGCCCATTCCACAGCAAGAGAACGTGTTAGTTGATGTACTCCCGCTTTGGATGCATTGTAATGGCATTGAGGCTGTGGCACATTGACGATATTGCCAGACATGGAGCCGATATTCACGATCGAGCCAGTGCCATTTTCAAGCATACGTCTGCCAAAAGCCCTGCAGGTTCGGAATACACCGCTTAGGTTGACCTCAATGACACGATCCCATTGGTCGTCGGTCATATCTTCAGCGGCTATATTGTTTACGATACCCGCATTGCATACGAGGATGTCGAGCGGTGTGAGTTCGCTAGCGAGTTTGTTCAATTCAGAGCTATTTGTTACATTGAGCTGTCTTGCGCTTGCGGTTCCTCCGATGGCGCGCGCGGTCTCTTCGGCTCGAGTGAGATCAATATCGGTGCAAATGACCGTCGCTCCGGTTTGGGCCAAAGCTTCAGCACAGGCGGCTCCAATTCCTTGGCCGGCTCCAGTTACAAGGGCCAATCTTCCGCTTAGATTCATTTTTGCACGATAAGACATTTTTTACTCGCTTCTAAATCAAACCAGATTTGGCTTTGTTTTGCATCAAGCCGCTCATCAAATGAGTGGTTTGGCCGGTCGTACTCGAAATAACCCTGAACTGGTGCGCCCACCGATTCAACACTCAGGCGGGAATCGAAAATAGCTACCCAGTCCATTCCTCTAGTAAAACTATTTTCCTCGTCTTGATGCCGTCAAGCGCAAAATTGAAAATTGGCGCTCATCAGGCGCAATAAAAGACGAAAAGGGTCATAATTCTGCTAATGTGAGGCTTTTCGGCTTTAGCAACATTCGTAAAGGCCGACACTTTTCTGGATTGGCAAATGAAATATAGCGCGATATGTAGTTATGCTATATTGTAATTTTGGCTTTTAGCTGATCAATATGATGTAGGGTGGAGGAATAGATGACGGATGCAGCGCTGTCCCGGATCAATGGCAAGATATTCATTGATGGAAAACTTATTGATGGGCACGGCGGGAAAATCGACGTTGAAAATCCCGCTCGCGGTCAAGTGATCGGGCAAATTGCAGCAACTACGCGTGAAGAAATCGAACAGGCCGTAACAACTGCAAATGCTGCTTTTCGTTCATGGTCGAAAGTTCCAGCAAAAATTCGTGCGCAGGCGCTGCATAGGCTTGGCGATTTAATTGCTGGTGATGCTGAAAGCATGGCTCATATTATGACGCTGGAGCAAGGAAAGCCACTTAACGAAGCGAAGGGTGAAATTCTCAAGCTTGCTGAAGCTTGCCATTTCTATGGTGAGGAGGCCGTGCGGGTATTCGGTAAATTAATTCCGAACGATCAGAGTGGCTACCAGAGCCAAGTTATTCGCGAACCAATTGGGGTCGTAGGTGCGATTACGCCGTGGAACTATCCAGCTGAACTGATTGGCTGGAAACTATGCGCCAGCCTTGCAGCTGGTTGTGCAATCATTATCAAGCCCGCTGAGATTACACCTTTTACAGCGCTCGCAATTGCTGAAAAAGTCGCTGAAGCGGGGATACCCGCTGGAGTGGTTGGTGTCTTGACCGGCAAGGGCTCAATTGTGGGGCAGGCGCTGGTTGATCATCCCGATGTGGACAAGATCGCGTTTACGGGTTCCAGTGCTGTCGGCCTTCAGATTCAACGTTCTTGTCTTACTGTCAAACGCCTGTCTTTGGAGCTAGGTGGCAATTGTCCGCTGATCGTAACTTCAAGCGCCGACATTGATGCAGCTGTGAAAGGTGCTGCGCGCCGTTCATTTCGCAATATGGGGCAGATATGTATTGCAATTAACCGGATTTATGTAGAGCGCTCGCTTTATCAGACTTTCCTTGAAAAATTTGCAGTCGCTGCAAATAGCTTGACCATTGGCGATGGTATTTTGAATCCCGCCGCTGACTTAGGTTCAATGGCGTCTGCAGCACCACTTGAAAAGACACAACAGCACTTAGCTGATGCACTTGATAAGGGTGCTCGGCTTGTTGCCGGTGGTGTGGCGCCAAACGGTGAAGAGTTTGCGAACGGACATTTTTTCCGACCCACAATTGTTGCTGACTGCACGCACGCCATGAAAGTAATGAGTGAGGAGACATTCGGTCCGCTCGTTGGTCTCGCGCCATTCGACACGCTGGAAGAAGCGATCAATCTCGCCAATGATACGCCGTATGGGCTTGCATCTTATGTCTACGCCAGAGATTTACGCGAAATATATCAGCTTTCGGCCGAACTCGATTACGGAAATGTCGCAATTAACAATGTCGATGCGGGCATTATGAACGCGCCCTATGGTGGACGTAAACAGAGCGGTATTGGCTACGAACATGGACGTGAAGGCCTGTTAGAATATTTCAATTTCAAGCACATCCGGCTACATCACGGCGTTGGTGCTTGACTATGACTTCTGCACTTTTGGGTATTGATATTGGAACCTCTGGCTGCAAAGCGCTGCTTTTGTCCGTCGACGGAGATATTCTGGCCACCAGCACTTCAAGTTACGGGCTCTCCCAGCCACACGCTGGATGGACAGAGCAAGATCCATTGCTTTGGATTGAAGGCGCACGCCGTGCGGTCGCGCAGGTCATGGAGCAATGCGGCAATGTCGAACTTCTCTGTGTCGGGCTTTCAGGGCAAATGCATGGTCTGACGCCGCTCGATAAAAGCAACAACGTTTTGCGCCCGGCAATTCTATGGAACGATCAGCGTAATGCCGCTGAAGTAGATGAAATAACTGAAAAGGCGGGAGGACTTGATGCGCTGATCGCTCACACAGGCAATCGTATGTTGGTGGGTTACACCGGTGGTAAGATCGCTTGGATGAAAAACCATGAGCCCCAATTGTTTTCCAATTTGCGATATGTGCTCAATCCCAAAGACTATCTGCGCCTGGTTTTAACCGGAGAAATGGCGACAGAAGTATCAGATGCATCCGGTACCGGACTGTTCGATGTGCGTCAACGTAGGTGGGCGTCTGAACTGCTGGGGGTTCTGGATATTGATCCTGATCTTCTGCCGAAATGTTATGAATCTCATGAAATTTCTGGCCGTATCAGCTCCTCTGGAGCCAGTCTTTTCGGGCTGTCTATTGGTGTGCCGGTAGTTGGCGGCGGAGGTGATAGCGTAATTCAGACCATTGGTTCCGGGGTGATAGAACCTGGCGAGCTGCAAACAACAATTGGAACTGCCGGCATTTTAGCGGCTGCACTCGATGCTCCCGCGACGAGTTCAGATGGCCGCATTCAGATGTTCTGCAATGTCGCTCCGAACAAGTGGCATGCCATGGGCGTATCATTGAACGCAGGCGGAGCTATGGGGTGGTTTCGTTCAATACTGGCCGAAACGGGGCACGGCGACAATCTTACGTTCGATGCGATAGTGCAGGCGGCTGCTTCAAGTAAGCCTGGTGCGAGAGGCCTACTATTTGTACCTTATCTCAATGGCGAACGATGTCCGCATCCAGACCCATCAGCACGTGGTGCCATTGTCGGCCTGACCGCACGACACACGCTGGGCGACGTCGGGCGGTCCGTTATGGAAGGTGTTGTCCACGCATTTTACGATATGCAAGCCCTGATGAAATCCATGGGAATTGAAGGGCGGCTGATCAAGGCTTCTGGAGGCGGTGCTCGGTCTGAGCTTTGGCGACAAATCCAGGCTGACATATTTGGCTGTGATGTGGTTACCACTGAAGGAGCTGCGGAAGGTGGAGCCTTTGGTGCCGCGCTTGTGGCGGGTGTCGGTGTCGGTGTCTGGAAGGACGCAATTCAAGCCGCCGGAATACTACGCCAGCTGACATACCAAAGGGCGGATGATCGTGTGAGCGAAGTTTATGCCAAAGCGCATAGTATCTATCGCGGGCTTTATCCAGCGCTTTCTGACAGCTTTCACGCTTTGAGTGATCCGGTCTTTGCCGACTGACGGGTGATCGACAGGCGAACAAAAGGACTATTGCAATTATGAAAAAATATTCGGCCTTGATATTCGATCTCGACGGTACATTGATCGACAGCGCGCCCGATATCGCGGCAGCTGTCAATATTCATATGACTTCCAAAGGGTGGCCTGAACTTAGTGTGGAGTATGTGGAAAAATTTATCGGTAATGGTCCCCGCCGTTTGCTTCTGGATATTTTTGTAGATCAGGGTCTGCCTTCAGATGATGCTACCGTTGAGGAAGCGGTTAACAATTATATTGAGAACTACCAACGGAATCCGGCCGAAAAGACACGCTTTTTTAGTTATGTTCGCGAAGACCTGCAAAGCTTACACGCAGCTGGTTTCCGGTTAGGTATTTGCACCAACAAACCACACGCGCTGACCCAGGAAATCCTTAAGATCCTCAAGCTTGATGCGATTATTGAAGTGGCTTTGGGTGCTGACGCTGTGCCCGCTTGCAAGCCAAATCCTGGTCATTTGCGTGCGGTTGTCGAGCGAATGAACCTTAACGGGGAAGATTGGGCCTATGTTGGTGACACCAATGTCGATAAGGCAACGGCAGAGGGAGCAAGTGCCACTTTCTTCGTTGTTCCTTGGGGAGGAGGAGCGGAAGTAAATGTCGAGCCACATCAACGGCTTGCGCGGATCGCCGATCTCATGGAGTATCGCGCGCATTAAAACGTTGAGATGACGAAGGAACGATTTTCATGACCGTCAGCCTGTTACAGCGCATATTCCATGAAATGGATGCTATGGGGGCCGCAGAGCGACGCATCGCAGAGTTTGTGAGCACATCGCCCAGTGAAGTAATCCATATGAGTATGGCGAGGCTTGCCGAGCGCTGTTCTGTCAGTGATCCAACAATCGTACGCTTTTGTAGGCGTTTCGACTATGACGGCTATCAGGATTTCAAACTGCATCTCGCGCAAAGCCTTGTTCCTTCTGCGCCGTTCGTTTACGAACAGATTATTCCCAATGATGGGATCGAGAATATAGTTCGGAAGACCTGTCGTAATTCACTCAACGCCATTCAGCGGGCATTGGAAGATCTCATTCCGCAGCAGATCGAGCGTGCTGCATTGCTTCTACGTGATGCTGCGTGGACCGGCATATATGCCAGTGGTATTTCTGAAGTGACAGCTTTGGACGCCGAGCATAAATTTCAGCGCCTTGGTATGCGATGCTCCGCAGTCATGGGACGAAAAAAGCAATGGATGCACGTTGAAAGCTCGCGTCCAAGCGAAGTGGCACTGATTTTCTCCCAATCGGGCCATACTAAACAAATGGTGGAATTAGCAATCGCAGCTCGTGCTGGAGGTGCGCGGGTGGTTTCGGTGACGGCTGCTGAAAGTCCGCTTGCTAGGGTCACTGATGCTTTGATTGCCGTACTTCCCTACGATCAGACGGAGCTCATGACACCTCTTGCGTCACGTCTCAATCATCATCTCGTCATCAATATGCTTGTCACGGCAATTGCCGTGTCAAGTGGCAGTGAATTTCCCGATCAGTTGCCGGCTCTCGATTCTTGGTTGACCGACAAGATACGGGATTAATCTCTCCATATTCGCCACAGCAGTTCGGGGTGGCTTTGGCTCATCATTAAGGAAGAAAAATGTCTGCACAGCAAAATGAAGCCAAGAAAATCGCCGGTCGCCGCGTCATTGAAGAGTTTGTCCGAGATGGAATGAAACTCGGACTGGGATCTGGCACGACTTCTCATTTTTTTGTGCGGGAGTTGGGAAAGTATGTAGCCAACGGTATGAGGCTGACCTGCACGACTACTTCGCGCTCCACAATAGATGTAGCCCGCGAGGTTGGTATCGCCATTACTGATCCCAACGAGATCGGTGAAATAGATCTCACCGTGGATGGCCCGGACGAAATTGATCGTCGATTTAATATGATTAAAGGCGGCGGCGCGTGTCTTCTGTGGGAAAAGATTATAGCCCACGCATCCAAGCAAATGATCACTATCTGTGACGAAACCAAAATTGTCGATACGCTCGGTGCGTTTCCTTTGCCGGTCGAAGTTGTGCAGTTCGCATGGAAGCAAACGGAGCGCATGGTGGATCGGGTTCTGAGAGAGCATGGAATTGAAGC
Organism: Brucella sp.; assembly: GCF_032066345.1. Classification (NCBI taxonomy): domain Bacteria; kingdom Pseudomonadati; phylum Pseudomonadota; class Alphaproteobacteria; order Hyphomicrobiales; family Brucellaceae; genus Brucella; species Brucella sp. Next base: position 165,598 of record NZ_DAMBKZ010000010.1, read on the forward strand.
TTTGATCGCTCGCCGGATGCATGATGGTCAGCCAGTGGTGACTGATAGCGGCAATTTTATACTGGATTGCAAGTGTGTAGCAATTGCGGAGCCTGCTCCTCTGGAGGTTGAGCTTAACCGTATCCCAGGGGTGGTTGAAAATGGTCTTTTTACGCGGGAGGCTGTAGGTATGGTGGTTGGTTGTTTTGACGGAACCTCATACGTCCAAATGCGATAATATAGTAAAACTTCAAAACAATCGAATCCTAAATGCGCTTGTCAGGTACTCTGACGGGCGCTTTTTGTTTAAAAAAAGATAGTATGAAGCCTGACTCTGCAGTTCATGATGGCTTGATGGGTTGCGTTGTGTGAGGGGGCTTGACAAGCACATTATAAATGTAGTGAAACTATATTTATATACCTTGGGAGGTAAGGATGGGTGTAGATTTGAAATTGAACCGGCGGCATGTTCTGGCAGGCGGTCTTGCATTGGGTGTAGGTGCGCTTGCGGGGCGTGCTGCGTTTGCACAAGATCGAGTGTTTATGCCCTTTAGTAATAAGAGTCTGGACTATTACTTTTTTGTTATTGAGGAAGAGGCGGTTAAGCGCGCTGTCGAGAGCAGAAAATGGTCTTTTCAGGCAACCAATGCTAATTTTGATAATACAAAGCAGCTAGAGCAATGGCAGAGTCTTATGCTGTCACAGCCCGCCGGATTAATTGCAGATCCAATTGATAGTCAGGCGATTGTAAGTGCGATCCGCCGGTATAATCAGAAGAAAATTCCCGTCGCTATTATCGATACTCCAGCCGATGGTGGTGATGTCGCTATCACTGTTAGCTTCGATAATTATGAGGGAGGCGTGATGGCCGCGCGTGAGATCATTGATAGGCTGACCAAGAAACATGGTGGCCCACGCGGCAAAGTGCTGAACTGTTATGGGGCATTAGCAAGTGTTGCTTGGCGCCAGCGGAAAGAAGGTATGGACGCAGAGTTCGCCAAGCACCCTGACGTTACCTATATCAGCCGACCGACCGAAGGGCAGCTAGATCAAATGCTTTCCGTCACTCTCTCCACTCTATCTGAGCATCCCGATCTTGATGCAGTTCACGCTCCAAGTGACTCTCCAGCACGTGGTATCGCTACTGCCTTGCAGCAAAAAGGCCGCTGGAAGAAAGTCGGCGAAGAGGGGCATGTGATTTTTGTCACTATCGACGGTGAACCAGTTGCGGTGAAAGGAATCCAGGATGGCTTTATGGATGCCTGTGTTTCACAGGATCCTATTGCTTATGGCGAGATTGCCGTCGAAATGCTCGAGAAACACTCCATGAAAGGCGAGGAAGTTCCGCTTGGAGTATATGAAAACAAGAAGTATTTCTGGGAGAAGGGTGAGATCGTTAAAGGCGCGACAGGCCCGACACTGATTATTCCGCCATTTGTCATCAATGGTGACAATGCTGCTGACAAGCGCCACTGGGGCTATGTTGCAGAAAAGGAATGGAACATTCCATACACCTGATCATGATTGGCGACGCCCGTCAAAAAAAGGTGGACGTCGCTTTGACTATCAAAGCCGAAGTTAGTCGCGGGAGGTGACTAAGATCATGACAAGCAATCAGACCATAGTGCACGATGACGGTGTCGCAAGTGCGACCACTGACGGCGTCGCCTTGCGCGTCGAAAATGTCACCAAGCGATATGGCTCGTTCACAGCATTGCGTTCAGTCAGTCTCAGCGTAAGCCGCGGCACCATTCATGGCTTGTTGGGTGAGAATGGTGCAGGAAAAAGCACACTTGTCGGCATCATTTCGGGGCAGCGAACACCCACCACCGGAACGATCTATTTGAACGGTGAAGCTGTGCAAGGCTCTGATGTCAAAGCTATGGAAGACGCAGGCGTGTTTCTGGTCACTCAGGAACCCATGATTGTCGATCATTTTTCTGCGGCAGAAAACCTAATGCTCGGTATTTGGCCTTCTCGCGGTGGGTTTGTGCGTTGGAAAACACTGAAATCTGATGCAAAACGAATGTTAAAGGATTCCGGTATCGATCCAAGTTTCACTGCTGGGAAACTCAACGCCGTTGCACGACGTAAGTTAAACATACTGCGAGCTATGTTCTCGGGTGGTAAAGTCATCATTCTTGATGAACCAACCGCCGCTTTGACCGTACCTGATCGTCGTCAACTATTCGATTTTATGCGTCAACTGAAGGATGAGGGAGTCACCTTCATCTTCATCTCCCATTATAATGACGAAATTCTTGAGATTTGCGATGCAGTATCCGTCCTTCGCGATGGCTTCCTCGCTGGTAGTAGTGAAAATGTGCAGACCATGACGTCAGATCAATTGTCTGAACTTGTTCTTGGTCGTGGGCTTGATTTGTTTCAGCGAGAACGCAAAAACTTTAGTGATGAAACACCCGTAACAAAGCTCTGTAGTGTTGTTTCTCATCATGTCAATCTCGACACTCTTGTTATCAGACAAGGGGAGATCATAGGGTTTACCGGGCTGCCAGGTGCAGGTGCCAAGGAGCTTGCTAAGACTATCTTCGGTCTTAATCGAGCAAAGTCTGGTACCATAAGTCTTGAAGGTGGCCGTGAGGAAGCGTTGCCCCAGCATCCAAAAGATGCATTCAACAAAGGCATTGCTTATCTTTCTGATGACCGTCGAAAAGATGGGGTTGTTGGACATCTATCAATCGCTGAAAATATCGCGCTGTCGTCGCTCGATGGGCGTTCTATTCTGGGGTTTGTTCTTAGAGATAAAGAACAGCAACTATGCGACGGATATTCTGGGAGTATGGGTATCAAAGCGCCTGATGCGGTTGCCGCCGTGGACACATTAAGTGGCGGTAATCAGCAGAAAGTTTGTCTTGGGCGCGTTCTCGCCACTGAGCCTCGACTACTAATCCTCGACGAGCCAACGCGTGGTATCGATGTAGGTGTAAAGCAGGACGTTCTTCGTATCATTGATGAACTCAGCAAAACGGGTGTGAGTATCGTCATCGTTTCGACTGACACAGACGAACTTGTTCGTGCTGTTGACCGCGTCTGCGTGTTTCGTAACGGTTCCATCGGGGAAGTCGTTACCGGCGAGAACATTACTACCGAAAATTTACGTCGCCTCTCTCAGGCTTGACCGCGCATCGGCTAAAGGAATTAAGGAATGAGCACTGTCATGATGGCCACTACGTCCAAAAATGCCAAAATAACGGAACGTTCGACGCACAATTTAGTTGGTTGGGTTTTGCATAATGTGGTCTGGATATGGCTGGTAGCACTGGTTCTAGGCTTTGGATTGTTCAATGAATTCTTCCTAACCGTGATGAACATGCAGAACATCATGGTTCAGGCGACTGTTCTTGGCATGCTTGGGCTTGCCGTAGCGCTTCCACTGCTTGTTGCTGAAATCGATTTGTCTATTCCAGCAAATCTGGGCTTTTCTTCAGCGATTGGTGCGCTGGCTTATTCCAGTCTCGGCCTTCCTTGGTTTCCAGCAATGCTGATTGGTGTGGCAGTTGCAACGCTTATCGGTTTTTTTAATGGGCTATGCATAACCAAACTCCGCATGGTCTCTTTGATCCAAACCTTGTCGATGATGATTATCCTGCAGGGAGCTCTTCTTGCGTTGACGCAAGGGAAAACGCTTACCAACCTATCAGATGGCTATGTCTGGATCGGGCAGGCTTCGATTTCAGGTTGGCCGGTAATGCCGCTCATTTTCGTTCTTGCACTGGTGGCCATCGGTGTTTTGTTGCGTATGACCGTTCTTGGGCGCTCGATCTATGCAGTGGGTGGTAACCCCCAGGCATCGAACTCAGCAGGTATACGTGTCGACCGCATCAAGATTGTCGCCTACACGATTTCCGGTTTTTTGGCCGGGGTTGCTGGATTTCTTTTGGCGTCATGGCAGATGGCAATAACTTCCAATCAAGGTTCGAGCTATCTGCTCTATGCAATTGCGGCACCAATCATCGGGGGAGTGAGTGTTTTTGGTGGGCGTGGTAATGTGATCGGCATTCTTGGTGGTGTGCTTCTTCTGACAGTTATTCAGGTAGGGCTTGCTATTATCAACATCCCATCTTTTTACGTGGGAATGATCGGTGGCTTTATGATCTTTATCGCTGTGGCAATTGACGCGATACGAGTGCGCTACTTTGCCTGATCGCCTTTAACATATTGCCATGTCGTAGAATTGAAAATTATGCCTGAACTCGTTGAGAAGCTTCGCGATATCGTCGGTCGTCGATATGTATTAACCGGTGATACGCAAACCCGTCAGTTTCGCCGAGGATATCGTTACGGCGGTGGCGATGCGCTGGCTGTTGTACGTCCCGGCACACTGTTGGAGATGTGGAGAGCCCTGCAAGCTTGCCACAAAGCGGGCACAATCATTATCTTCCAGGCCGCTAATACTGGTCTAACTGGCGGCTCTACACCCGTACCTGAGGGTTATGACCGCCCGGCTGTGATCATTAACACGATGCGTATCCGACACTTGAATTTGATTTCTAACGGTACTCAAGTGGTTGCCCAACCAGGTGTAACACTCGATCAACTCGAAAAAACACTACGTCCGATCGGAAGAGAACCTCATTCAGTCATTGGATCGAGTTGTATAGGTGCATCCGTTACCGGCGGTATTTGCAACAACTCTGGAGGTTCTCTCATTCGCCGAGGGCCGGCTTATACAGAGCTTGCTCTTTTTGCTCAGATCGACAGAGACGGTGATCTCAAGCTGGTCAATCACTTAGGCATAGAACTGGGCGAAGCTCCTGAAGACATTCTAACGAGATTGGATAGTGGAGCGATTTTGGAGCGTGACGTTGTTACGTCGCCCGAGTTTCACGCGTCCGATCACGAATATTGCAACCATGTAAGGGATATTTCTGCTTCGACCCCTGCGCGCTATAACGCGGATCCAAGACGGCTCTATGAAGCTTCTGGTTCTGCAGGAAAGGTTGCTGTTTTCGCACTACGAATAGATACCTTTCCGGCTGACGATCAGACACAGGTATTTTATATAGGAACCAATGATTCCGCAGAGCTGGAAAATATACGTCGAGATATTCTTTCTGAATTTGCTAATCTTCCAATTGCTGGCGAGTATATGCATAGGTCTGCTTATGATCTGTCTAGGCTCTACGGCAAGGACTTATTTCTGTTTGTTAAAAAGTTCGGGACAGATCGGATTCCTAAAGCCTTTGGAATGAAAAGCCGCTTTGATGGTATCACTGAAAAGTTAGGATTGGGCAACGGTTTGAGTGATCGAATCCTGCAATTATTTACCAAGATATTGCCCGAACATCTGCCTCAAAGATTAAATGAGTTCCGTGACCGCTACGAGCACCATTTGCTTCTTAAAATGGGAAATGAAGGTATTGAAGAGGCACGCCGATATTTAACCTCCCACTTTCCGACCACGCATGGGGCTTATTTTGATTGTAACGACGAAGAAGGAAGAGCAGCTTTTCTCAATCGCTTTGCTGTAGGCGGGGCTGTTGTTCGATATAGGGCCGTGCATCCGCAAACAGTGGAAGATATCGTTGCCCTTGACATCGCTTTACCGCGAAATACCCTCGATTGGTTTGAGCAACTACCTGCTGAAATCGCCCAGAAAATTGATGTGACTATGTATTGCGGGCACTTCTTCTGCCATGTCTTGCATCAGGAGTATCTGGTGAAGAAAGGAGAAGACTGTAGCGCCATTAAAGAGACGATCCTTAAACTTTTGCAAGAGCGTGGTGCTAAGTATCCGGCGGAACATAATGTAGGTCATCTCTATCACGCTGAAGACAGCCTAAGGCAGTTCTATCAGGAATTGGACCCAAAGAATTCTTTCAACCCCGGCATTGGTGGTTTGACAAAACTTCTAAACTGGCAGGCACCAGGAACTCAGTCGAAGCAATTCACTCAACCTTAAATCAGGAGATATGAAGGATAAAATTATATAGCAACTATGTTGCCCATTGATCTGCTGTGCTGAGCAGCATGCAAATGCGTTTAAAGCTATCATTTGCACGTTTGCTCATGTGCCGCGCTCTAAGATAACCGTGAACAAGTTGCGGCTCATTGATGCAACAAGCAAATACTCCGGCATTGAGAAGTTCTGCAACGTAAACCGGTCCGTCATCACGCAATGGATCAACGTCAGCTGTGATTACCCATGTTGGAGGAAGGTGGGAGAAGTTTGCGCTCTTTGCGGGTGCAATTTCGCTTTGTTGATCAGAACTGAGATTATCATCGCCGACATAAAGTGGCTTATAGGCTAAAATGTCTTGTGTTCGTAGCAACGGAGCTTCTGCATTCTCGCTGTAGGATGGTAAGCTATGATCCCCAGTCAGTGAAGGGTAAATCAAAATTTGTCCGCGTGGCATTGGACCATTTAAGCGTTTCATGCGCGAAGAGAGAGCTGCACATAAGTTTCCGCCGGCACTGTCACCCATAATAATTGTTGAGCGACCATCAGTTGTGATCTCTCGCCAAACTCGTTCGACATCGTCAATTTGCGCCGGGTATTGATATTCCGGCGCCAACCGATAGTCGACAGCTATTACTTCTAAACCGCTAACATCGCATAATTCTGCACAAACATCATCATGGCTTTCAAGTGATCCGACGACATAACCACCGCCATGCAAATACATAACTTTAGTGGCGGTGGCTTCATTCGTCGGACCTGCATTCTTTTTGCGATAGTTTCGCACCGGCACGCCATCAATATGGCGGTCTTCCGTCTCGACATTTGCGGGGCAGGGCCTGCGGAAGACTGCGCACATCGTATTGTAATAACGGCGGTTGTCTTCCGCTGTCGCGAGATTAGCATCTGCCGGATAGCTTTCTTCGGTTTTTTTTACGAAAGCCAGAACCTCAGGATCACTGATCATTTTCATAGAGACGAACTTTCACGAGCGGGACAATAACGAAGACGCTTCAGTTTTTTGCAGGCGCGATGTTAACCAATCGGGGTCCATCTGCGGCACCGACGCCAGCAACTCTTGTGTATAGGCTTGCTTCGAGTCATTGAGGACTTCCCGCACAGGCCCTTGTTCAATGACAAGCCCTTTCTGCATCACGACACATTCATCGGCAATTGCTCGCACTGCAGCAAGGTCGTGGGTAATAAATAGATAGGAAAGATCTTTTTCTTGCTGAATGCGCTGTAGCAATTTCAGAATTCCTTCCGCCACCAATTGATCAAGCGCAGATGTTATTTCATCGCAAATGATGAGATCAGGCTCTGCTGCCAGAGCTCTGGCGATGCCTATCCGCTGTTTTTGGCCACCGGAAAGCTCGGACGGTAAGCGATCAAAATATGTTTTAGGCTCCAGTTCCATCTGCAACAGCAGTTCCTTGACCCGATCATCACGGGCGCGACCTTTTAAACCCAGATAGAATTCCACCGGCCTGCCAATAATTTCGCTGATACGCTGTCGAGGATTGAGCGCTGTATCCGCGCTTTGATAGATCATCTGAACTTGCTGCAACTGTTTTCTGGAGCGCTGTTTATAGCTCACGGCCAATGTTTGGCCCGAAAGACATACGTCGCCCCTGCTACGCTGTAACAAACCCGCAATCACGCGTGCTGTCGTCGACTTTCCTGATCCAGACTCGCCGACAAGCGCGACTGTACGGCCTTTATGTAGTGTGAAAGTGATATTATTCAAAACATGCATTGCACCGTAAAAAGCATCGACTTTATCGACTTTCAGCAGCGGTGTCGTTCCAGCAGTTACTGGCGGCTTTTCAACGGCTTCCATATCACGGACCGACCACAGACTGCGGGTGTAGTCTTGCCTGGGCGCGCTCAACATGGTGCGCGTATCTGTTTCTTCGACCTCGCAGCCTTTCAGCAATACCTTGATGCGATCTGCCATCTGAGCAACGACTGCAAGATCATGGGTGATGTAAATGGCGGCAGTATTGAAGTTACGTACAGCGTCACGGATTGCTGCAAGAACCTCGATCTGGGTGGTCACATCAAGTGCAGTAGTTGGCTCATCGAAAATTATCAGATCGGGCTTGCAGGCCATCGCCATCGCAGTCATGGCGCGTTGAAGTTGTCCGCCGGAAAGTTGATGTGGATAGCGGAAACCAATAGCACCTGCATCAGGCAGTCGCATGCGTTCGTACAATGCTACCGCCTCTCTTTGTGCTTGTGCCTTGGTCATTAAACCATGTGTCAGAGGGGCTTCTGCATATTGGTCGATCAAGCGATGCATCGGATTAAAACTGGCCGCTGCCGATTGCGCAACATAGGCAACGCACTTGCCGCGCAGTTTTCGTAGTTGCGTTTCGCTTTTGCCTCTCAATTCCGTACCGTCGAAATTGATCGATCCGCCAGCAATTCGACAGCCATTTCGCGCAAACCCCATGGCCGCAAGGCCGATGGTAGACTTTCCAGCGCCCGATTCACCTATAAGTCCGAGGACTTCTCCGCGTTTGAGATCGAGATCGACGCCGTGAACGATTGGATTCCAGCCTTGTTCCCCCAAAGCCTCAATCCGGAGGTCACGTATTGTCAGCAGGGTTTTATTGTCTGAAGCCATTTGACTACTCCTTCAACCCGCTTGCCCGATGCAGCAACCAGTCAACAACAAAGTTCACAGCGACCGTCAGCACCGCAATCGCTGCCGCAGGCAGGAGTGGGGTGATATCGCCGAATGAAATTAGCGAAGCCGTATCCCGCACCATACCGCCCCAATCAGCTGTCGGTGGCTGCAACCCAAGACCGAGAAACGATAGTGCGGAAATGGAGAGAAACACAAAGCAAAAGCGCAGGCCGAATTCTGAAATGAGTGGAGTTGTGATGTTGGGCAAGATTTCCCGCCGGATGATCCACCATTGGCTTTCACCACGCAGCTTTGCCGCCTCGACAAACTCCATCACTGTTACGTTCATTGCTACGGCGCGGGTGAGGCGAAATATCCGCGTGGCATCCAGCACGGCGATAATCAGGATCAGATTGACGACACTGATGCCAAAAATGCTGAGCAACAACAGGGCAAAAATTAATTGCGGGATAGCCATCATGATATCAACAAGGCGTGACAGAAGCTGATCGAGCCAACTACCATTGGTAGCACTAACCAGCCCTAATATGCCCCCAAGGCAGAAAGCAAGTACAGTTGTTGCAAAGGCGATGCCTATGGTGTTGCGCGCGCCATAAAGCAGACGTGAGAACACATCGCGCCCCAGATTATCAGTCCCGAGCAGAAAATCGCTGCTCCAGGGTTCAAACTCGCCACCCACGACCTGTTGTTCGGGATGGGGGGCAAGCCATGGGGCAAAGAATGCCACAAAGGCATAGATTAAAACTAGGACAATGCCGATACGCGCTGTCCATGGCATTTCACGGATGAGTTTTATAAAGGGGTGTGTCATGCCTTGTCCTCTCACCGCGGATGCAGAATGCGGGGATTGGTGGCGACGGACAGCACATCGGCCAGCATGTTGAGAAGAATATAGATCGACGCGAAAATCAGACAGCAGGCCTGCACCACGGCGATGTCTCGTTTTGCAACTGAATCGACCATAAGCTGACCCAGCCCGGGATAAACAAATACGACTTCCACAACAACAACGCCGGTCACCAGATAGGCGAGATTGAACGCAACCACATTTACAATTGGAGCGAAGGCGTTGGGCAGGGCATGGCGCAGGATCACCTTGAAACGCGATGTGCCTTTTAAACGCGCCATTTCGATATAGGGATTTGCAAGGAGATTGATCAGTGCAGCACGTGTCATGCGCATCATATGGGCTGTAACTACCAAAGTGAGCGTCAAGGCCGGTAAGAAGGCGGCGTAGAGCATCTGGCCAAGGCTCTCACCCGGATTAACGCGTGCAAGAGAGGGAAACCACGTCTGATTTACGGAGAAAAACAAGATAAGTATGTAAGCTACGAAGAATTCCGGAAAGGAAATGGAACTCAGCGTCAGCATATTGGCGAGCCGGTCGAACCAGCTGTTGCGCCAGAGAGCCGTCAGAATACCCAGAAGAATGGAGAGCGGAATTGCGATGGCAGCAGCATAGGCCGCGAGAAACAAAGTATTGCCTAGTCGCGCACTGATAAGCTCGGCAATGGGCCTTTGATTGGCAAGTGAAATTCCGAAATCTCCATGCAAAGCACCAGCAAGCCAATGAAAATAGCGGATCAGAGCAGGTTGATTGAGGCCGAGCTGCTCTCGCAGCGCTGCCAATGTTTCAGCGGTCGCATTCTGACCCAATATCTGCTGCGCCATGTCGCCGGGCAAAAGCTCAATTGCAAAGAAAATAACGATTGAGACGGCGAATAAGGTAAGTATACCCAGTCCCAATCGTTGCAGGATCATTCTGATAAGCGGATTCATGATTCCGATTACAGCCTCCACTGTCTGTTGAGCCCGTTACCAGTCTGATCAGATTGATAACTGGCTCTTACATTCCGACCGGATGTGCAATCATCTGAATGAACATCCATATTTCCCCGATTTTTATTGTCGATTATCGGGCAGGGGCTATTCTCCCACTACCTAACATTGGCAGATTACATTGTTATTCCGCCAATACCTTTTCCGGCAAAATCGGGTTTGTCCAGCTTGCGATGTTCGGCCCAAATAGCGGCGAGGCTTTCGTTGAGCACAGTTCCGAAAGTGCTTGCGCAGGATTTTTCAGTATCCACATGCAACGCCATATGCTCCGCGCTTGCCAGAAGGATATCGTCTTCGCCGCTGTAAAGCAGGTGGACGATCCGCAAACGCTTTTGATCAAAGCCCAGCAATTGTGTTGTCACCCGCAGTTTTTCCCCCATGCCAACTTCCCGCAGATGGCGGATATGGGTCTCTACAGTGTAGACTGAGGAACCGGCAGCAAGATAAGCTGCATCCATACCGATGAAGTTAAGGAATGCATCGCTGGCATCGCCGAATACCTGCAAATACCGACTTTCGGTCATATGACCATTATAATCGACCCAATCTTCCCGCACCCGGGCGTGATGCAAGGCCAGAGGCTGCGAAATATCGACGGAGACCGCCCCATGTATCGAGGCATTGCGGTCGTAGAGCGCTTTTTCATAATTGATCAGCAGCTCGCCAACACCCCAGTTGCGCGTCTTCTGCGCCTGCATGATGCCGACCAGATTGTCATCACGAATTCGCTCCAGCTCCCGGATTGAATATCGACCGGATTGCGCATCGGACTGATCGGCGATCATGGTGATGAGTTCATCCGTGAGTTCCGGAACATCCATGAGTTTTGTCCAGGGCCATGCGAGCGCCGGACCGAACTGTGATATGAAATGGCGCATACCAGCTTCGCCGCCAGCAATGCGATAGGTTTCAAACAGGCCCATCTGTGCCCAGCGCAAACCAAAGCCGAAGCGGATTGCGTCGTCAAGTTCTTCGGTGGTGGCGATGCCATCCTTGACCAGCCACAGGCCTTCCCGCCATACAGCTTCGAGGAGACGGTCAGCGATATGGGCGTCGATTTCCTTGCGCACAAGCAAGGGCTTCATACCGACGGCGCTCAAAAACGCTGTCGCTTGTGCAACGACATTTGCGCTCGTTTTTGCACTGGGAACCAGCTCAACCAATGGTAGCAAATAGACCGGATTGAATGGGTGGGCGACAAATATTCGCTCAGGATGTTTTGCGTTTTCCTGTAACTGAGTGGGTGTGAAGCCGGACGTCGATGAACCAATCAGTGCGTCTTTACGGCAATGTTTCTCGATTTCCGTATAGACCTTGTGCTTGAGTTCAAGGCGCTCCGGTACGCTTTCCTGAATGTAGCCGGCATCCCTCACTGCTTCTGCGAGCGTATCGGTAAACACCAATGTCCCACGGGGCGGCATGGGTGCCAGAAACAAGCGGCTATAAGCACGCTCCGCATTGGCTATGATTTCGCCAATCAGGCGCTGGGCCTGAGGATGGGGATCAAAAACGTTTACATTGATACCGTTGAGCAGGAAGCGGGCAATCCAGCCGCCGCCGATGACCCCGCCGCCAATAGCGGCGGCTGTTTTAACACCACGCATATCGGTCGCCTCAGGAGTTGTATTGGTCATAGGATGATCTCGTATGTTTGGTCCGGGCTGCTGCTTCAGCGAAGGGCGGGCCGTTATGAGTTACGACAGTGCGGCGAACGTCTCATCATGCGGCTGACCGGGTAGGGTTGCCGCATAATGAATTGCGAAAACACAGATGCTCAGATGGCACTCCACCAGCGTTCGACAATTTTCCAGCCGTCGAAGAAACGGTTGGCAGCTACCTCGCCATGAGCAACCTTTTCATTTCGGGCATCGATGTAATTGGCGAACATGGGAATGATCGTGCCGCCATCGTCGGATACAATCTGCTGCATTTCATGATACATCTGCGCACGTTTGCCATTGTCGAGTTCGGAACGGGCCTCAACGAGGAGCTTGTTGAACCGTTCGTTGTCCCAGTGGGCATCGTTCCATTCTGCACCCTTCGCATAAACGAGGGAGAACATGGAATCTTCCGTGGGACGACCGTTCCAGTACGAAACGCAAAACGGTTTCTTAGTCCAGATATTTGACCAGTACCCGTCTTCTGGCTCTCGCTTGACATCAATTTGGATGCCGGCTTTTGATGCAGTTTCTTGAAAGAGTATTGCGGCATCGACTGCACCTGAGAATGGTGCGTTGGATGTGAATAGCTGAACTTTGAGCCCTCCCTGCCCAGCTTTCTTGAGGTGAAACTTTGCTTTGTCGGGATCGTAGCTGCGTTGAGGCAAATCGGCCGCAAAGAAACGATTTGCCGGTGCGATCGGATGGTCGTTACCAATCCGGCCGTGTCCGCGGAGAATTTTTTTAAGCATATCTTCGCGATCAACCGAATATTTCAAAGCCAATCGTACATCGACGCTCTTGAAAGGATCAACATCACAAAACATAGGCATTGTGTAGTGAGCTGTCCCTGTTACCTCAACCAGGTGAATCCCTTTCTGCCTTTGCAGTAGGGGGAGTGTCTTGATGTCGATACCATTAATAACATCGACCTGATCTGTTATCAGAGCATTCTGTCGTGCAGTTGGATCATTGACAGTGAGAAGTTCGACTTCGTCAAACCAGGCGCGATCCTTTTTCCAGTAATCGTCCCGGCGTTTAAGGAGAATGCGCACACCAGGTTCATTGACTTCCAGCGTGTAGCCACCCGTTCCTATGCCCGACTTCCAGTCGAGTTCTCCCTTGCCGTTATCCTGCATGATAACGAGCTGATATTCGGCCGTCACAAACGGAAAGTCGGCGTTACCGGCTTTAAGTTCAAACACAACGGCATTCTCGCCGTCTTTGCGAATGTCTACGATTTCCTCGAGGATGGCTTTGGCGCTTGATGTGGTGTCCTTACCACGGTGATGATTGTAGGAAGCAATAACATCTTCAGGCGTCAGTTTTTTGCCATTAGAAAATGTAGCGTCCTTGCGCAGATGGAATGTCCATGTCTTGGCGTCTGGACTCGGTTCCATTCGTTCTGCTAGTTCTGGAACGATATTGCCACTCGCATCCACTTCCGCGAGGTTATTGCACACCCCACCCAACATGGCTGTTACAACGGGTCCCGCGGAATAAGTTGCAGGATCAATTGAATCCGATGTCGCGCCGCTCGCATGACCAATGCGAAGTCGTCCTCCGCGCTTTGGCGGCGGCACATCTTCAGCCCTGGCTGACAGGGGGGTTCCGGTTATTCCGCAAATCAATCCGGTTGCGGCTGCACCGTATAGAAAGTTTCTTCGGGTTATGTTCAGAATATGTGTCATGCATCGTTCCCCTTTTTTTTGTTTTTGGTGATGTCGCACTATTCAATTTTCTCAAAAAGATTGTTCCGGACCTCTTTAACTGATTAAGTTTTGTGATGAGGATTTCTCAACTGCGACAGGAGTTCTAATCACCAGCGTTTTTTCAACTTGAGCTTCTCGCGCACCTGCGCCGGCGACATTAGATTAGCGTTCATCGCAGACAGGATTGTCGCGGCACGCTCGACTAATTGTCCGTTTGTTGCGAGGTTTCCTCGGGATAACATCAGATTATCCTCAAGGCCTACGCGAACATTTGCACCCGTCAACGCCGCCATTGCCACAAAGGGAAGCTGCATGCGTCCAATGGAAAATGCAGAGTATGTCCAGCCTTGAGGCACATTATTGACCATAGCCATCATTGTGTTGGGGTCATCGGGAGCGCCATAAGGAATTCCCATACAAAGTTGGATCATGACTGGGTCATCGATCAGGCCTTCCTTCACAAGCTGCTTTGCAAGTACGAGATGCCCTGTATCGAACACTTCAATTTCCGGCTTTACACCAGCTGCCTGAATGCGGGCGGCCATGGCTCGCAGCATACCAGGCGTGTTTGTCATCACATAATCGGCTTCAGCAAAATTCATTGTACCGCAGTCAAGTGTGCAAATTTCCGGCAGTAGTTCTTCAACATGCACAAGGCGTTCGGTCGCGCCCACTATATCGGTCTGATTTTCATTAAGAGGTAATGGAGACTCGGGTGAACCCAACACAAGATCACCACCCATACCTGCAGTCAGGTTGAGTACGATATCCGTTCCACTGTCTCGCACCCGGCTCACGACTTCCCGATAATGTGCAGGGTCGCGCGAAGGGGCGCCGTTCTCCGGATTCCGAACGTGAATGTGAGCAATCGCTGCTCCAGCTTTTGCTGCTTCTACACAAGCCTCGGCAATCTGTTTTGGAGTAACGGGGACTTTGTCGCTTTTCTGTGCAGTTGCACCAGAGCCGGTCACGGCACAGGTGATGAAAACATCCCAGTTCAATTTGTTCTCCCTTGCCACCCCCGGGTGGCGAATTTCGTTCCCGCCTTTGCAGCGCTTTCTTGTGAGCACCATCAGCAATCGTTGCAGGCTATTTTGCGAATATGCTGACGATTCCCATCAGACATCATCTCGAGACTTGTCTTTACTATGTGATGTTTGAGAGTTAGATTAATTGCATTTTCTGCCAGAAACATAACTATAATTGCCAATTATGACCCTACGCTGCGGCTTTCTTCTCTTCAACGGTTTTTCTAATATGGTGCTTGCGAGCGCGATCGAGCCGTTGCGTGCGGCGCGTGATTACGCGGATCCCGAAGATTACAGCTGGCAACTGTTAAGCATTGACGGGGCTGATGCAAAGAGTTCGAGCGGGCTATTTCTACGAGCGGACACAAGTCTTGAAGATGCGCGCAATTTGGATGTCCTGTTTCTTGTTGCCGGATATGGTGCGCGTCGTCATGCGACACCAGCTGTAAGTAAAGCGCTGCAATTGGTGGAGCGACGCATTCCTCGGTTAGGTGGCCTCGACTGCGCCCCGTGGATTCTTGCAGCTGCAGGTCTTCTCGATGGGTATCGCTCCACAATTCACTGGCAAGAGTTGAATGAATTCGCGGAAAGCTACTATGATATCAGTGTGTCCACCGATCAGTATGTTATTGATCACAGCAGGATTACTGCAGGTGGGGCTTCGACGGTCAATGCATTAATGCTCAAACTGATTAGCGATCACGGTGGCAAAGCTTTAGCATTCGATGTGATGAATATGTTCGCCTATGATGCACGTCAAACAATACGTGGTGGAGACAATACGAAGGGACCTGCATCGCAGCTGCAGTCGGTTAAAATGCAGGCCGTACAATTGATCCGTGCCGTGGCAGCGATGAATCGCAATATCGAAAACCCCTTGCCGCTGAGCCAAATTGCTGATCATGCTGCTGTTTCGGAACGAACTTTGGCGCGGCTTTTTACGCGGGAGTTGGGCATTGGACCTGGCCATTACTATCAAAGAATTCGTCTAGACATGGCGCGTGCGCTTGCAGAGGAGACTTCGCTAAGTGCAGGCGAAATTGCAACGCGTACGGGTTTCAGCACAGCATCCTCGCTATCTCGGGCGTTCGCAGCCCACTTTGGCTGGACAATACGCGCGAGTAAAAGCCATCGTCGTGGTTGAAATCGACAAAGACGATTTAGCGCGCCTAGCGCAAAGTTAAGCGCGCTATCTTTGGTGCGGGCTTAATATTCGTTTATCCGTCGTGCTGTGCAATCTTTCAACCTGCCTGATTGACGGTAATTGCGATCATGTGAAGAATGTCATCGGCGCTACATCCGCGTGAGAGGTCGTTGG